>NZ_JBVJLD010000014.1:79509-149803 GCF_055584905.1 Kitasatospora sp. NPDC088742 | reverse complement strand
GCCGCACCCTCCGCGAACGCCCGCGTCAACGACGGCGACGACGGGCGCATGTCATGACCCACCACGATCGCCGACGCACCCACCACCCGCACGAACGCCGCACCCAACGCCCGCGACAGCACCTCGTCCCACTGATCCGGCACCACACCCCGGACGTCGTACGCCTTCACCAGCTGCTTCAGGTCCCGCACAACCGCTCCACTTGTTGGGTACTCAGACCAGGGCAGCGTACCGGGAGGTGATGGACGGTCGGTGAACACAGCGCCCTACGTCACCTCGGCCGATGCGCGCCGTCAGCTCTCCGGGGAGCGGAGCACCCTCAGGTGGCCTCGGCGGCCCGCCTCGGTGCCCTCGGGCTCCCTGGACGGGACCTGACGGGGCGTCTGGGGGCGGGCGGCCTCGCGGACGGCGTTGGCCAGCGCTTCGAGGTCGTCGCTGCTGCGGCGGAGCGGATTGGTGTCGGCCGCCAGTCTGACGACCTCCCAGCCGCGCGGGGCGGTGAGGCGCTCGGCGTGCTCGGCGCACAGGTCGTAGCAGTGCGGCTCGGCGTAGGTGGCGAGCGGGCCCAGCACGGCGGTGGAGTCCGCGTAGACGTACGTCAGCGTCGCGACGGCCGGTCGGCCGCACGCGGTCCGCGAACAACGACGTACAGAGCTCACGAGGGTGGACGGTACCGCACTCCTGACCAGGCCGCGAAGACCCGCCCCCACCGAGTGTCACGTGTCGCCGACATGGGCGTCGTCGGGGTGGTCCACTTCCGGGGCTCCAAGGACTACGCTCGACACTGATATGGACAGTTCCGCACCCCGATCACCGGCCGACCCGCCCCGCGTCCGGCGCCACCGCGACCGGCACGGCCGTGGCCTGCGCGGACCCTTGGCGCCGCCCCAGGTGCCCATCTCGCTCACCCGCTCCGAGCTGTTCGACGACTACGTCCGCGAGTCGGTGGAACGGCTGGAACGGCGCTGGCCCCAGCTGGTGGACGTCGAGTTCGCCGTGCAGGAGGTGCCGACGCCCGGCGAGGAGGACGACGAGGACGGCGGCGTGCCGCTCGGGCGGCTGATGGCGGCCGGGCAGGGCCGCAAGAGCCGGATCGTCATCTACCGGCGGCCGGTGGAGATCCGGGCCAAGAACCGGGACGACCGGGCCGCGCTGGTGCACGAGATCCTGATCGAGCAGGTGGCCGACCTGCTCGGCCTGTCGCCGGACGCGATCGACCCGCGCTACGACGAGGAGTGAACTCAGGGGCGCCCCCGGCCGGGGGCGCCCCTGAGTTCCTGTCGGTGCGTCAGTGCAGCAGGACCGCCGGGTCGGGCTGGGACTGCGGGATCCTGACGGTGCTGTGGTCGTCGCGGAAGGCCTGGACCGTGAAGCCCGGGACGTCCTTCACCGCGACCGTGAGCATCCGCGCGGCCACCACCGGACCGCCGGAGACGGTCTCCACCGTCACGCCGAAGGCGCCGTTGAGCCCGGCCGGCTCGGGGGCCGGGAGGGCCACCGTGGCGCCGGGCGGGACGGAGACCTCCTTGGTGGCGGGGGTGCCGCCGCCGCTGCCCGCCGAGGCGGTGACCTTCACCTTGGCCTCCTGCTCGCCGGTGGAGGTCAGGTAGAGCGTGGTGGCGTTGCCGCCCCGGTTGTCGGCGATCGAGGCGCGCGGACCGACCGGCGCCGTGCCGGTGATCCAGGCCGCGTCGGACTTGCCGTTCTGCGTACGGTCCAGCCGCAGGGTCGCCACCACCGGGGTGGGGTGGGTCTCGTCGCTCGGGCTGAGCCGGAGCGCGCCGGGCTCGCCCCGGGTCACCTGGCCGAGGTCGACCGCGTTGACCATGCCGGCCTTGACGTGGATGGTCTCGAAGCCGGCCGGGGTGAACCAGCCGTTGCGGCCGGAGACCTGGATCTTCAGGTCCGCGTCCTCCTCGCCGGGGGCGGCGACCACCAGCCGGGCGGCCGAGGTGTCGGCCGCCAGGCCGGGCAGCACCTGGGTCGCGGCCGGGGTGGCGGAGGGCGGGATCCAGTCCGAGCCCTTGCTGCCGTCGGCCGCGTGCACGCCCGCGCCGATCCGGCCGCTGCGGGCCACCACGTGGACGGCCAGGTCCTTCTGGTCCTTCGTCAGGGAGGGCAGCCGGATGGCCTGCGAGCTGCCGGGGGCGAGCGCGATGCCCTCGGCCGCCGGGTTCTCGATCGGGCCCTTCTCGCCGTAGAGCTTGAGGTCGACCACGGCCGGGACCAGCGGGTCCGGGTTGACCAGGCTGACGTAGTCCACCCGCTGGTCCCCCAAGGTGCTGGCGCCGGAGAACCAGAAGCTGGTGCCGGTCGGCGTGCAGCTGAAGCCGGACAGGCCCCGGCCCTGTTCGTCAGTGACGGTGGTGGTCTGGGAGACGGTGAAGCCGGGGGCGTACCCGCCGGTGGCCACCGCGGAGGTGCCGGGGGCGTTGTCGCCGTTGGCGGCCGGGCCGGTGACCGGGACGCCGGACTTGGCCAGCGCCACCCGGGCGTCGGCGGGGGCCGCGTCGGCCGGGGCGGGGGCGGAGGGAGCCGCCGGCGGGGCGCCTGACGGGGCGTCGGCCGCCGGGGCGTGCGGGACGACGTCGGAGAGCGCGCCGTAGCCTCCCGTCCCGGTGTCCTGCGGGGAGAACAGCGTGAGCGTGGTCGAGCCGGTCAGGCCGTGCAGGGGCTGCGGGCAGACCAGGGCGGTGCGCTCGACCTTGGCGCTGCTGGCGGCGGCCGGGGCGGTCGCCTCCGGGTCGGCGGGCGGGCGCAGCTCGGCGATGCCGAAGACCACGCCGATCGCCACCGCGCCGGCCAGCAGCGAGACGCCGGTGCGGGTGCCGCCCGAGGCCTTCGGGCCGTCGGCCCGCTGGTCGCCGGGGCCGGCCTGGCCGTCCGCCGCGGGGGCGGACCGGCCGAAGGTGGGGGCCTTGAGGTTGGGGGCCTTGAGAGTGGGCTTCTTCATGACGGCGGGTCAGCTCCCCGATCCGGGCCGGTACTGCTGGCCGTAGGGGTCGTTGGGGTCGTGGTAGGGCTCCTGCTGCGGCTGCCCCGGCACCCAGGGCTGCTGCTCCGGCTGGTCGTAGCCCGGGTACTCGGGCTGCGCCTGCGGCTGCTCGTAGCCCTGCTGGTAGGGGTCGTAGCCGTAGGACTGCTGCTGCTCGTAGCCGTAGGGCACGGCGGCGGGCTGCTGGACGGCGTACTGGTCCCAGCCGTACGGGTCGGCCTGCTGGTACGGGTCCTGGTACTGCTCCGCCGGGGCGGCGGGCTCGGGCTCGGCGGCGGTCTGCGCCGGGATGGCGGCGTAGACGCCGCTCTCCTCGGAGCCGGACTGCTCCTCGCCCTCGCCGCGCTCGGCCATCCGGCGGGCCCGGCGGCTGCCGGGGACGGGGGCCTGCGCCTGGGCGGCGGCGGCCAGCGCGGCGGCGGCCACCACCTCCTCGGGCAGGTCGTCGTCGTTGTGGTTGCGGCGGCCGGGCAGGGCGAGCACCAGGACGGTCACGCCGAGCAGCACCTGGGCCCAGATCCAGCCGGTGTGCAGCAGGCTGCCGCTCCGGGTGACGTCCAGGGTGCCGCCGCCGGCCGGGAGCTTGAAGCCCTGCGCCCAGCCGTCCAGGGTGACCGGCTCCAGCTCGGTGCCGTCCAGGGTGGCCTTCCACTCCGGGGCGGCGTCCTCGGCCAGTCGCAGGGTGCGGCCGGCCTCCCCCGCCGGGAGCTTGCCGTGGATCTCGCGGACCCCCGCGGGGAACGGCTTGGCGGTGCCCTTGGCGTCCACCACCACGGCGCGGGTGGCCGTGGCGCCGGTGACCTGCCAGAGGCCGATGCCGTCCTCCTCGCTGAGCTTGCTGAGGCCAGGGGTGGTGTCCAGCACGTCCCGGGCCTTGGCGGTGAGCGGCTGCTTGAGCTCGACGTAGCCGATGCCGCGGCCGGCCAGGGCCTTGGCCTGCTCGCCGCCGGAGCCGCCGAGCAGCTTTCCGACCAGGGCGTCCAGGGCGTTCTTCGGGTCGTCGCCGACGGCGACGGTGCCCTCGGCCTGACCGAGCGTCAGGCCGGAGCCGCGGACCAGGGCGTAGCGCACGGTGGCGCCGTCGCCGGTGACCACCAGGGTGCGGGCGCGGTCGGTGGTGCCGGCCTCCTCCGCGATGAAGGCGGGCACCTGGGCGGCCTCGCCCCGGCGCAGCGGGCCGTCGGCGCCGGTGACGGCCCACCAGACGGCGGTGCCGAACGGGGCCAGCACGGCGGCGGCCAGCACCAGGGCGGCGACCGGCTGGCGCCAGCCGAAGGCGATGCCGGAGACGCGGGCGTTGGCGCCGTCGGCGCCGATCGCGGCGGCGGCCAGCAGGGCCACGCCGCCGAGCAGGGTGGCCGGGCCGGCCCAGGCGGCGACCGGGAGGCCGCCGGAGGCCGGGGTGACGCTGGTGCCGGCCACCACCACGGTGAAGATCAGACCGGCCAGGGCGGCGCCCCAGGCGGCCAGCACGGCGCGGCGGCGGTCGGCGCGCAGCAGCGCGGCGAGCGCGGCGAGCACCACGCCGGCCGAGAGCCAGACCGGCGGCACCCCGGCGCCGCCGGGGTTGACCAGGGCCAGGCCGAGCGGACTGGCCGCCGCGCCCTCCAGGCCGGGCAGCCCGGCCTCCAGCAGCAGCCGGGACGGGTGCGCGAGCACCTCCAGCGACCAGGGCGCGAGCACCAGGACGGGGGCGCCCAGGATCACCAGGACGCGCAGGCCGAGCAGCCGGACGGCCTCGCCGCCGGAGCCGTAGGCGCCGCCGCGGAGCACCGCGTGGGCCAGTGCGGCCAGGCAGAGCGGGACGGCGATGGCCCAGGTCAGCGGGACGAAGGCGGTGCAGACGGTGAGCATCAGCACCGTCATCCAGGTGGAGCGCCAGCCGGGGCGGGCGCCCTTGGCGGCGGTCTCGGCGCGGATGCCGAGGCCGGCGCTGACCGCGGCGGCGCGGGCCAGCGGCGGCAGCAGCACGGCGAGCACCGCGGTGCCGAGCCGGCCCTGGGCCAGCGCGCCGGTGGCGGCGGGCAGCATGGCGTACCCGGCGCTGGCCCAGGCGCGGACCAGCTTGGACTCGATCAGCGGGCGGGAGACCAGGTAGGCGCTGACCGCGGCGAGCGGGATGGCCAGCACCAGGAGCAGGGCAACCATCAGGTCGGCGTTGCCGAACAGCAGCCAGGAGAGCACCGCGAGCACGCCCAGGTAGGGCGGGGCGGTGGCGTCGGAGCCGCCGCCGACCGGGTGCCAGGCATCGGCGTACATCGACCAGAGGCCTGACGCCCCGTCAGCGGCGGGCAGCAGCGCGCCTCCCAGCAGGCTGCCGCTGCCGAAGAGGTTGCGGCAGGCGATCACGGAGACCACCAGCAGGGCGGTGAAGAGCAGCGGGGCGGGGCGCCGGGCCAGCTTCTTGACCAGGGTGAACTGCTCGACCACCAGGTCGTCGGCGTCCTCGTCGCCCGGGCCGGACTCGGCCGAGCCGTGCCGGCCGGCGCCCGGGTCCTCGCCGCCGCCGATGCCGAGGGCGCCGATCGCGCCCTCGACCGCGAGGCGGGTGGTGGCGCCGGGGGCCGGGAAGAGCGTGCGGTCGTCCAGCGGGTCGCCGGACCTGGTCCTGGCCCGGCGCTTGCGGGCGGCCAGCAGACGGGGCAGCCGGACCAGTTCGTGGCCCAGGCCGGCCAGTTCGTCGAAGGCCTGGCGGGGGTCCTTGCCGACCACGTTGACCAGCATCCGGACCAGGGTGCCGAGCACCAGCCGGAGCAGCACGTACGGGAGCAGCAGGCCCTTGGAGTTGGCCAGCAGGGTGTAGACGGCGCCGGCCTTGTCGACCCGGTGCGGGTGGGCGGAGCCGCAGTCGATCTGACGGCGCTCGCGGCTGGCCGCCTCGGCGTGCCGCAGCACCGCGTCGGGGGCGACCACCACCCGGTGGCCTGCCGCGTTGACCCGCCAGCAGAAGTCGGTGTCGTCCCGCATCAGCGGGAGGGCCTTGTCGAAGCCGCCGAGCTCCTCGAAGACGTCCCGGCGCACCAGCATGCCCGCGGTGGAGACGGCGAGCACCGGCCGGACCTGGTCGTGCTGGCCCTGGTCCTGCTCGCGGCGGTCCAGACCGGTCCAACGGCGGCCGGAGCGGGCGATGGTGACGCCCACTTCGAGCAGCTGGCGGCGGTCGTACCAGCTGCGCAGCTTGGGACCGACCACGGCGGCGGTCGGGGTGGAGTCGGCGACCTGGAGCAGCCGGCGCAGCGCGTCGGTCTGCGGTTCGCAGTCGTCGTGCAGCAGCCAGAGCCACTCGACCGGCTCGGTCTCCCGGGGGCCGCCGCGGCCGAGCTCGTCCTCGGCGCCCAGCGGGTCGCCGAAGTCGTCCCAGCCGCCGGTGACCGGGTCGTAGCCGGACGGGTCGAGGCTGTACGGGAGGTCCTCGGCGCGCAGCGGCGGGGAGTTGAAGACGGCCTGGCCGACGGCGTTGCCGAAGCCGGAGCGGCGGCCGAGGACCAGCGGGCCGCTCTCGGGCAGCCAGTCGCCCAGGGTGTCCCGGAGCAGCTGCTGGGAGGTGTCGGTGGAGCCGGTGTCGACGGCGAGGATGCGTTGGACCGGGCGGTCCTGGCCGAGCAGGCCGGCCAGGGCCTGCGGGAGCCACCGGGCACCGTCGTGGGAGACGATCACGGCGGTGACCAGGTGGCGCGGGTATGCGGGAGGCCGGGCAGCGGAGAAGCCGCTCTGGTGGCTGTAGACGGTCATCGAGTGCGTGAGCCCCAAGCTTCTCGGTGCGGCCAAGGGAGTTGGCGCCCCACACTAACGGCTCCGGATGGCGGGCTCGTCCTCGGTGTGCCCCCGAGGAGGGGGAGAAGCGGGGGAAACGGCACCGGAACGGTGCCGGTGTGTACCGCGCGCGAGAGCCCGGGCGAGGTGCCGTCGGCACATTCACGAGTTGTGCGGGAATTGGGCGGAAATGCAGAAGCGCCCCACCGTCTTCGGTGAGGCGCCGCACGAACAGGAGAACGGCCGGTCAGACCGCGCTCTTCTTGAGACGACGGCGCTCGCGCTCGGAGAGACCGCCCCAGATGCCGAACCGCTCGTCGTTGGCGAGTGCGTACTCCAGGCACTCGGAGCGGACCTCGCAGGCCAGGCAGACCTTCTTGGCCTCGCGGGTGGAGCCGCCCTTCTCCGGGAAGAAGGACTCCGGATCGGTCTGCGCGCAGAGCGCGCGCTCCTGCCAGCCGAGCTCCTCTTCGTCCTCTTCGATGCCCTCACCGATCAACAGCTCAAAGAGCTCGCTCATCTCCGGCGCCTCCTCTGCCCCTTTTGGCGTCCCCGTGGTGTTGCCGTTGCCTGGAGCGGCGGAACGACACGAGTGAAATTACATGTGCGTCACTCTGGCCCAGTCAAGCCGAGCTCTGGTATTGGGCCGAGGATTCACTCCCCGGAACCAAGGCACTACGACAAGTGTACATATCCGGACATGACGGTCTTACTGACCTAATCGGACCAACCGGCCGGAACCACCCACCGCCTGACACGCAGTCAACCTGACGCACCCTCAGCCCCACCACCCCCCGAACGGGTGGACGCGAGCCGCAGCGCACTCGGTTGCCGCTGGTCATCGGCTGCCTTCCCGGCGATCTTCACATCGAAACATAGAGGGTGATTTATCACCCCATCCGGTGGTTCATGCGCGAAGTTCCCGGAATGCCCGGACGATCGGGTTGACACTGTGGCCCCTCTTGCGGTCTCCTTGCCCTCATGTCAGAGTTCGCCGCCCCCGTGAGCCGCCGCCAGGCGCTGCTCCGTCGTGCCGCGAGCTCCCTCTGTTGTCGCCTCTGTTCCTGTATCTAGGCGCACGCGTCCCACCGCGCGCCGCCTCCAGGAGCACCGAGGCCGACCGCGACAGTCCCCCCTGAATCCCCCGCGGACCGGCTGCACACCCGCCGATCTCCGCCTCCGAGGATTCCGCCCCATGCGAATGCCCCGCCTCCGCAAGCGCAACCGTGACCGCGCCCGGCAGCAGCACCTGCTCGCCGCCGCCCCCGTGCCCGCCCCCCGCTGGACCGACGGTCTGAGCGACGTCTCGATCGCCGGCGACCCGACCGCCTTCCAGCACCTGGCCCGCACCGACCTGCCCGCCCACCCCACCACGGTGGCCGGCTACGCCCGGCTGGTCCGCGAGATCGCCGCCGACGAGAGCCGCTGGAAGCCGCTGGTCCGCTACGACGCCCTCACCCGCTGGTACTCCCGGCTGGAGACCGGCCCCGGCTACGAGGTCTGGCTGCTCAGCTGGCTGCCCGGCCAGGGCAGCGGCTTCCACGACCACGGCGCCTCCTCCGGCGTGATGACCGTGGTCCAGGGCGAGCTGGTCGAGCGGGCCCTGACCCAGGACGGCGAGCAGCAGCGCCCGCTGCCCGAGGGCAGCCGCCGGGTGTTCTCCTCCGGCTACCTGCACGAGATGGTGAACGCCTCGCTGGAGCCCGCCGTCTCCATCCACCTCTACTCGCCGGGCCTGGTGGAGATGAACCAGTACGGCGCGCAGGCCCCGGCCGCCGAGCGCCGGATCGACGCGCACTGACGGATCCACCCGCACCGACGGTCCGTGGCCTCGGGACCGGTGCCGCCTGGCAGGATGGGCCCATGCGCATCGTGGCACTGGCAGGCGGCATCGGTGGGGCGCGCTTCCTGCGCGGGCTCCGGGAACTGACCGGCCCTCAGGACGAGATCACCGTCATCGGCAACACCGGGGACGACATCCACCTCTTCGGGCTGAAGGTCTGCCCCGACCTGGACACCGTGATGTACACCCTGGGCGGTGGCATCCACGAGGAGCAGGGCTGGGGCCGGGCCGACGAGACCTGGTCGGTCAAGGAGGAGATGAAAGCCTACGGGGTCGGACCGGACTGGTTCGGGCTCGGCGACAAGGACTTCGCCACCCACATCGTGCGCACCCAGATGCTCGCCGCCGGCTATCCGCTGAGCGCCGTCACCGAGGCGCTCTGCGACCGCTGGAAGCCGGGCGTGCGGCTGCTGCCGATGAGCGACGACCGGGTCGAGACCCACGTGCGGATCACCGAGGACGGCACCCCCAGGGTGGTGCACTTCCAGGAGTACTGGGTACGGCTGCACGCGGCGGTGGACGCCGAGGCGATCGTGGCGGTCGGCGCCGAGACGGCCGAGCCCGCCCCCGGCGTGCTGGAGGCGATCGCGGCCGCCGACGTGATCCTGCTGCCGCCGTCCAACCCGGTGGTCTCGATCGGCACCATCCTGGGCGTGCCCGGCATCCGGGAGGCGGTGGCCTCGGCCGCCGCGCCGGTGGTCGGGCTCTCCCCCATCATCGGCGGCGCCCCCGTGCGCGGCATGGCCGACAAGGTGCTGGCGGCGGTCGGCGTGGAGGCCACCGCCGAGGCGGTGGCGCTGAACTACGGCTCCGGGCTGCTGGACGGCTGGCTGGTGGACACCGCCGACGCGGCCGCCGTCGAGATGGTGGAGGCGGCCGGGATCGCCTGCCGGGCAGTGCCGCTGCTGATGACCGATGTGCCCGCGACGGCCGAGATGGCCCGGGTGGCGCTGGAGCTGGCCGAGCAGGTGCGCCGGTGATCTGCGTGCTGCCCGTGCTCGGGCTGCCGGAGATCGAGCCCGGCGCCGACCTGGCCGAACTCATCGCCAAGGCGGGCGAGTTCGAGGACGGCGACGT
Source organism: Kitasatospora sp. NPDC088742 (assembly GCF_055584905.1). Taxonomy (NCBI): domain Bacteria; kingdom Bacillati; phylum Actinomycetota; class Actinomycetes; order Kitasatosporales; family Streptomycetaceae; genus Kitasatospora; species Kitasatospora sp. NPDC088742. The sequence goes on along the minus strand of NZ_JBVJLD010000014.1, from coordinate 140,135 downwards.
GGTGGTGGTCACCTCGAAGATCGTCTCCAAGGCGGAGGGCCGGATCGTCGAGGCCACCGACCGGGAGGCCGCGATCGACGCGGAGACCGTCCGGGTGGTGGCCCGGCGCGGCCGCTCCCGGATCGTGGAGAACCGCAACGGCCTGGTGATGGCCGCCGCCGGGGTGGACGCCTCCAACACCGCCCCCGGCACCGTCCTGCTGCTCCCGCTCGACCCCGACGCCTCGGCCCGCGCCCTGCGTGCCCGGCTGCGGCAGCTGACGGGCCGTCGGCTGGGCGTGCTGATCACCGACACCTTCGGCCGGCCCTGGCGCAACGGCCTGACGGACGTGGCGATCGGCGCGGCCGGGGTCGCGGTGCTGGAGGACCACCGGGGGCGGACGGACAGCCACGGCAACGAGCTCACGCTCACCGTGACCGCCACCGCCGACGAACTGGCCGCCGCCGGTGACCTGGTGAAGGGCAAGGCCAGCGGGGTGCCGGTCGCGGTGGTGCGGGGCCTGGCCGGGGTGGTCACCGAGGAGGACGGGGACGGCATCCGGCCGCTGCTGCGGCCGGTGGTCGACGACCTGTTCCGCTTGGGCACCTCGGAGGCGCTGCGGGAGGCCGTCACGCTGCGGCGGACCGTACGGACCTTCACCGCGGAGCCGGTCGACCCGGAGGCGGTGCGGCGCGCGGTGGCCGCGGCCGTGACCGCCCCGGCGCCGCACCACACCACGCCTTGGCGGTTCGTGCTGGTGGAGTCCGGTGAGGTACGGGAACGGCTGCTGGACGCGATGCTCGCCGCCTGGCGGCGGGACCTCGCGGAGCTGGACGGCTGGGACGAGGCGAAGATCGCCCGGCGGACGGCGCGCGGCAACGTGCTGCGGGCCGCGCCGTACCTGGTGGTGCCCTGCCTGGTCATGGACGGCTCGCACGACTACCCCGACGCGCGGCGGGCCGCGGCGGAGCGGGAGATGTTCGTGGTGGCGGCGGGGGCCGCCGTGCAGAACCTGCTGGTGACGCTGGCCGGGGAGGGGTACGGCTCGGCGTGGGTCTCCTCGACGATGTTCTGCCGCGGGACGGTGCGGGAGGTGCTGGACCTGCCGGAAGGGTGGGACCCGATGGGGGCGGTGGCGGTCGGGCGGCCGGCGGAGGCGCCGAAGGCGCGTCAGGCGCGGTCGGCGGAGGCCTTTCTGACGGTGCGGTAGACGGCTGGCCGGCCGGCTAGCGGGAGCGGTGGTCGTTCGGGGTGAGGCGGGGCCCGTAGCGGGGGGCGCGGGCGCCGGTCAGGGCGATCAGGCGGCAGACCCGGTGGCGGTGGCCCGCGTACGGGGCCAGCAGCGCGAGCATCTGCGCGTCGTCGCTGCGGGGGCGGCCCGCGAGGGCCCAGCCGACCAGGTTGGGGAGGTGGAAGTCGCCGACGGAGACGGCGTCCGCGTCGCCGTTGCTGCGCTGGAGCGTCTCGGCGGCGGTCCAGGGGCCGATGCCCGGGACGGTGGTGAGGCGGGCGGTCGCCGCGTCGTGCGGGAGGGCTGACGCCTCTTCGAGCCGGGGCGCGAGGCGGACCGCCCGGACGACGGTGGCGGCGCGCTTGGGGTCCACGCCGGCGCGGTGCCACTCCCAGGACGGCAGCAGCGCCCACTCCCGGGCCGACGGGGCCACCCACATGCCCTCGGCGGGGCCGGGGGCGGGGGTGCCGAAGTCCTTGAGGAGGGTGCGCCAGGCGCGGTAGGCCTCGTCGGTGGTGACCTTCTGTTCCAGGATCGCGGGGACCAGGGACTCCAGGACCAGGCCGGTGCGGGTCAGCCGCAGACCGGGGTGGCTGCGCTGGGCCTCGCGCAGCGGGCCCGGGGGGAGGTGCAGGCCTGACGGGTCGTCGGACGCACCGAGGAGGAGCGGGACCCGGTCGAGCAGCCACTCGGCGCCGGGGCCCCAGGCGTGGGCCTCGACCACGCCGTGCTGATGGGCCAGGCGGAGGGTGCCGACGCCGGAGGGGGTGCGGGAGGCTCGCCAGACGGCGCCGTCGCCGCTGCTGCGGAAGGAGGGGTCGGCGGGACCCCGGCGCAACGGCAGCAGGCACCGCCCGAGGTCCAGCGGGAACCCGGGCTCCCAACGACGCACCGCCTCCGACACCTTGCCGCACCTCCCGCCACGCGAGGATACGCGGACGCGACGGCCGTCAGGGAAAGCGCTCAGGGGCGCGGGGCTCTGCTGATCTGCGGCTCCGCCGCGCGGGCGCGCTGGGGAACGGCAGCACGTGCAACTGGCTCGCGTGCCCCGATCTCACGCTGGTCCGCCTTCCGTACTCGCGCCCGCGCGGCGGAGCCGCAGATCAGCAGAGCCCCGCGCCCCTGGTGGCGTAGCCACTTTCGTCAGGGGTTACCGGCCCTGGAGGTGGGTGGACCAGGTGCGGATGGCGGGGAGGCGGGTGTAGAGGGCGGTGCCGGGGCATTCGGTGTTGAAGGCGTCGCGGTGGCCGGAGACGGTGTCGAAGGTGGCGGTGGTGCCCTTGGGGTAGCGGCTGCCGTCGGAGGCGGAGGTGAGTCGGGTCTTGCCGTCGGCGGGTTGGCCGGTGAGGCCGAGTTTCCAGGCGGCGAGTTTGGCGATGCCGTCGATCTGGGCCTGGGGGACGGCGTCCTGGGTGTAGCGGCCGAGGGCGGCGATGCCGGCGGTGTCGGTGTTGAAGCCGAGGGTGTGGGCGCCGAGGACGGGCTGGGCGACTCCGCCGGCGCGGCCCTCGTAGACGGTGCCGCAGCGGTCGACCAGGAAGTTGTAGCCGAGGTCGCGCCAGCCGTTGCTCTTGACGTGGTACTGGTAGATCGACCGGATGACCTTGGGTGCGTCGGCGCAGGCGTAGTCGTTGGCGGTGTCGGTGTGGTGGACGAAGACCGCCCTGACCGGGCCGGTGTAGGTGAAGTCGGGCTCGCGGACGGATTCGTCGGCGCCCCAGCCGGCCCGGGTGACGATGCCGGGGCGGGGCGCGGCCCCGCCGGCCCGGCGGGGAGTCACGTCCCGCCCGGGGTCGACCAGTTCGGCGCGCAGGCCGCGCGGGGCGCTGCCGGTGAAGCGGACCTCGACCCCGTCGCTGGGGCCGACCCAGAGCGGGGCGGTGGCGCCGCGCCGGGCGGCCTCGGGGCCTTCGGGGTCGGGGCGGTCGTCGGGTTCGACGGCCAGCGGGTGCCAGGGGCTCCAGGCTCCGCCGACGGCGCGGGTGCGGACCTCGACGGTGCCGTCGGGGGTGGCGGCCGGGTCGTCCCAGCTGACGCCGACCAGGGAGAACGGGGCGGTGTCGTGCTGCGGCAGGCCTCGCTGAGCGGTCGTCAGGGGGATGGTCCTGACCCCGCCGGAGGGGCTCTCGGCGAGGGCGGGCGGGGGGAGCAGGAGGAGGGCACTGGTGGCGGCGGTGGCGGCGGCGAGCAGGGCGATGCGCATGAAAGGGATATTGAGGGCAAACCGAATCTGACGCCATGTCGGTTCCGCCGGGCGGCCGCCTCTCCCCCGGCGGACGGGGAGGTCGTAGGCTGGACCGCACCATGACTGCGCCATTCGCTGCCGACGCCCGCACCCCCGCCGAGCTGCTGCACGCCTACCTGCGCCCGGGGGCCCTCGACGCGGACCCGACCCGTCCGCTGGTCACGTTCTACGACGACGCGACCGGCGAGCGGGTGGAGCTCTCCGCCAAGACCTTCGACAACTGGGTCGCCAAGACCGCCAACCTGCTCCAGGACGAGCTGAACGCCGGTCCGGAGGACCGCGCCGCGCTGCTCCTTCCGGCCCACTGGCAGAGCGCCGTATGGCTGCTGGCCTGCTGGTCGGTGGGGGTGGTCGCGGTGCCCGGCGGCGCTCCGGCCGACGCCGATCTGGTGGTGAGCGGCCCGGACGGGCTGGACGCCGCCAAGGACTGCTCCGGCGAACGGGTGGCGCTCGCGCTGCGTCCGCTCGGCGGACGGTTCCCGGCCCGGCCGGACGGCTTCCTGGACTACGCCGCCGAGGTGCCGGGGCAGGGCGACCGGTTCGCCCCGTACTCGCCGGTGCACCCGCAGGCGCTGGCGCTGGAGACGGTGGTGGAGGACGGCCTGCCGCTGAAGCTGACGGGTGAACAGACCGTGGCGCTGGCCCGGGAGGGCGCGGCCCGGCTCGGGCTGGACACCTCCAGCCGGGTGCTCAGCACGCTCTCGTACGACGACTGGGCCGGGCTGGAGGCCGGGCTGCTGGCCCCGCTGGCGGCCGGTGCCTCGGTGGTGCTCTGCCGGAACTCGGGCGGGCTGACCGAGGAGCAGTGGGCGAAGCGGATCGAATCCGAACGAGTGACTCTGCGTCTGGGCTGATCCGCCCGGTACGTCGACCGGGTAGGAATCCCGGTCATGGCCGAGGACGATGACCAGAGCGTGCGCCCCCCGACCGTCCGCGGCGGGGGGCGCCGCCGCATCCTGCTGCTGATCTCCGGGGTGCTGGCGCTGCTGCTGGTGGCCGGGGGCGTGGTGGCGTGGATCGGCTACCGGAAGCTGGACGGCAACATCGGGACCGACACCGCGACCGGGAAGCTGCTGCGGCAGGACGAGTCGGAGCGCCCGGAGCGGGGGCCGCAGCAGGCCAGGAACATCCTGCTGATCGGCAGCGACGACCGCAGCGGGGCCAACGGCGAGTACGGCTACGCGGGCGGGCAGCGCTCGGACACCACGATCCTGCTGCACTTGGCGGCGGACGGGGAGCACGCCACCGCGGTCTCCATCCCCCGGGACGCGATGGTCCGGGTGCCGGCCTGCGAGCTGCCGGACGGGACGCGGTCGACGCCCCGGTTCGTGCAGTTCAACTGGGCCTTCGAGCTGGGCGGTCCGGCCTGCACGATCCGGACCGTGGAGCGGCTCAGCGGCATCCGGATCGACCACCACCTGATCCTGGACTTCACCGGCTTCAAGAAGATGGTGGACGCGGTCGGCGGGGTGGAGGTCTGCGTGCCCCGGGCGATCCACGACCGCAACGCCAAGCTGGACCTGCCGGCCGGGCGGCAGGTGCTGGGCGGCGAGCAGGCCCTCGGGTACGTCCGGGCCCGCGAGACCCTCGGGGACGGCAGCGACACCCAGCGGATGGGCCGTCAGCAGGAGTTCCTGGCCTCGATGGTGCGCAAGGTGCAGTCCACCGGGGTGCTGCTCAACCCGACCCGGCTCTGGCCGCTGCTGAACGCCGCCACCGGGGCGGTCACCGCCGACGAGGGGCTGAGCCGGCTGGGCGCGCTGTACGACCTGGCCCAGGACCTGCGCTCGATGCCGACCTCGAACGTGGTCTTCCTGACCACCCCGCGCCGCCCGTACCCGGGGAACTGGGACCGGGACCAGCTGGTCCAGCCGGACACCGACCAGCTGTTCGCCGCCCTGCGCTCCGACCGCTCGGTGAGCGTGCGGGCCTACCAGGTGAGCGCCTCGCCGTCGGCCACCCTGCTGGCCGACGGGGCGCCCTCGGCGCTGCTCCGCGACCCCTCGGTGGACGGCTCCGCGGCGCACGAGCCCCCGCCGGGCGCCTCCGCGAGCCCCTCCCCGGACGACCTCGGCGGCTGGACGCCGTCGGCCGGTCCGACCACCCTGCCGACCGCCGAACCGACCCTGGAGGGCCGGACCGCCGACCAGGAGGCCTGCGCGATGCACTGACCGCGGGCGGGCCGGCGAGTGGCCGGTCCGGGCCCGACGGGGCGTGAACTTTGCCCGTTTTCATGGCGTTTGACCGCCGTGTCAACGGTCACAGTACGACCGGATCATGGCCGGAGCTCGTCTAGGGTGTCCGGGGTGAACAGCGGAAACCGGCACGACGGACACCTCGCGGACCAGACCCCGGCCGCGGTGGACCCGGCCGACCAGTGGGTGCTCGACCCGGCCACCGGGGAGTTCCGTCTGGACCTGGACGCCACCCCTCCCCCGGCCACCGTGCCGCGCCCCCGGGCCCGGACCGCCCGGCCGGAGGCCGCCGCACCGCCGCCCGGCGGGCGGGCCTCGCGCCGCCAGACGGGCGGCGGCGGGCGCCGACGGGCCGTCAAGTGGACCGCCGGGGTGGCCGCGCTGGTGCTGGTGGCCGGCTGCGGCGGCGCGCTCTACGCGTACCAGCGGATCAACGGGAACATCACCGCGGTGAACGTCCAGGTCGGCCCGGACTCCGAACGGCCGCAGGCCGCCACCGGGGCGATGAACATCCTGGTGATCGGCACCGACAGCCGGCAGGGGCTGGGCCGCTCGTACGGTGACGAGGGCAGCCCCGGCCACGCCGACACCACGCTGGTGGTGCACGTCGCCAAGGACCGCAGCAACGCGACGGTGATGAGCATCCCGCGCGACCTGATGGTCACCGTCCCGGAGTGCGAGGCCAACGGGAAGAAGATCCCCGGCACGGCCCGGACGCTGTTCAACGAGAGCCTGGGCCAGGAGGGCCGCGACCCGGGCTGCACCTGGCGGACCGTCGAGAAGATGACCGGCATCCGGATCGACCACTTCCTGATGGTCAACTTCGAGGCGGTGAAGAGCCTCTCCACCGCCGTCGGCGGCGTGGAGGTCTGCGTGGCCAAGGACATCAACGACTCCGGCTCGCACCTGAAGCTGACCAAGGGCCGGCACGTGGTGCAGGGCGAGGACGCGCTGGCCTTCGTCCGCACCCGGCACGCCGTCGGCCAGGGCAGCGACCTGTCCCGGATCGAGCTCCAGCAGCAGTTCCTGGGCTCGATGATCCGCAAGATGAAGAGCAGCGACACCCTGACCAGCCCGACCAAGCTGTTCAACCTCGCGGACGCCGCCACCAAGGCGCTCACCGTGGACCCGGGCCTGAAGAGCGTGGACAAGCTCAAGGACCTGGCGCTGGACCTCTCCAAGGTGGACACCAAGCACATCACCTTCGCCACCGTGCCGGTGCTGGACGACCCGAAGAACAAGGGCCGGGTCATCCTCAACGACAAGCCCGCCGAGCAGCTGTTCGCGATGCTCGCGGCCGACCGCTCGCTGACCGAGGTGGCCGGCGCCGCCGCCGACCCCTCGCCGGCCCAGGCTTCCGCCGCACCCTCCGCCCCGCCCGCGCCCACGGTGGACGCGGCCGCCGTCCGGGTCACCGTCCGGAACGGGTCCGGCACCCCCGGGCAGGCCGGAAAGGCCGTCACCGCCCTGAAGGGGAAGGGCTTCGCGCAGGCCGGCACCGGCAAGGACACCGCCACCGCCCCGGCCACCACCGTCTCCTACCCGAAGGGCAGGGCCGACCAGGGCGTCGCGCTGGCCGCCGCGCTCGGGCTGCCCGCCGAGGCCGCCAAGGAGAGCGGCGCGATCGCCGCCGGGGAGCCGCTGCTGCTGGTGCTGGGCAAGGACTTCGGCGAGCTCGGCAAGCCCGCGGTGCCGGTGCCGACCGAGGCGCCCAAGGACCTCCAGCGGGTACAGGCGGACGACGCCGACGTGTGCGCGAAGTGAGCAGAGATGGTCAAACTCACAGTCATACGATCGTTCTGACTGTGTAACAGATCCGCGATCTCGTCCGTGGTGTCGGGTAGGTTCCGAACAGGTGGCCTACGGGGGGCTGCTCACGACGAGTGGTGGTGCTACCGATGACGAACGTCCAAACGCGGCCGTCCGGGGGGCGCGCCGCCGCCCGGCAGGCGGCGAAACAGCAGCGGGGCGGACCACGGCGGGTACTGCGGCGGCTGGCCCTCGGCCTGGCCCTGCTGCTGCTGGCGGCCTGCGGCGGCGGCTACTGGTACTACCAGCACCTGAACGGCAACTTCGATTCGGGCGAGCGGAACCTGAGCGACGCCTCCGGGGCGAAGACCGCGCCCAACGCGGCCGGCCAGACGCCGATCAACATCCTGATGATCGGCACCGACAACCGCGGCTCGGCCAAGAACATCGCCCTCGGCGGCTCGGCCGACGACGCCGGGCGGCCCGGCCTGGCCGACGTCCAGATGCTGCTGCACGTCTCCGCCGACCGCTCCAACGCCTCGCTGATATCCATACCCCGGGACACCCTGGTGACCATCCCGGCCTGCCGCAGCGAGGACGGCAAGTCCACCAAGCCCTCGGTCCGCAAGGCGATGATCAACGAGGCGCTGGCCCGGGGCGGCCCCGGCTGCCTGCTCGGCACCTGGCAGGCCATCACCGGCCTGTACGTCGACCACTACATGATGATCGACTTCGCCGGCGTGGTGGACATGGCCGACGCCGTCGGCGGCGTACCGGTCTGCGTCAACATGAACCTCTACGACCGGTACCGCAAGGGCCACGGCGGCACCGACCTCAAGCTGGCCAAGGGCACCCACCGGGTCCAGGGCGAGCAGGCGCTGCAGTGGCTGCGCACCCGCGACGCCTGGGGCGACGACATCGGCCGGACCAAGGCCCAGCACATGTACCTCTCGTCGATGATCCGGGAGCTCAAGTCCAAGGGGACGCTCACCGACCCGGCCGGGCTGCTGAAGCTGGCCGAGACCGCCTCGAAGTCGATCAGCCTCGACAAGGACCTGGCCGACGTGAAGGCACTGATCGACCTCGGCACCGACCTGCGCAAGGTCCCGACCGAGCGGATCACCACCCTCACCGTGCCGACCGTGACGGCCGCCAGCGACGAGAACCGGCTGGAGCTCAAGGAGCCGGACACCAAGCAGATCTGGGACATGCTGCTGGCCGACCGCCCGCTGGACGACAAGGGCCCGGCCCCCGCCGCCGCCCCCGCCCCGTCGCCGACGCCCTCCCCGTCGGCGAGCACCGCGGCGCCGGCCACCGTGGAGGTCACCGTGCAGAACTCCTCCGGGGTGGAGCGCCGGGCCGGTGACATCAAGGCGGCGCTGGCCGCCAAGGGCTTCGCCAAGGCCTCGACCACGGCCAACGGCGCGGCCCGCAAGACCACCCAACTCGAGTACGCCCCCGAGCAGTCGGCCGAGGCCCAGGCGGTGGCCGCCGCCCTCGGACTGCCCCGCACCGCCCTGCACGAGGGCACCGCCAAGAGCGACCTGCTGCTGGCCGTCGGCGCCGACTGGCCGAGCGGCACCACCTTCCCGGTGACCGCCGCGCCGACCCAGCTGCCCAAGTCGGCCGAGGCCGTCACCGCGGACAACGACAAGAACTGCATGGACGTCAACCCGCAGGGCGGGCTCTACACCTTCTGAACCGTGCCCTCCGTGAGCACGCCGTCGGTCTCGGTGTAGTGCTCGCCGGTCCTGGGGCACTGCCAGCGGCCGGGGGCGGTCTCGGTGAGCGGCTCGCCGGCCCGGCCGACCCACTTGAGGCGGCGGGCCGGGACGCCGGCCACCAGGGCGAAGTCCGGGACGTCGCGGTGCACCACGGCACCGGCCGCGACCAGGGCCCAGCGGCCGACCGTCACCCCCGGGGTGATCACCGCGCGGGCGCCGATCGAGCAGCCCTGACGGAGCGTCACCCCCTGGGCGTGCCAGTCGTCCCCGCGCTTGAGCTTGCCGTCCGGATCCACCGAGCGCGGGTACACGTCGTTGGTCAGCACCGCCGCCGGGCCGACGAAGACGCCGTCCTCCAGGACGGCCGGCTCGTAGACCAGGGCGTGGTTCTGCAGCTTCACCCGGTCCCCGATCACCACGCCGGGGCCGACGTACGCGCCGCGCCCGATGATGCACTCGGCCCCGATCACCGCGTCCTCGCGGACCTGGGCCAGGTGCCAGACCGTACTGCCCTCGCCGATCCGCGCCCGCTCGTCGACGTCGGCGCTCTCCACCACTCGCACTGGGTTCCCCATGGCGCCGAACATAGCGTCACCGGGGCCGCGCGCGGGGCCGGTTGGCGGTTGCCGGTCCGACCCGGCCGGACCGAACGGGTGCATGAACGTTTCGGCGACCGGGCCCGCGTACGGCGTACCCGCCCGGCGCGTCCTGCTCCGGTGCTCCTGCGGCGCGCCTACCATCCGAGGGTGCCGCCGACTGCCACCCGTCACGGGACCGACCCCCAGCGCACCCCGCCGGTGCGCCGGTGGGGCCGGTGGCTGGCGGCCGCCGTCTCGCTCGCCGTGCTGGCCACCGCCTGCGGCGGACGGACCCTGCTGGCCGGGGTCGGGGACGCGATCGGCCGGGTGGACGCCTTCGGCTCCGCCGGGGACCGGCCGCCCGACGACGGGGTGACCACCTTCCTGGTGGCCGGCACCGACGACCGGGAGGGCATCCCGGCCGACACCCTCAAGGGCCTGCTGCACGCCGGCGGCGAATCCTGCCACTGCACCGACACCCTGATGATCGTTCAGCTGGCCGAGCACGGCGGCCGGGCCAGCGTGGTCTCGATCCCCCGCGACTCCTACGTGGTGATCCCCGCCCACCGCGACCTGGCCACCGGCCGGGAGGTCCCCGAGGGCCACGGCAAGGTCAACGCCGCCCACGGGATGGGCGGCCCCGCCCTCACCGTCCGCACCGTGGAGCGCAACACCGGCCTGCGGATCGACCACTACCTCCAGGTCGACTTCCTCTCCTTCGTCTCCACCGTGGACGCGCTCGGCGGCGTCGAGGTCTGCACCGCCAAGCCGTTGAAGGACCAGTACTCCGGACTCGACCTGCCCGCCGGCACCACCCGGCTGGACGGGGCCGGGGCGCTCAAGTACGTCCGGGCGCGGCACGTGGACGGCAGCTCCGACCTGGGGCGGATGCAGCGTCAGCAGAAGTTCCTGGCCCAGCTGTTGAGGCAGGCCACCGGGAGCGGGACCCTGCTCAACCCGGTGAAGCTCTCCCGGGTGACGGAGACGGTGCTGCGGTCGGTCAAGGCCGACCAGGAGCTGTCCAGCGCCGATCTCGTGGCGCTGGCCACCCAGTTGAAGGACCTCTCGCCCGCCACGGCGGACTTCGCGACCGTCCCGCTCAAGGACGTCAACCACCAGGTGGAGGGCTGGGGTTCGACGGTGCTGTGGGACCCGTCGGGGGCGAAGGCGCTCTTCGACGCCGTCCGGAACGGGCAGCCGCTGACCGAGCGGGCCCCCGCTCCCGCGGCCGCGGCCGCCGTCGCGCCCGGGGCGGTGCCGCCGGGGCAGATCCGGGTCCAGGTGCTGAACGGGGCCGGGACGGCGGGGCTCGGGGCGCGGGTGGACGGGGACCTGCGGAAGGCCGGGTTCGCGACGACGGGGGCGCCCTCGAACGCGGGTGGGGGGAACGCGGCGCGGACGGTGGTGCGGTACGACCCCCGGTGGGACGAGTCGGTGAAGACGCTGGCCGCCGCGCTCCCGTACGCGGAACTGGTCCAGGCCCCGGGGCTGGGCGCCACCATGCAGGTGATCGCCGGCTCCGACTACACGGGCGCCCTCCCCGGCCAGGCCTCCCCCACCCCGGCCGCCACCCCGTCTGCGTCGGCACCGGCCGTGACGGCCAACACGGGAGCGGACATCAGCTGCCCGTGACCTAGGGGAGCGGCAGCACGTGCAACTGGCTCGCCTGCCCCGATCTAGCGCTGGGCCGCCTTCCGTACTCGCGCCCACGCGGCGGAGCCGCAATCAGCAGAGCCTCGCGCCCCAAGGGCGTAGCCACTTTCGTCAGGTGAGCCAGAAGACGGTGATCGTGGTGAGGAGGTAGGCCGTCAGGGAGAGGCGGTTGACCAAGAGTTCGGGGAAGTGGTCAGGGATGTCGGTGGTGGGGCGGTGGGCGGGTTCGTGGGCGGCGCGGGTGACGGCGGTGGCGAGGGCGTGGGGGTCGTAGCCGCCGAGGCCCAGCCAGGCGGCGGCGCGGTGGCCGATGTGGAGTTCCTGGTCGTCGTGGGTGCGGACGGTGACGCGGCCGTTCTCCGCCGTGGCCGCGGTGATCTCCGGCCAGGCGGTCCGACGCCGGGTCAGGCCGGTGCTGGTCACCAGGCCGTTGCGGTCGAAGCGGGCCTGCCAGCCGAGGGCGGCCACCGCTCCGGTGATGCCGAAGCCGCCGAGGAGCAGGGGCTGGACCAGGCCCGTCCACCAGCCGTCGGCGGAGCGGGAGACCACCAGCGCGCCGAGGACGAGTGCGGCGGCCGGGCCGACGGCCAGCCGCAGGCGGGCCGGCATGCCCTGGTCCTCGGTCGGGCGCGGGGCGGTGGGCCGCGGCCGGCGGAGCACCTTGACCTGCGGGGTGCAGACCACCGCGACCCAGTCGAGTTCGAGCACGCCGTCCCGGTCGTCCTGCTCCGTCCAGCGCCGCACCAGGACGGGGGCGGACGCACCGTCAGGCCCCTGGTAGAGCAGGGCGGTCCGCAGGCCGGGCGGGCGCTCGGCCTCGCCCTCCCAGTGGAGGGGGAAGTCGCCGAGCGGCGCCCAGGCGGTGCCGTTCCAGCCGAGGTACTGCCGGGTGGAGAGCCGCCAGAGCGGGCCGCCGCCCTCGGGGCCGACGATCTCCTCCTCGCCGTCCGGGTGGTGCACCACCGTCAGGACGGGGGCGCCCGGCCCGGCCAGGTCGCGGATCAGTCCGACGCTGCGGGCGGCGGAGCCGAGGACGACCAGGCCGAGCGCGCCCAGGACGGTGGCGGCCATCAGCCAGGGGGTGGGGTCGTACGCGTCACCGGCGAGGCGGACCCAGCCGTCGCGGTCGGCCAGCAGCGGGAGGGTGTCGCCCGCCTTGGGGTACGCGTCCCACCAGACCGTCACCTCGGCGGTGCGGTGGCGGTCCTCGCCGGGCAGTCGGTACTCGACCTCGGTGTCGCCGAGCTCGTCCGAGGAGAGCACCCGGCCGGAGACGGTCTCGGCCCGGGCGGCCCGTCCGTCCGCGTCCTCCTGGTGCTCCAGGCCGGTGAGTGCCGAGACGGTGGCCAGGCCGATCAGCAGGCCGCCGATGACCAGCCGGACGACCGGCTTCGGCGGGGCCGGGGCCGGGGTGCCGGCCAGGGTCCAGGGGTAGGGCTGCTGACCGCCCATCAGGTCGGCCAGCCGCTGCCGGGCGGCCCGGCGGCCGGCGCCGGCCCGGGCGAGCACCGCCAGGAGCGCGGCCTGGGCGGCCAGGGCGGTCCAGCGGCTGACCTCGTCCGGCAGGCCGTCCGGCAGGTACCAGAGCAGCGGCAGCAGGGCGGCCGGGATCAGCACCAGGCCGCGCGGCCGGAAGAGCAGGGCGACGGCCTCGGCCAGCAGTGCGGCGGCCACCGCCGTCTCCGCCCAGCTCTGCCCGCACGGGTGGGCCGGGCCGCAGGACAGCTGGGTCCGGGCGGCCTGACCCATCGCCACCACGCAGACCAGCAGCGGCACCACGCACAGCCAGCGGCTGTCCCACCGCTGCGCGGTGCGGTCGGCCAGCCACTGCTCGGCGAGCTCGTCGGTCAGGGGCGGCGGTGCGGCGGGCAGCGGCGGTGCGGGATGGAACATGCGCCTGATGGTCCCATCCGCCCCCCGGCGGGCCGCCGCCCGGGTCCCGCGCACAGGACCTAGGGCTGCGGGACGCGGGGCGCCGGGGTGCGCGTGCCGATGCGGCGGGCCGGGGCGCCGGCCCAGATCTCGTTCGGGCCGGTGGAGGTGGTGAGGACCGCGTTGGCGCCGATGATGGTGCCCGCGCCGACGGTGAGCACGCCGCGTTTGCAGACGATCTTCGCTCCGGCGCAGACCATCACGCCGTCCTCCAGCACCACCCGCTCCATCGCGCTCCGCTCCTGCGGCACCCAGGGGTCGGCCCGGCCGATGGTGACGCCGTTGTAGAGCGTGACGTCGGCGCCGAGGGTGGTGTACGGGTGCAGCACGGTGCCGAAGCCCCGGTGGTAGACCTTCAGGCCCGGGCCGATCTCGACGGGGGCGGGGACCTCGACGCCGTACAGCGCCAGGGCCTCCTGGACCAGGCGGCCGAGGAGCCGGTTGCGGCGGTGGGCGATGAGGGTGGTCACCAGTGACATGCAGCCCATTGTGGACCAGTGGTGACGGAGCGTGAGATGACGCGCGGTCAGGAGTTCGACGTGGTCAGGAGTTCGGAACGGGCCGGTCGTTCTGGATCGCCTCGAACAGGCGCTTGGAGGCCTGCGGGGCCCAGAGGATCGAGGAGCCGGCCGGGGTCTGGTAGTTCTGGTCGGCGATCGGGACGGTGAGCGTGGTGCCGCCGGAGCCGGAGACCTGGTCCATCTGCCGGGCGAAGCGGGTCAGCGTCCAGAGCGAGGAGTCCCGGTCCACCGTCAGGGTGTCCAGGGTGGCGGCCAGGAACGGGTAGAGGACGAAGGGGTTGAGCAGGGTTCCGGGGCTGAGCACCTCGGAGGCCAGGGCCTTGAGGAAGGCCTGCTGGTTGCCGATCCGGCTGAGGTCGGAGTCGGGCAGCGAGTAGCGGGTGCGGACCAGGGCCAGGGCCCGGGTGCCGTCGAGGTTCTGACAGCCCGCCGGGAGGTCGGCCCCCGACTTGGCGTCCTTCACCGGCTTGTCCAGGCACATCTCGACCCCGCCGAGGGAGTCCACGATGGTCACGATGCCGGTGAAGCCGACCTCCACGTAGTGGTCGATCCGGATGCCGGTGTTCGACTCCACCGTGCGCACCAGCAGGGTGGGGCCGCCCAGGGCGAAGGCCGCGTTGATCTTGTTCTTGCCGTGCCCGGGAATGCTCACGTAGCTGTCGCGCGGGATGCTCATCAGCACCGGGCCGTTGTCGCCCTGGTGCAGCACCATGATGGTGTCGGTGTTGGTTCCGGACTCCCCGCCGACGTGCAGCTCGCGCTGCTGCTGGGGCGTCAGGCCGGCCCGGCTGTCCGAGCCGACCAGCAGCCAGTTGGTGCCCGGGCCGTCGCCCGGGCGGCCGTCCCAGTCGGTGACGGCGTCCACGTGCCGCAGCCGGTCGTCGGCCCAGACGTACGTCCCCAGGACGACGGAGACCAGGGCGAGCAGCAGCAGGCCCGCCGTCCACCGGACGACGCGCCACCAATTCCGTCCACCACCGCCGCTCATCCCCCGAGTGTGTCGGGGGGGGGGGGGGCCCCCCCCCCCCCCCCCCCCCCCCCCCCCACACCCCCGAGCCGGACTACTTGAACTCGGGGACCTTGCTGTCGTTCTTGAAGGCGTCGAAGAGCTGCTTCGACTTGGCGTCGTCCCACTTCACTGCGGACTCACCGGTCTTGGTCCGGAAGTCCGGGTTGGAGATCGGCACGGTGATCGACTGGCCGTCACCGCCGGTCACCGCGCGCATGGCCAGGAAGAGCGAGCCGATGTCACCGAGGCCGGCGTCCTCGTCCACGATCAGGGTGCCCAGGCCGGCGCTGACCATCGGGTAGAAGGTGAACGGGTTGAGCACGGTGCCGGGCGAGGCGGCCTGGTGGGCCAGCGCGGCCAGGAACTTCTGCTGGTTGCGCATCCGGCCCAGGTCCTGGTCGGCCATCTGGTGGCGCTGGCGGACGAAGGCCAGGGCCTGACTGCCCGTCAGGGTCTGGGTGCCGGCCTTGAGGTCGAGGCCGGAGTCGCGGTCCTTGACGTCCTTGTCGATCTTCATCTCGACCCCGCCGACCGCGTCCACCAGGCCGACGAAGCCGGCGAAGCCGATCTCGGCGTAGTGGTCGATCCGCAGGCCGGTGTTGGCCTCCACGGTCTGCACCAGCAGGCGGCCGCCGCCGCCGTTGAAGGCCGCGTTGATCTTCGAGGTGGCGGCCGGGACCGTCTTGCCGTTGCCGTTGGTGTTGGGGTGCTCGGGGATGTTGACCCAGGAGTCGCGCGGGATGCTCATCAGGGTGTTCCCGTTGTCCCCGATGTGCAGCAGCATCATCGAGTCGCTGCGCTTGCCGACCGCGGAGCCGGTGTGCAGCGCGTCCTCGTCGGCGTCGCTCAGGCCCTGGCGGCTGTCGGAGCCGACGATCAGCCAGTTGGTGCCCTTGCCGGCCGCCGGGCGGCCCTTGTAGTCGGCCAGCACGTTTTCGTGGTTGAGCTTGGAGTCGGCCCAGAAGTAGGTGCCGGTCGCGGTCAGCAGCAGCGCGGCCAGGGTGGCGTAGACGCCGACCTTGATCTTGCGCTTGCGCGGCCAGGCGGAGTTGGACGGGCGCGGCGGCCTGGGTGCACCGGGGGTGCCGGGCGGTATCGGCGCGCCGGGCCCCTGTGGCGGGGCGGCGGGCGCCTCCGGGGCGGGCGGGGTGAAGGCGGGGGCGGGAGCGCCGGGGCCGCGCGGGTTGAGCGCGGCCGGGAGCGGCGCGCGGTCGGCCTGCCGGGGCACCGGCTGCGGTGCCGGGCGGGCCTGGCCCGGCTTGAGCGGCTTCGGCGCGTTCGGACCGCGCGGGTTCAGCCCGGCGGGGAGCGTCGGCTCCTCGGGGTACGGGGCGCTCTCGCCCGGGGTGCTCCCGTTCTGGGCGTTCCCGTTCTGGGCGCGGTACGGGTTCGGCTCGCCCTCGGAGCCGTAGCCGCCCGGCGAGCCGCCGTACCCGTCGCCGCCCTGGCGGCCCTCCTGCCACGTGTTCATGGGGGGAAGGATGCCCGAAACCGGAGCCGGTCAGTACGGCGGGGGCACCCCCAGGGCCCCTTGTAGCCGTTTTGATGCACGCCGCGGACGGCCCCGGCGCATGGTCACCGACCGGACGGAGCCCGGCCACGGACCGGACCGACCTTGACCCCTTCGAAGGGGCCGTGGTCCCATGAAACGCATGGAGCAGCAGAAGATCCTCACGCGGAGGCGGCACGTCGATCTGCTGCGCGTGGCCTGCTCCCTGTGTAGTGGCTGACGGCTCGCCACCCCCTCCCCACACTTCTCCCGCGCACCGCCGCGCGGTCAGCCCTGCCGCTTCCACGCCTCCGAGGTGCCCCCATGGCCACTGTCCTGTCCGTCTCCGGCTCCCCGTCGCCGACCTCCCGCACCACCCGGCTGCTCCGCCACGTGGTGGACGCCCGGCTCACCGCGCACGGCCACCGGGTGGTCGAGCTGGACGCCCGCGCGCTGCCGGCCGCCGCGCTGCTCTCCGCCGACTTCTCCGACCCCCAACTCATCGAGGCGGCAAGGCTGTTCGCCGAGGCGGACGGCGTGGTGATAGGCACCCCGGTCTACAAGGCGGCCTACTCCGGGCTGCTCAAGGCCCTGCTGGACGTACTGCCGCAGCACGGGCTGGCCGGCAAGACCGTGCTGCCGCTGGCCACCGGCGGCTCCACCGCCCACGTGCTCGCGGTGGACTACGCCCTGCGGCCGGTACTCTCCTCCATGGGGGCGGGCCACATCACCCAGGGCTGGTTCCTGCTGGACCGTCAGGTCGGCACCGCCGCCGACGGGTCCACCGTGCTCGAACCGGACGCCGCCGCCCAGCTCACCCCGGTGGTGGACGCCTTCGCGGCCGCCCTGGAGCGGCACCGGGTGCCCGCACTGGCGGGCTGACCCTGACCCCGCGCCCCTGAGGGACTGCCCGAAAACCCCTAGGGGAACCGGGGGGTAGCCCGTACATCGAGAGTTGGTCGGCTTCCTCCCGGCGGATGACGATCCGTTCGGACGCCACTCCTAACGTGGTTCTTACCTCGCCGGTCGCCCCTGGGCCCCTTGAGCGGGGACACGGGTGGACCACGATCGAGGAGAATCCAGTGACGACGGCAGCGAACGCCGTGCAGGACCCGCAGCTCTCGGGCGGCAACGCCGCCATCGCCGCGGCAGCGCGGCAGGTGACCAAGGCGTACGGGGACGGGGAGACCCGGGTCACCGCGCTCGACGCCGTCGACGTGGACATTCACCGTGGCCGGTTCACCGCGATCATGGGCCCCTCGGGCTCCGGCAAGTCGACCCTGATGCACTGCCTGGCCGGGCTGGACACCGTCTCCGAGGGCCGGATCTGGATCGGCGACAACGAGATCACCGGCCTGAAGGACAAGCACCTCACCCGGCTCCGCCGGGACAAGATCGGCTTCATCTTCCAGGCCTTCAACCTGCTCCCCACGCTCAACGCGCTGGAGAACATCACGCTGCCGATGGACATCGCTGGCCGCAAGCCCGACAAGGCCTGGCTGGACCAGGTGGTCTCCACCGTCGGCCTGGCCGACCGGCTGAAGCACCGCCCGACCCAGCTCTCCGGCGGCCAGCAGCAGCGCGTCGCGGTGGCCCGCGCGCTGGCCGCGCGCCCCGAGATCATCTTCGGTGACGAGCCGACCGGAAACCTCGACTCCCGCTCCGGCGCCGAGGTGCTCACCTTCCTGCGCCGCTCGGTGGACGAGCTGGGCCAGACCATCGTCATGGTGACCCACGACCCGGTCGCCGCCTCCTACGCGGACCGGGTGCTCTTCCTCGCCGACGGCCGGATCGTCGACGAGATGTACGCCCCGACCGCCGACTCCGTCCTCGAGCGCATGCGCCGCTTCGACGGCAAGCGCACCAGCTGAGACGGGATCAGAATCCGATGCTGCTCAAGACCTCACTACGGAGCTTCTTCGCCCACAAGGGCCGGATGGCGCTCTCCCTCATCGCTGTGGTCCTCTCGGTCGCGTTCATCTCCGGAACCATGGTGTTCTCCAACACCGCGACCGCCACCTTCGACAAGCTCTTCGCCACCACCGCCTCCAGCCTCTCCGTCCGCCCGGCCGTGCCGGACCGCGATGGCGAGGAGATGGAGGCCGGCGAGAAGGCCCGCACCGTCCCGGTCGACACCCTGGCCAAGGTCGCCGCCCTGCCGGGCGTCAAGTCGGCTCGCGGCGAGGTCAATTCGCAGAGCGCGGTGCTGGTCGACCCGGCCACCAACAAGCTGGTCGGCCCGACCTCGGGCGCCCCGACCATCACCGGCTCCTGGCACGACGACCAGGTGATGCTGAAGATCACCTCGGGCAAGGCCCCGGTCGGCCCCGACCAGATCGTGCTGGACGCCGACACCGCCGCCAAGGCCAAGCTCGGCCTCGGCTCCAAGCTCCGGCTGATCGCCGACAGCGGCAACCACGACTTCACCATCTCCGCCAT
Organism: Kitasatospora sp. NPDC088742; assembly: GCF_055584905.1. Lineage (NCBI taxonomy): Bacteria > Bacillati > Actinomycetota > Actinomycetes > Kitasatosporales > Streptomycetaceae > Kitasatospora > Kitasatospora sp. NPDC088742. The sequence goes on along the minus strand of NZ_JBVJLD010000014.1, from coordinate 121,391 downwards.
CGCCACCTTCCAGACCACCAACCCCGGTGCGGCGCTGGCCTTCATGGAGGGGCCCACCGCGCAGAAGGTGCTGCTCGGCACCACCGCCTACACCTCGGTCGAGGTGACCGGTGACGGTTCGAAGACCGACGAGCAGCTGAAGACCGCCGCCCTCGGCGTGCTCGGCCAGGGCTACCAGGCCCTCACCGCCGAGGAGCAGAAGGCGGAGGGTAAGAAGGACATGGGCTTCCTGGACTTCATGAAGTACGCCATGTACGGCTTCGGCGGGATCTCCCTGTTCGTCGGCGGCTTCCTGATCATCAACACCTTCTCCATGCTGGTCGCCCAGCGCACCCGCGAGATCGGCCTGCTGCGGGCCATCGGCGGGAGCCGCAGCCAGGTCAACCGCTCGGTGCTGGTCGAGGCACTGATCCTCGGTGTGGTCGGCTCCACCCTCGGCATACTGGCGGGCGTCGGCCTGGCGATGGGCCTGATCCAGCTGATGAAGGCGGCCGGGATGAACCTGTCGTCCGCCGAGCTGGAGATCGGCCCCAGCGTGCCGATCGCCTCCTACCTGGTCGGCGTCGTGGTCACCCTGGTGGCCGCCTGGTTCCCGGCCCGCCGGGCCTCGAAGATCTCCCCGATGGCCGCGCTGCGCGACCACGGCACTCCGGCCGAGGCCAAGGCCAACCGGATCCGGGCCGCGATCGGCATCGTGCTCACCGCCGGCGGCGCGGCCCTACTGGCCGCGGCGGCGGGTGCCTCCTCGGCCGGGACCGGCGGCATGCTGCTGGGCGGCGGTGTGGTGCTGACCCTGGTCGGCCTGGTGGTGGTCGGCCCCCTGCTCTCCACCTTCGTGGTCCGGGTGCTCGGTGCGGCGCTGCCCAAGCTGTTCGGTCCCTCCGGCAAGCTGGCCCAGCGCAACGCCACCCGCAACCCGCGCCGCACCGGTGCCACCGCCGCCGCGCTGATGATCGGTCTCGCGCTGGTCACCGGGGCCTCAGTGGTCACCTCCTCGATGGTCACCTCGGCCAACGACCAGCTGGACAGCTCGGTCGGCGCCGACTACATCGTGGGCGGTGCGCGGTCCGGGCTCACCCCGGAGATGGTCAAGGCGATCGAGAAGACGCCCGGGCTCAAGGACCTGACGTTCCAGAAGAACGTCGACGCCAAGCTCACCACCCCGGACGGCGGGGAGACCAAGACCGGGATCGCCGCGGCCTCTCCGTCCTTCATCAGGAACTTCAAGTTCGAGGCCAAGGCCGGTACACCGGAAGCCGGCTTCGCCGTGGGCGGGCTCGTGGTCGGCGAGGACTTCGCCAAGGAGCGGGGCCTCTCGGTCGGCTCGAAGATCAAGGCCGACTACGGCCAGGGCCACACCCAGGAGCTCACCGTCGGCCTGATCGCCAAGGGCGGCAACGACATCCTGGCCGGCATCTTCGTCAACACCGAGACCGTCGCCAAGGCGATCCCGGCCGCCGACCTCCCCGGCGACCGGATGGCCTTCGCCAAGGCCGCCGACGGCGCCGACCCGGCCAAGTCGCTGGCCGCGCTGCAGGACTCCCTCAAGGACTACCCGCAGCTGACCATCACCGACAAGGCCGGCTACAAGGACCTCGTGCAGAGCCAGGTCAACACCCTGCTCTACATGGTCTACGGCCTGCTCGGCCTGGCCATCGTGATCGCTGTCCTCGGTGTGGTGAACACCCTGGCCCTCTCGGTGGTCGAGCGCACCCGGGAGATCGGCCTGCTGCGCGCCATCGGCCTGTCGCGCCGTCAGCTCCGCCGGATGATCCGGCTGGAGTCCGTGGTGATCGCCGTCTTCGGCGCCCTCCTCGGCACCGGCCTCGGCCTCGGCTGGGGCATCACCTCCCAGCAGGTGCTCGCCGGGCAGGGTCTCAACCTGCTGGACGTCCCGGTCGGCACGATCGTGGGCATCCTGGTCGCCTCGGCGGTCATCGGCCTGCTGGCCGCGCTCTTCCCGGCCTTCCGGGCCGGGCGGATGAACGTCCTGGCGGCCATCGCCACCGACTGACCGGACGTCAGAACGCCTGGGGGCCGCCACGGGGGTGCGGCCCCTCAGGCGTTCCCCCGTTCAGTTCAGCGCGTCGCCGAACAGGAAGTTGCCGACGTGATCCGGGTCGACGGAGGTGTAGAAGCCGCGGAAGGCGGAGAGCACCTCGGCCTCCGAGAGCACCCCGTCCCGGTCGGTGTCCAGCCGCTCGAAGGCGAACCGGGCGGCCGGCTCGCTCGACCCGAAGGCGCGCTGGAAGTCCCAGAACTCCGCCGCCGAGATCCGGCCGTCGCCGTCCCGGTCCATCAGCTGGAAGACCGCGTGGGCGGCCGGCGCCAGCACGTCGTCGAAGGCCCCCGGCGCCTGCGCCAGCAGCCGCATCCCGGCCCGGTACTCGTGCTCCTGGATCTTGCGGTCCTTGTTGGTGTCCAGGTCCGCCACCAGCGCCTTCCACCAGCCCTGAGCAGCCGTCAGCATCGCGGTGGCCTTGGGCGAGTCGAACGCCACCCCGGAGGCGTCCACCATCCGCGAGGCCAGCCCCAGCACGTCCGTCGCGTCGATCACCCCGTCCTTGTCCAGGTCGGCCTGGGCGAAGCAGAGGTCGATCTTCCGGTCCAACAGGTCCCGGCTGGCGGCGACGGTCATGACGGTTCCTCGTTCCGTGGGCGCTCGATGCCCGGCGAGCCTAGGGAGCCCCCGCCGCAGGGCGCAACAACGGGCCCACGAACGCGTGACTGGAAATCTCATCGCACCGGTTCCGGCCCGGTGGGAGCATCGACGCCATGCCGCACCGCGAACCGCCGCTGCCCGCAGCACCCCACTTCACCCCCGAGGCCGCCGACCGCTGGCGAGCCGCCCGCACCGCCCGGCGCTGGGAATCGGGCCGGCTCGGGCTGATTCCGCTCGCGCTGGTCGTCCTGCTGGCCGCGCTGCCGGCCGGCCCGGACATCGACAAAACACCGCAGTGGTACGTGTCGGTGGACGCCGCGGTCGCCGCCCTGCTGCTCCAGGCACTGGCGCTGAAGGCCCGGCCGCGCGGGCTCCCGCTCACGGCCTACGCCCTGCTCCCGGTGCTCTGGTACTCCCCCCGCACCCTGGACGGGGCCGTCCGCTGGACCATGCTGCTGACCGAAGCGGCGCTCGCCGTCCTGCTCACCGTCACCGCCCTCGGCCGGCGCCGGGCCCGGCAGCAGCTGGACGACCTGATGGGCCCCGAGGTCCCGTATCCCTGGACCCTGGCCGGACAGCCCTCACCGTTCGCCGGGTACGGCACCCCTCCCCTCGGGCGCGTGGTCCTCGGCACGGCGCTGCTCGCCGGGGCCGCGGCACTCCAACTCGGCGACCCGACCTTCCTGGTGCTCAGCGCCCCGTCGGCCGGTCTCGGTCTCGTCGCGCTGGGCTCCGCCGCCAAGGAGGTCCGCGCCCGCCGCGCGCTCGTCCGCGACTCCGGGGCACCAGCCCTGCGCGTCCTCTTCCGGCCGGGGTCCGAGCCGACGGCCGGCCCGGTCTCCGGTGGCCCGCTCTGGAAACTGACGCTCCGTGAAGAGCGCCTCTGGGAGGACAGCCGCTGGCTCCACTGGACCGAAGCCCGCGCCGTGGAGGAGCCCGCCCCGGAGGAGGAACGGGAAGAGGAGGACGAGCAGGAGGACTACGACGAGGACGAGGACTACGACGAGGCGCTGGACGACTCGCCGCCCCTTCCCGCCCTCCTCTACCGCGGCCCGGACACCCGCTACCCCCAGCTCCTGGTCACCTGCTACTCCGCCCCCGACGACCCCGACCCCGAGTGGTCGGCGTGGCGGGCCGACGCCTAGTGCCGTGCCCGGCGGCGCCCGGCCGGGCTAGGTTGGCCGCCATGAATCCCGAGCACTACGCGCTCCTGGAGGAGGCCCGCCGCAGCCTGCCCGACGGATTCAAGGTCGAGCTCTCCGGCGACACCATCGTGATGACGGTCAGCCCGTCCGGCATCCACCAGCGCAACCTGCTGACGGTCCGTCGCCAGTTCGACGCCCACACCCCGGACGGCCTGCTGCCCAGCGAGAACACCGACCTGGTCTCGCCGAACGTCGGCAAGAGCCGGAACCCGGACCTGACCTACCTGCCCGACGAGGCCCTGGCCACCACCGACAACCAGGTCCCCGCCGAGCTCGCCGCCATCGCCGTCGAACTGGTCTCACCGTCCAACCCCGAGAACGACTGGGTCGGCAAGGTCCGCGACTACCCGCTGATGGGCATCCCGCTCTACCTCTTGGTCGACGCCCGCCAGAAGACCGTCACCCTCTTCAGCCGCCCCGACGGGACGCGGTACCACCGCCGGGAGGACGTCGACTTCGCCGAGACCCTCTGGCTGCCGGAGCCCTTCGGCTTCGAGCTCACCACTGCCGGGCTGCTGCCGTACTGACAACGGGTCAGTCGGCGGGCCTCCGGAGAGCTCCCAGGTAGACGCCCGCGAGGATCAGCGGGGCGCCGAGGAGGAGGGCGGTGGTCAGGGGTTCGTCGTCGAGCCAGGCGGAGAGGACGATCGTCACCACCGGGATCAGGACGAAGACGTAGGCGGCGCGGGCCGCGCCCCAGCCCTTGATGACCAGTAGGTAGAGGACGAAGGTCAGCACCGAGCCGACCAGGACCAGGTAGCCGAGCGCCCACCAGGTGGCGGGGCGGGTGGGGAGGTTCCAGGTCTCGCCGGCCAGACGGGAGGCGGGGATGAGGACGGCGGCCGCGGCGGTCATGCCGATGGCGTTGGTGGTGACGGGGTGGAGCGGGGGGAGGCGGTCGGCGAGGACGGCGGCCTCGGAGAAGGAGAGGACGGCGCCGAGGATCGCGAGCAGCGAGAGCACGGGGACGGACCGGGCCAGCGAGGCCTGCGAGACCACCGCGACGCCCGCTGCGGCGAGCAGGGTGCCGAGCACGGCCCGCCCGCGCAGCCGCTCCCGGCCCTGAACCGCCGTCAGCAGCAGGGTGACCAGCGGGACCAGCGCCAGCACGGTCTGGCCCAGCCCGGCGTGGATGCGCTGCAGCGCGTAGTAGGCGAGCCCGAAGGTGACCCCGAAGTTGAGCACCCCGAACAGGGCCGCCCCGGCCAGCGCCCGTCCGCGCGGCAGCGGCAGCCGGAGCACCGCCATCACGGTCAGCAGCACCACCGCCGCCGCCCCGAACCGGACCGCCGCTCCCCAGAGCGGCTCCAACTCCCGGTTGCTGAACCGGATGCCCACCGCGTTCCCCCCGGCGAACACGGAGCACCCCAGGAAGCAGAGGAGCGGCACCCGCTCGGCAACACGCACCAGCCCACGCTAGGCCATGACGGGCCGTCAGCCGTGGACGCCACGGAGCGCGGACGGCGAAGTGCCGGAGCCGGGTGTCGACGAGAGGGAGCGGATCGAGATCGTCGCGCAGGGATCACGCAGGCGGCGCTCCTCCGCCCCTCCGGCATGATCGAAGCCCCCTCCCCCGCCGACGCGGAGAAGGGGGCTTCCAACTGCCCGGCCTGCGGCAGCGCCTGACGTTACGGCAGGTTGCGCGACATGACGATGGGCTGGATCTGGTTCGTGCCCTCGTATATCTGGGTGCTTCAAGGATGCTGGCGCTCTGGCCTGCACGAACTGTGCTTCTACTGGCTCGCACCCAGCATTCCCCCAGGGTGCCCCGGGGCTTGCTAGACCGCCCCGAACTCGCCGCGCTTGACGCCTTCCACGAAGGCGGCGAAGACGGGCCTTGGTTCGTTAGTCCGGAACACGGCTGTACCGCTCCACCGCTGCACGGGAGGTGCTGGACTCCTTCAGCAACAGCTCCCAGGGGCCGGTGTTCACGTCGAAGTCCTGTCCGAAGCCGACCCACTTCCCGGCCATCCGTCGGCCTGTCGGCTCGATCAGGAGCTGAATGGCACCGTGGTATCGAGCTCCCTGGTAGTACCCATCAGCGGCCGTCTGCTCCGTCCAGGTGCCCGTCGCTGTGTGCCGGTCGAGAGTCAGGTCAAGGGTCAGCGGCGAGTCCGGATTGGTGGATGCCCCGGGGAGGGACCGACCCGTCAAGCGGTTCCCGTGCTGAACCAGGACGACGTAGTGGCAGGCCGTGAATGTGCTCTCCCGGCTGGAGCTGTAGTACTCGTACCGGGACAGCCACACCCCGGAGTAGTTGTCACCCGATACAGGCGTGGTAGCCGGTGCAGGAGTCCCGTCAGGGGCGGCAGTACCGATCTCCCCAGACTCAAGGTCATGCCCGCCGGCGCCGTCGTCACGCACGCGGGCCACAGGCACAGGGAGGATGAACCCCAGAGCTTCTACCGGAAGCCCAGTCACCTTTTCCAGGGCGCGGGCGTAAACCGGCCGTGGCGTTCGGCTGGTCCCAGCTTCCCAGCGCTGCACCAGTCGCTTGCTGGCATCGTTGGGCTCTCCGGTCTCATCACCCGCCCGGCGCAGCTCTCGGGCGAGGTCGTCTTGGCTGAGTCGGAGCCCGATTCGGACCGACCGAAGTACGTCGTTGGGTACACCCTCGGCGGTAGTCATGCCATAGACGGTAGACCCAACTTGGCTTCAATGACACCGGTTTGACGCCCCCTAATGTCGCCCGTCTGACGCCCTCTCTGTCGTCGCAATGGTCGGATACGCACAGGTACACCTGTGTCCTGACCAACCGAGGACGTGTGAGGGACGGGAGCAGGGTCCAGTGAGCGAGCAGCGGAAGTGCCCGGAACGGGACTGGTTCGACGCCCTTGAGACGCAGGGGTCCATGGAACCGGAGAAGCTGGCCAAGCTCCGTGCGAACCACACGTGCATGTTCGGCGTCTGCACCCCGGCCGACTCGGCCCGAAACTCCGCCGATGTGATCGACGCTGAGAATGAGCGCTTCACCGCCGACCTTCGCCACCGGGCCGAACAGCTGAGCCAGCGCGTCCGCACCCACCTGCGGCGGGCATCGTGAGCACCTACCCGTTTCCGGTTTCGGCCCCGCCCCGTCGCGAGCTGATCCCGCCGTCCGAACGGGTGGGCGCGGGGGACCATGCGGCCATGCGTCGGGAGTACAACGAAGCCGACTACGGCCGCCGAATGAACGGCTGGCGAATGCGATGCACGGACCCCATGGTTCCCGGCTCCGGAAGCGACTCCCGATGAACATGGACCCTGGGGCGGGCCCCATGCCTCCGCCCGTTCTGCTGACGCCCTGGAGCGCCGAAGCAGCCTCTGGAGAGGGTGAGCCCCTGGGCGATGTGTCCGACCGGGAGACAGTTCTCTCGCTGGCCTTCGGAGCAGCGCTGACGGAGCGGCGGCGAACGGATCTTCTATGGCGCACCTAGAGCGGTGGACGGGTCTGCCTGGTCGCGCAAGGGCGTAGGGCCCGAAGCCCTGCCGGCGGAATGGAGACAGTCCTACCGCGGCGCTGTTTCGACGCCCTCCCGCATAAGCCCGGCTCCTACGCCGGGCCATCAACTCCCGCCGTCTGTACGGCGGGTGCACCACAGCACGGGTCAACCATTCACGCACCATCCGAACAGGAAGGAACAGACGTGACGACCACGTACGAGGACCAGACCGAGGTGTCGAACCTCATCAGCCACGACCTGCGGGACCTGCTGATCGAGGACGTGCGGAAGGTCTGGCCGGACCTCACGGACGAGATGGGTCAGCGCGGGGTGCAGCAGATGACGGCCTTCCTGGCCACCAGCACCCGCACCAAGGAGACCCTGACCCCGTCCCTGCGGGTGGACGAGTTCTGGCACCGGTTCATCCTCCGCACCGTGCCGTACGCGGCGTTCTGCGGGGCCATCGGCCAGTTCGTCCACCACGTCCCCGAGGCTGGAGGCTCGGCCACCCCGGCCGCGAGCCGGAAGGCGATGGAGACGACGAAGGCCGCGATCAGGGCGGCCGGGTTCGAGATCGACCCGGAGTTCTGGCCCGGCATCGGCGTGGCGGACTGCACCCAGTGCCACGCTGGTTGCAGCGACAGCCCCGTCAGCAAGTAGCAGCCTCGGCGGCGGCCCGGCCTTCGTGGTCGGGCCGCTGTGCCAGCCAGCCACACAGAACGGAACGCCCCTTGATGGACACCCGAGTTGAGGCGTGGAACACCTACGCCGGGACGAAGCCGCAACGGCGGCTGACCAACGCCAAGGGTGAGACCACCTGGTTCAACTGGACCCAGCACCCTGACCACGGGCCCGGCGTCGAACTGCTCAGCCTCACAGCCGGTGACACTGTCGTGGACATTGGATGCGGGTCGGGCGGGAACCTGGCCCACCTGGCCACGATCGGCATGAAGGCCACAGGCGTGGACCTCTCGACGGCCCAGCTCACCAAGGCACGGGAGCGCTGGCCGGACGTGCCCGGAATGGAACTCCACCAGGGGGAGGCGCTGGCGTTCCTGACCGAACCGGGCAGTCTCTTCGATGCCGTCTACTCGGTGTTCGGGGCAGTCTTCTTCACCGACCCCGATCTGATGCTTCCCGCCATCCTGAACCGGCTCAGGCCGGGCGGAGTATTCGCCGCGTCGCAGTACCCGGCGGTAGAGGGTTGCTACGGCTGCCAGGCGTCGTACATCCCGCGCGGCCCCGACGAGGACCCCGCCGTGGTCAAGCGGTGGGACTACTCACCAGAGGCGTGGACAACGATGCTCACCGGTCACGGCTTCGAGAACGTGACCACTACCGTGCTCCCGGCCCCGGTGGCTGGGAAGCGTCGGATCGGCACCCTGCTTGTCACCGCGAAGCGGCAGCCATTGGCGTGAGTACAGAGCGGCCAGACCACGGGGCGGCCGGCGGAATGGGCGTGCACAGTTCCCTTGGGCAGTTCTTCCCTTTCGGCCGGCTGTGGTACCGCCTGGGTGTCGGCCAGGGTGTAGACGGTGGTGGGGCGGCCGACTTTGGAACGCTCCAGGGTGACCTTGAACTCCGGCAGTGCCTTGACCTCGTCCGCGCTGGCGTTCACGTAGGGCAGGATCTGTGAGGCAGTAGCGCGACCGCCGTGCATGGCGATCCGGGCCCGGACCTTCTCCGCCAGTGTCAGCACCCGCCGCACGGCCTTCGGGGTGTCCGCCCCGGCCGTGATGCCGACCGCGCTGCGGACGCTGTAGCGCACCAGGGAGAACGCGGCCGACTGCTCGGAGGCGGCCAGACAGGCCGCCACACGCAGGGTCTGTTCGGCGGTCCGCTCGATGAACACGGCCTGCCCCTCCGGCAGGGTCTCCGCGATGATCCGCGCGTAGCGGCGGATGATGTGCCACAACGACGTGGGGTCCGGAGTCCCTGCTGTTCCCGAACGTGAGCAAGACCGGCTACCTCTACGCGTCGTACTTCTACTCGAAGGTGTGGCTGGCTGCTCTGACCGCAGGCGGCTTGACCTACTGCAAGCCGCATGAGTTCCGGCACTACTACGGCTCCCGGCTTCTCTACGCCGGTGTGCCCGAGAACGATGTGGCCGACTGGATGGGTCACAGCAGTACTGACGTGTTGCGAGGGCATTACCACTACATCTTCGAAGGAGCCGAGCAGCGTGGGCGGGCGGCCATCGCCTCCATGCTGACGCCGGGCGCTGATGATCCCGGCGAGGAGACCAACGCGGCCTAGCCGCCCAGCAGGACGGCCCCCGGCATTGATGCCGGGAGCCGCCTGTTTTGCCTGCTCAGAGCCTGTTTTTCGGCCTCAGCTCCCCAGGTTTTCCCCAGGATGTCAGGCAGAAACGGGCCTCAACAGGCCCAACCAGACCGAAAGCTCCGCGCGCCTGATCTGACTACCGCCAGGTGCTCTGAGCTGCGCAAACGGCTCTACGGCAGGTTGCGGGACATCACGATGCGCTGGATCTGGTTGGTGCCCTCGTAGATCTGGGTGATCTTGGCGTCGCGCATCATGCGCTCCAGCGGGTAGTCACGGGTGTAGCCGTAGCCGCCGAGCAGCTGGACGGCGTCGACGGTGATCTCCATCGCGGCGTCCGAGGCGAAGCACTTGGCGGCCGCGCCGAAGAAGGTCAGGTCGGAGTCGACCCGCTGGGACTTGGCGGCGGCGGCGTAGGTGAGCTGACGCGCGGCCTCCAGCTTCATCGCCATGTCGGCCAGCATGAACTGGACGCCCTGGAAGTCGCCGATCGGCTTGCCGAACTGCTTGCGCTCCTGGACGTAGCCCTTGGCGTAGTCCAGAGCGCCCTGGGCGATGCCGACCGCCTGGGCCGCGATGGTGACCCGGGTGTGGTCCAGGGTCTTCATCGCGGTGGCGAAGCCGGTGCCCTCGGCGCCGATCATGCGGTCGGCCGGGATGCGCACGTTGTCGAAGTAGACCTCGCGGGTCGGCGAACCCTTGATGCCGAGCTTCTTCTCCGGGGCGCCGAAGGAGACGCCCGCGTCGCTCTTCTCCACCACGAACGCCGAGATGCCCTTGGAGCGCTTCTCGGGGTCGGTCACCGCGAGCACCGTGTAGAACTCGGAGACGCCCGCGTTGGTGATCCAGCGCTTCACGCCGTTGAGCACCCAGAAGTCGCCGTCCCGCACCGCGCGGGTCTTCATGCCCGCCGCGTCCGAACCGGCGTCCGGCTCGGAGAGGCAGTAGGAGAACATGCCCTCGCCCCGGGCCAGCGCACCCAGGTACTTGGCCTTCAGCTCCTCGGAGCCGGAGAGCTGCACCGGCAGCGAGCCGAGCTTGTTGACCGCCGGGATCAGCGAGGAGGAGGCGCAGACGCGCGCGATCTCCTCGATCACGATGACGGTCGCCAGTGCGTCGGCGCCCGCGCCGCCGTACTCCTCGGGGACGTGCACCGCGTGCAGGTCGTTGGTCTGGAGGGCGTCCAGCGCCTCCTGCGGGAAGCGGCCCTGCTCGTCCACCTCGGCCGCGTACGGGGCGATCTTCGCCTCCGCGAGCGACCGCACCGCCTCACGGAGCATCTCGTGCTCCTCGCTGAGCCGGAAGAGGTCGAAATCCGCCCCGGAGTTGCCCGCCATGTGCCTCGCCCCTTGAATCGGACCACGTTAATTACCGTTAAGTAAGCGTAATTCTAGGCTCGCGCCCTGCCTACCCCGTACGTGACATGCGCGACACCGCCGTCAGCGGACTACGTCACCCAGTTCGCCCGAGCCCGGGTGCTCGGCCAGGTACTCCGTCATCCGGTCGTTGCGCATCGCCTCCCAGAGCGGCTCGGCGGCCCGCCTGTCCAGGTAGACCACCGACTGCCCGCCCTCGTCGCCGAAGCCGCCGAACGGCGCGTTCATGAAGCGGACGCCGTCCCCGCGCAGGCCGCGCAGGCTCCAGGCCAGCTCGTAGAGGTCGGAGTTGGAGAGCCGGTCGTCCACGCTGACCACCTCGCCGACCGCGCCGAGCAGGCCGCGCAGCTTGCCGGGGTTGCCGAGGGTGCCGGACTCCAGGGTCTGCTGCATCAGGGCGCGCAGGAAGTACTGCTGACGGCGCGTCCGGTCCAGGTCGCCGCCGGGCAGGCCGTACCGCTCGCGGACGTAGAGCAGGGCGGTGGCCCCGTCCATGTGGTGGGTGCCGGCGTCCCACTGGCGGGCCTCGCCCTTGCCCTCGATGGTCTGCGGGATGGTGATGTCCACCCCGCCGACCGCGTCGGTGAGGGAGCGGAAGCCGTTCCAGTCGATCACCGCGAGGTGGTCGATCCGGATGTCGGTGAGGTTCTGGATCGTCTGCACCATCAGGGCAGGGCCGCCGTACGAGTAGGCCGCGTTGAGCTTGGCCTTGCCGTGGCCGGGGACGTCCACCCAGGTGTCGCGGGCCAGTGAGACCAGCGAGGCGCTCTTCCGGTCGTCGGCGATGTGCAGCAGCATCATGGTGTCACTGCGGGCCGCGCCCGCCTTCCAGACCGGGGCCTTGGCCTTGGCGGTGGAGTCGGTGCGGGCGTCCAGGCCGACCAGCAGGAAGGTCTGGCCGCCGCCGGGCACCGGCTTCGGCTGAGCGGATTCGGCCACCGTCGGGAAGGCGCCGGGGATCCGGGCCACCGAGGAGGCGTAGTGCTCGGCCGTCCAGTACACCGTGCCGGCGCAACCGCCCGCGACCAGCAGCAGTGCCACCAGGGCACCGAGCAGCACCCGCCGGCCACGGCGCCGGCGGGGTTTCCCGGCCGGCCGCCGCTCGTCCTCCGGCGCCCCGTCGAAGATGCTCAGCCCGTCCGGATCCGGCCCGTTCTCGGTGGTCATGCGGGCATTCTGGCGGTGCCCCCGGGGTGGCCGGAACGGAACGGTCGGGACTAGGGCGAACTCGTTACACGGCCCTCCGGCGAGCGACTAGCATCGGGGACTGTCCAGCGCCCGCGCAGCACGACCAAAGGGGACCCGCGTGACCCTCCGCATCACGGTGATCGGCACCGGTTACCTCGGCGCGACGCACGCCGCCTGCATGGCGGAGCTCGGCTTCGAGGTGCTCGGCCTGGACATCGACCCGGAGAAGATCGCCATGCTGGCGGCCGGTCAGGTGCCGATGTACGAGCCCGGCCTGGCCGAGCTGCTCGTCAAGCACGTGCCCGGGCACCCCGGTTCGACCGGGCGGCTGCGCTTCACCACCTCGTACGAGGAGGTGGCCGAGTTCGGCGACGTGCACTTCATCTGCACCAACACCCCTCAGCGCAAGGGCGAGTTCGCGGCCGACATGTCCTACGTGGACGCCGCGATGGACGCGCTGGCCCCGCTGCTGACCCGCCCGGTGCTGGTGGTCGGCAAGTCCACCGTGCCGGTGGGCAGCGCCAACCGACTGGCCGTCAGGCTGGCCGAGCTGGCCCCCGTCGGCGAGGCCGCCGAGCTGGCCTGGAACCCGGAGTTCCTGCGCGAGGGCTACGCCGTCGGCGACACCCTGCACCCGGACCGCCTGGTGGTCGGCGTGCGCAGCGAGCGGGCCGAACAGCTGCTGCGCGAGGTCTACGCGACCCCGGTCTCCGAGGGCGTGCCCTTCGTGGTCACCGACTTCGCCACCTCGGAGCTGGTGAAGGCGGCCGCCAACTCCTTCCTGGCCACCAAGATCTCCTTCATCAACGCGATGGCCGAGGTCTGCGAGAGCGCCGGCGCCGACGTGGTGCAGCTCTCCAAGGCGCTCTCCTTCGACGAGCGGATCGGCGGCAAGTTCCTCAACGCCGGCGTCGGCTTCGGCGGCGGCTGCCTGCCCAAGGACATCCGGGCCTTCATGGCCCGGGCCGGGGAGCTCGGCGCCGACCAGGCGCTCACCTTCCTGCGCGAGGTGGACTCGATCAACATGCGGCGCCGCTCCCGGATGGTGGAGCTGGCCCGCGAGCAGGTCGGCGGCGGGTTCCTGGGCCGCCGGGTCGCCGTGCTCGGCGCCGCCTTCAAGCCCAACTCGGACGACATCCGGGACTCCCCCGCGCTGAACGTCGCCGCCCAGATCCAGCTCCAGGGCGCCCAGGTCACCGTCTACGACCCGAAGGCCATGGACAACGCCCGGAAGATGTTCCCCGGCATCACCTACGCCGACTCCGTGCTGGAGGCCGTCGAAGGGGCGCACGTGGTGCTCCATCTGACGGAGTGGCAGGAGTTCCGCGAGCTCGACCCGGCCGAGCTGGGCGCCGTGGTCGCCGAGCGCCGCCTGGTCGACGGCCGCAACGTGCTGGACGGCGCCGCCTGGCGCGCGGCCGGCTGGACCTACCGCGCGATGGGCCGCCCGACGGTGGAATAGCCCTCCGGGCGGGCGGGGTTGCAGCCGGTATGAGCGTGGAACCGGTGGTGCGGAAGATCCTGACCGAGAGCGGCGACACCTGGGCGGTGGTCGGCCTCTCCAACAACACGGCGCGGGCCGCGTACGGCGTGGCCCGGGTGCTGCAGCGCACGGGCAAGCGGATCGTGCCGGTGCACCCGAAGGCCGAGACGGTGCTCGGCGAGCAGGGCTACGCCTCGCTCGCCGAGATCCCCTTCGAGGTGGACGTGGTGGACGTCTTCGTGAACTCCTCGCTGGCCGGCGAGGTCGCCGACCAGGCGGTGGCCAAGGGCGCCAAGGCGGTCTGGTTCCAGCTGGACGTCATCGACCCCGAGGCCTACGCCCGCACGACGGAGGCCGGTGTCGACATGGTGATGGACCGCTGCCCGGCGATCGAGCTGCCGCGGCTCTAGGCGCTCTTGCTCTAGGCGCTCTTGGTGACGGCCCGGAGGTGGTCGAGGACCAAGGGGTCGATGCGGCCGGGGACGAGGCGGGCTTCGAGGTTCTCGACGCCCGCCCACTGGTCGAGGGTTGGGTGGCCGGTGGTGGCGACCAGGGCGGACACCTCCTCGGCGAGCTCGCCGGTGAGGTCGAGCAGGGCGGTCGGGTCCGGGGTGCCGAAGAGGGTGCCGTGGATGGACAGCAGGCGGCGCAGTTCGGTGACCGGGGCCGGGTGGTCGTCCACCCGCAGGTCGTGGCTGATCCCGCCCGGGGCACCGAGGCCGGCACCCTCCTCGGCGATCCAGAGTGCGGCGCTCTGCCGGCCCCGGCTGTCGCCGCCGGCCTCGTCGCCGGCCACCAGGGTGGCCACCAGCCGGTCGGCGAACGGGAGTTCGCCCCCGGCCAGCCAGGCGCGCTCCATCGCCTCGACCACCTCGGGCCCGGTCAGGATGTTGCCCTGGATCGCGTAGCCGGGGCCGCTCACCCCGCCCGCCCAGTCGAGGCACTCCGCACCGGTGTAGGTGGCGCCGTCGCCCTCCGGGCCGACCACGCCGAGCTGACGGTACGCCCGCTCCGGGTCGGCGGCCGTCAGCCCGGCCACCACGTCCGCCGCGGCGACGCCGGTGCGCAGCAGGGCCATGCCCTGCGGGCGGTAGGCGAGGTTGACGTGTGCCTGGGTGGCCAGCGCCCCGACGCCCGCCTCGGCCGCAGGGACGGCCGCGCCGACGCCGAGGAACTTGCTGGCCACCGCGATGCCGTAGGCGCCGCCGGAGCGGGCCGCCACAGAGAATGTCATGGGCACGGACCCTAGCCCACCCGCTGACGCGCCGTCAGCCCCGCAGGAAGCGGCGTGGTGAGACCGCGGGCGCGGGGAACTGCGCGCGGGGGAACGGCAGCACGTGCAACTGGCTCGCCTGCCCCGACCTCACGCCGGTCCGCCTTCCGGACTCGCGCAGTTCCTCGCGCCCCTGGGCCGCTGCCCTACCGGGCGCCCCCGTTGTCGGACTCAGGAGCGCGGGCCGTCCAGTTGCTCGATGGTGGCGATGGACGGGCGGCGCTCGCCCTGGAGCCGGGCGGCCACCGTCTCGGCCTCGCGCAGCACGCGGACGGCGTTGTGCCAGGTGAGCTTGGCGAGGTCGGCCTCGGACCAGCCGCGGCCGAGCAGTTCGGCGATCAGGTTGGGGTAGCCGGAGACGTCGTCCAGGCCGGCCGGGGTGAAGGCGGTGCCGTCGAAGTCACCGCCGATGCCGACGTGGTCGACGCCGGCCACCTCGCGCATGTGGTCCAGGTGGTCGGCCACCGTGGCGGCGGTGGCGGTCGGCCTCGGGTGGGCGGCCTCGTACGCGCGCTGCACCGCCATCGCCTCGGGCGTGGTCTCCAGCGGGTGGAGGCCGTGGTCACGCATGTTGGCGTCGGCTGCCAAGGTCCACTCGATGGCGGCGGGCAGGATGAACTTGGGGACGAAGGTGGCCATCGCGAGGCCGCCGTTGGCCGGGAGCTGGGCCAGCACGTCGTCCGGCACGTTGCGCGGGTGGTCGCAGACCGCGCGGGCGGAGGAGTGCGAGAAGACCACCGGTGCCTCGGAGACCCGCAGCGCGTCGCGCATGGTGTCCGGCGAGACGTGCGAGAGGTCGACCAGCATCCCGACCCGGTTCATCTCACGGACCACCTCCTCGCCGAAGGCGGTCAGCCCGCCGTGCTCCGGCTTGTCGGTGGCCGAGTCGGCCCACGGCAGGTTGTCGTTGTGGGTGAGCGTCATGTACCGCACGCCCAGCTGGTGCAGGGCCCGCAGGGTGGCCAGCGAGCAGTCGATCGAGTGCCCGCCCTCGGCCCCCATCAGCGAGGCGATCCGGCCCTCGGCCCGGGCCGCCTCCATCTCGTCGGCGGTGAGCGCCAGCCGGAACACCTCGGGGTGGCGGGCCGTCATCTCCCGGACGAAGTCCACCTGCTCCAGGGTCGCGCTCACCGCGTGGTCACCGGCGAAGTCCGAGCGGACGTAGACCGACCAGAACTGCGCGCCGACCCCGCCGCTGCGGAGCCGGCCGAAGTCGGTGTGCAGCCGGCCGCTCTGGTCGGCCGTCAGGTCGATGGCGTCCAGGTCGTAGCCGGCCTGGGCGCGCATCGCCCAGGGCAGGTCGTTGTGACCGTCCACCACGGGGGCGGTGCGGAGCAGGGCACGGGCGCGGTCCACCAGCTCAGAAGTCATACGAACATTTCTACCGCTTCTGTTAACCGGAGGTTAGGTCTTGGCCCGGTCGCTGTCGCCGGGCGGCGGGGCGCGGGAGCCTTCCTGGCACGGCGGCCCCCACCCGGCCGCCGACCGTCTGGTACCGGGAGGCACTCGTGAGCTCAGCCCGTACACCCTGGAAGGCCGTCATCGGCGGCTCGGTCGGGAACATGGTCGAGTGGTACGACTGGTTCGTCTACGCCAGCTTCGCCACCTACTTCGCCGCCGCCTTCTTCCCGCACGGCAACCCGACCGCCCAACTCCTCAACACGGCGGGCATCTTCGCGGTCGGCTTCTTCATGCGCCCGGTCGGCGGCTGGCTGCTCGGCCGCTACGCCGACCGGCGCGGCCGGAAGGCGGCGCTCACCCTGACCGTCACCATGATGTCGGCCAGCGCCCTGCTGATCGCTGTGGCGCCGACGTACTCGCAGGTCGGGTACTTCGGGGCGGTGGTGCTGCTGGTCGCCCGGCTGCTCCAGGGCCTGTCGGTGGGCGGTGAGTACGCGGCCAGCGCGACGTACCTGACCGAGGCCTCGGTGCCCGGGCGGCGCGGCTTCGTCTCCAGCTTCCAGTACGTCTCGATGACCTTCGGTCAGCTGATCGGGCTGGGGCTGCAGATCGTGCTCCAGCGGACCATGGACCCGGCGGACCTGCACTCCTGGGGGTGGCGGATCCCGTTCGTGGTGGGCGCCGTGGGAGCGGCGGTGGTCTTCTGGCTGCGGCGCAACCTGCCGGAGACCGAGGCGTACGAGCAGGCCTCGGCGGCCGACGGGCGCGGCACGCTGCGCCGACTGCTGGAGCACAAGCGGGAGTTCGCGCTGGTGATGGCGCTCACCATGGGCGGCACGGTGGCGTACTACACCTACACGACGTACCTCACGAAGTACCTGTCGAACACGGTCGGCCTGAGCAAGAGCGACGCGGCGCTGGTCAGCTTCTGCGCGCTGACGGTCTTCATGCTGCTCCAGCCCCTGGCCGGGGCGCTCTCCGACCGGATCGGGCGGCGGCCGCTGCTGATCACCTTCGGCGTCGGGGCCACCTTCGGGACGGTGCCGCTGATGACCACCCTCTCGCACGCGGGCGGCTTCGGCGAGGCCCTGGTGCTGGCGCTCGCCGCCCTGGTCATCGTCACCGGGTACACCTCGATCAACGCGGTGGTGAAGGCCGAGCTCTTCCCGACCCAGATCCGGGCGCTCGGGGTGGCGCTGCCGTACGCGCTGGCCAACGCGCTGTTCGGGGGGACGGCGGAGTACGTGGCGCTCTGGTTCAAGGACGCGGGGGTCGAGTCCGGGTACTACTGGTACGTCTCGGCGCTGGCGGCGGTCTCGCTGGTGGTCTACCTGACGATGCGTGAGACCCGCGGCGCGGCGCTCACGGCGGAGGCGGCCCCAGTGGAGGCAGTACGCGTCTAGTGCCGTGCCCGGCAAGGTTTGCCGGGCACGGCACTAGGGTGTGGGGCCATGCGGGTGCTTCTGGTCGAGGACGACGACCGGCTGGCGGCGGCGCTGATCCCGGCGCTGGCGCGGCACGGCCATCAGGTGGTGCGGGCGGCGCGGGCGGACGACGCGCTGCGGCTCAAGGACACCTGCGAGTTCGTGCTGCTCGACCTCGGGCTGCCGGACCTCGACGGGCTGGAGGTGCTGCGGCGGCTGCGGCGGGTGTCGTCGGTGCCGGTGATCGTGCTGACCGCCCGGACGGAGGAGCGGGACGTGCTGCGCGGTCTGCGGTCGGGGGCCGACGACTACCTGGCGAAGCCGTTCCGGACGGCGGAGTTGGCGGCCCGGATGGCGGCGGTGGTACGGCGCGGCAGCCGCCCGCTGGCCGGGGGCGGGGCCGGGCCGGTGGTGGAGGTCGGCGACGTGCGGATCGACCTGACGGCGCGTCGGGTGCTGGTGGCGGGGGTGGAGGTCGTGCTCGCCCGCCGGGAGTTCGACGTGCTGGCGCTGCTGGCCCGCGAACCGGGGGTGGTGCGCAGCCGGGAGGAGATCCTCGACGAACTCTGGGGCGACGTCCAGCTCTCGGCCTCCCGCTCCCTCGACGTGCACGTGGCCGGCATCCGCGCCAAGACCGCCCGGCCGCAGCTGATCCAGACCCTCCGCGCCACCGGCTACCGCCTGGCCACCGAGTGAGGACGGAGGGGCGCCTGCGGCGGGCTCCGAGGACGAGGGACAGCCGCCTGCGGCGAGCTCGGGCGACGGGGGGCGAGCGCCTGCGGCGGGCTCGGGCGACGGGGGGCGAGCGCCTGCGGCGGGCTCGGGCGACGGGGGGCGAGCGCCTGCGGCGGGCGGGCGCGGCGGAGCCGGAACGCCGGCGGCGGGGCGCCGGGGCGGTCGGTGGGCTCCGCTCCGTCCCTCCGCTCGCCGGGCCGGGGGCCTGATGCAGCGTCGGTTGTTGCTGCTGCAGGGGTTGCTGATCGTGTGTCTGGTGGCGGCGTTGGCGGTGCCGCTCGCGTATGCGTATGCCTCGCACCGGACGGGGCAGTTGCTGTTGGCGCGGCGGGCGGATGCGACGCGGTTCGCGGAGTTGGCGGACCGGGCGTTGCGGGAGGGCGGGCCTTCGGGGTTGGGGGCGGAGGTGGACCGGTACGCGGAGGTGTACGGGACGGCGGTGGAGGTGCGGGACCGGGACGGGGTGCTGATCGCGGGGCGGCCGGTCGGCGGCGGGGCGGCGCTGCGGCGGGCGCTTTCGGGGCGGACCACCGGGGAGCTGCCGCTGCTGACGCCGGGCGGGCCGGAGAGCGTGCTGGTGGCGGAGCCGGCCGGGCGGGACGGGCAGGTGTCGGGGGCGGTGGTGCTCCGGGTGCCGACCGCGTCGGCACGGCGGGCGGTGGCCCTGGTGTGGGGTGCGCTGGCGGTGGGGGCGGTGCTGGCGCTGCTGGGGTCGCTGGCGGCGGCGCGCCGGCTGGCGGGCTGGGTGCTCCGTCCGGTGGCCGAACTGGACGCCACCACACGGGAGATCGCCGTCGGAAGACTGGGCGCGCGGGTATCGACCGCCCGGGGGCCGGTGGAGCTGCGCCGCCTGGAGGAGCGGTTCAACGCCATGGCGGACGCCATCTCGGCGGCTCTGGAGCGCCAGCGCGCCTTCGTCGCCGACGCCTCGCACGAGCTCCGCACCCCGCTCACCGTGCTCTCCCTCCGGCTGGAGAACCTGGAGCCGTACCTGACCGCCGACGGGCAGCCCGAGCACGCCGAGGCGATGGCCGAACTCGACCGGCTGGCGGCCCTGTTGGAGGACCTGCTGACGCTGGCCCGGGTGGAGGCGGACGCGGGGCTGCCGGAGGCCGTCCCGGCCGGCGGGCTGCCGCCCCGGCTGACGGGGTGGCAGGAGGTGTACGCGGCGCAGGGGCTGGCCCTGGAGGCGGGCGTGGTGGAGACGGCCCCGCTGCCCGCCGCCGTCGGCCGGATCGCGGACATCGCGCTCGACAACGCGGCCAAGTTCGTCCCGCCCGGCGGCCGGGTGGTGGTCTCGCTGGCCGGCGGGGTGCTGCGGATCGCCGACGACGGCCCGGGCCTGACGGATGAGGAGCGCGCCTCGGCCCTCGGCCGGTTCTGGCGCGCCCCGGACCGCGGCAACGTCCCCGGCAGCGGCCTGGGCCTGGCCATCGCCGCCGAACTGGCCCGCGGCTGCGGCGCCGAGCTGTCCCTGACCCCGAACCAACCCCAAGGCCTGGTCGTCGAGTTGAGGACGGGTCAGTACACCGAGCGGTAGTACGCGGCCGCGCCCGGGTGCAGCGGTACGGCGCCCGTCCCGATCGCGTAGCGCTCGTCCAGCCGGCTGCCGGGCGCGTCGGGGGCCAGCAGGTCGTCCCGGCGGCGGAACAGCACCTCCGTGACGGCCCGCACCACACCGGTGTCCAGCCCGGCGGCACAGAGCAGGTGGCTGGGGGTGCCGACGGTCGGAGTGGGGGCGGGCTGGCGGTAGCTGCCGGCCGGGATCGACACGCTCTCGTAGACCGGCCCGTACGCCCGGCGCAGCGCGACCGCCGCCGCCTCCAGCGGTACCAGCCGGACGGGCGTGCGCTCGGCGAGTTCGGCGATGGCCGGGGTGGGCACCCCGCCGGACCAGAAGAAGGCGTCCAACTCCCCCGCCCGCAACGCCGCGACGGATTCGGCGGTGCCGAGCAGCCGCACCTCGGCGCGTACCCCGGCGGCGGCCAGCGCCCGTTCGGCGACCACCGAGGTGCCGGACTCCTCGGCGCCCAACGAGACCCGCAGACCAGCGAGTTGGCCGACGTGAAGGACCGGGGCGGCCGAAGGGACCACCAGGTGCAGGTGGTTGAGGTAGAGCCGGGCGAGGGCGGCCACCGCCACCGGCCGGGTGAAGGCGCCGTGGCCGGCCACCGCGTCGGTGGCGCTGTCGGCCAGGGCCAGGCCCAGTTCGGCGCCGCCGGTGTCGATCAGCCGCAGGTTCCGCACGCTGGCGGGGGTGGAGAGCACCTCGACGGTCAGCCCGGGGTGGGCCCGGTGGACCTCCTCGGCCAGGCGCCGCCCAAAGGTCCGGTACGGCCCGCCCTCGGGCCCGGCGGCCAGCCGCAGCGCGCCCCGCGGCCCGGAGACGGAACAGCCCGCCGCCAGCGCCGCGGCTCCCAGCAGGAGCGCGCGGCGCGGGACGGCGGGCAAGGGCCTGTCTCCTCGGCCGGGCTACTTGCCGAAGCCGAAGGAGGTGGAGCCCGCGACCTTGGCGCGGAGCTTCTGGCCCTTCTCGGTGGCCTGGCGGTTCAGGTCGGCCTGGAACTCGGTCATCTTCTCGGTGAGTTCCTGGTCGAAGGCGGCCAGCATCCGGACCGCCAGCAGGCCCGCGTTGCGCGCCCCGGCGATCGAGACGGTGGCGACCGGGACGCCGGCCGGCATCTGGACGATGGACATCAGGCTGTCCATGCCGTCCAGGTAGCGCAGCGGCACCGGGACGCCGATGACCGGCAGCGGGGTGACCGAGGCCAGCATGCCCGGCAGGTGCGCGGCGCCGCCGGCGCCCGCGATGATCGCCTTCAGGCCGCGGGCCTGCGCCTGCTCGCCGTAGGTGACCATCTCGCGCGGCATCCGGTGCGCGGAGACCACGTCGACCTCGTAGGGGATCTCGAACTCGTCGAGCGCCTGGGCGGCGGCCTCCATCACGGGCCAGTCGGAGTCCGAACCCATCACGATGCCGACAAGGGGGCTGGTCATTCGGTGATCGTTCCTCGCAGGTAGGCGGCCGCGTGGCGGGCGCGCTCGCGGACGTCCTCGAGGTCGTCCCCGAAGACGTTGACGTGGCCGACCTTGCGGCCGGGCTTCACGTCCTTCCCGTACATGTGGATCCGCAGGCCCGGGTCACGGGCCATACAGTGCAGGAAGGCGTGGTACATGTCGGGGTAGTCGCCGCCGAGCACGTTGACCATGACGGTCCACTTGGCACGCGGGCGCGGGTCCCCGAGCGGGAGGTCGAGCACCGCGCGCAGGTGGTTCTCGAACTGCGAGGTGACGGACCCGTCCTGGGTCCAGTGGCCGGAGTTGTGCGGGCGCATGGCCAGCTCGTTGACCAGGATGCGGCCGTCCCGGGTCTGGAACAGCTCGACCGCCAGGTGGCCGGTGATGCCGAGCTCGCCGGCGATCCGCAGCGCGAGCTGCTGGGCCTCGTCGGAGAGCGACGGGTCCAGGCCGGGGGCGGGGGCGGTCACCTCGGCGCAGACGCCGTTCTCCTGGACGCTCTCCACCACCGGGTAGGCGACGGCCTGGCCGCTGGGCGAGCGGACCACGTTGGCGGCCAGCTCGCGGACGAAGTCGACCTTCTCCTCGGCCAGCACCGGCACGCCGGCGAGGAACGGGGCGGCGGCCTCGGTCTCGTCGTCGACCACCCAGACGCCCTTGCCGTCGTAGCCGCCGCGGACGGTCTTGAGGACCACCGGGTAGCCGTCGCCCTCGTTGGCGAAGGCGGTCACGTCGGCCGGGTCGGCGACCAGGCGGTGGCGCGGGCAGGGGGCGCCGATCGAGTCCAGCTTGGCCCGCATCACACCCTTGTCCTGGGCGTTCACCAGCGCGGACGGGTCCGGGCGGACGGCGATGCCCTCCGCCTGCAGCGCGCGCAGGTGCTCGGTCGGCACGTGCTCGTGGTCAAAGGTCACCACGTCGCAGTCGGCGGCGAAGCGGCGCAGGGTCTCCAGGTCACGGTGGTCACCGAGGACCACGTCGGAGACCACCTGGGAGGCGGAGTCCTGCGGGGTGTCCGCCAGGAGCTTGAACCGGATGCCGAGCGGGATCCCCGCCTGGTGCATCATCCGGGCCAGCTGGCCGCCACCGATCACGCCCACCACTGGAAAATTCGCCTTGCCCGCAGAAGTCACCCGCCCAGGATATCCGGGCCGGTCACGGGGGTCGGCACCGGCTGCCCCCGGTGTGGGGAGGCGGGCGGCGGCGGTGTACCGGACGGGAGCGAGTAGCCTAGATGGCCGGGCCCGAAGCACACTGTCGGATGATGTGCATGCAGAGCGGCCTTCGACAGCCGCGCCGGCGTGCGCCCCTCCTCCGCAGACCCTGGAGACCCTGGATGACGAACACCACCGCCCCCAAGCCTTCGCTGGTGCAGAGACTGCGCGGCCTCTCGGTCGAGGTGATCGGCTTCGCGGTGATCGGCGTGGTGGGCGTCGTGGTGAACGCCGTGGTGTTCTGGGTCTGCCTGAAGGCACCGGGCCTGGTCCACTCGCTGGCCGGTTTCATCGCGACCGCCGTGGCGATCGGCACCAACTACCTGGGCTACCGGTTCTGGCTGTACAAGGACCGTGACGCGGCCTCCCGCAAGCGTGAGATCACGCTCTTCCTGATCTTCAGCGGCATCGGCATGCTGATCGAGAACGGCATCCTCGCCTTCTCGGTGCACGTGCTGCACTACACCACCGCGACCCAGCAGCTGATAGCCAAGAACGTGGTCGGCCTGGTGGCGGGCACGGTCTTCCGCTTCTTCTCCTACCGCACCTGGGTCTTCAAGGCGATGCCCGAGCTGGCCGAGCCGGAGACGGTCACCGAGGCCGAGCCGGTGCTGGTGGCCGCCAAGTAGGCGCGAACGCCCGGAAGGGGCCGTCTGACCACGGGTCAGACGGCCCCTTCCTCGTTCCTGGTCAAGAACAGCGCGAAGACCGGGGGCTGGAGCGAGAGCAGCTCCAGGCGGGCGCCGTCGGCCTCGGCGAGGTCGCGGGCGACGGCCAGGCCGATGCCGGTGGAGTTGCGGCCGCTGACGGAGCGTTCGAAGACCCGGTTGCCGAGTTCGGTCGGCACGCCCGGGCCCTCGTCCTGGACCTCGGCGACCACCGAGCGGCCGGAGGGGCGGACCCGGACGGTGACGGTGCCGGCGCCGTGCATCAGGGAGTTCTCGATCAGGGTGGCCAGCACCTGGGCCACCATGCCCGGGGTGCCGAGCACCGCGACGTCCCGCAGGCCCTCGACCCGCAGGGTGCGGCCGCTGCCGCGCATCGCCGGGCTCCACTCGGCCAGTTGCTGGGTGATCACGTCGTCCAGCCGGAAGACCACGGCGGTGGGGCTGCGCGGGTCGCGCTGGTTGGTGAGCAGCCGCTGCACCACGTCGGTGAGCCGCTCCACCTGCTGGAGCGCGATGGTGGACTCCTCCTTGACCGTCTCCGGCTCACCGGCCAGCGCGTTGATCTCCTCCAGCCGCATGGAGAGCGCGGTCAGCGGGGTGCGCAGCTGGTGCGAGGCGTCGGCGGAGAGCCGGCGCTCGGCGGTGAGCATCCGGGCGATCCGCTCGGCGCTGGCGTCCAGCACCTCGGCCACCCGGTCCAGCTCGGGCACCCCGTAGCGGCGGTCGCGCGGGCGCGGGTCGCCGGAGCCGAGGCGCTCGGCGGTCTCGGCCAGGTCGGTGAGCGGGCGGGCCAGCCGCTTGGCCTGCCAGACCGCGAGGGCCACCGCCGCCTGGACGGCGAGCAGCGCGACCACGCCGAGCAGCAGCAGCATGTTGGCGATCTCGTGGTCCACCGGGCCGCGGGACTGCACCACGGTGACCGACTCGCCGTTGGCCCCGTACTCGGTGGCGCTGATCACCGCGCCCTCGGGCGCGGTGCCCGCGGAGAGGGTCTCCTGGCCGGGGACGGAGATGGAGACGTGGCCGCCCTCGGTGAGCTGGGAGGTGAACTTCTCCCCCGTGACCGGCTCTCCGGCGGCCAGCCGGCTCTCCACCAGGCCGAGCACCCGGACGGCCTGGGCGTCCACCCGGGCGTCGGCGGCGTTGACGATGTTCTGCTTCTCGACCAGGGCGATCGGGACGCAGAACACCACCACCATCACCAGCACCACGCCGAGCAGGGAGTTGATCATCCGGCGCTTCACGCGGGCTGACTCCACATCAGTTCATCCGGAGGGGCAGGTCTGGCAGGAGGTCTGGCAGGGGATCAGTTCTTCTCGAAGCGGAAGCCGACGCCCCGGACGGTGGAGATGTAGCGCGGGTTGGCCGCGTCGTCGCCGAGCTTCTTGCGCAGCCAGGAGATGTGCATGTCCAGGGTCTTGGTCGAGGTCCACCAGGTGGTGTCCCAGACCTGGCGCATGATCTCCTCGCGGGTGACCACCCGCCCGGCGTCCCGGACCAGCACCCGGAGCAGCTCGAACTCCTTGGCGGAGAGGGTCAGCTCCTCCTCGCCCAGCCAGGCGCGGTGCGACTCGACGTCGATCTTCACGCCGTGCGCGCCGGTGGTCAGCTGGTCCACGTTGCCGCGGCGGAGCAGGGCCCGGACCCGGGCGAGCAGCTCGGCCAGGCGGAACGGCTTGGTGACGTAGTCGTCGGCACCGGCGTCCAGGCCGACCACGGTGTCCACCTCGTCGGCGCGGGCGGTGAGCACCAGCACCGGGCAGGTGCGGCCCTCGGCGCGCAGGCGGCGGGCCACCTCCAGGCCGTCCATCTCGGGCAGGCCCAGGTCCAGCACGATCAGGTCGACGTCCTCGGTCAGGCCGGCGGCGAGGGCGCCGGGGCCCTCCTCACGGACCAGGACCTCGTAGCCCTCCCGCCGCAACGCTCGGGCCAGCGGTTCGGAGATCGCCGGGTCGTCCTCGGCCAGCAGCACACAGGTCATGACGCAGATGGTAGTCCGAGCCGGACCCGGAGATCAGGGCCTGCGCCCGGGCGGCCCGGGCCGATTCGTGACCCGGCGGGGGCTGTGAAGTAGTTCACAGAGGGTGATCATCGGAACCGAACCGCCGATCCGCTGTTTCGGCGAAGGATCCGTCGGTTCACCTTGGATTCAGTTGAGGTTTTCCGTTGCTAGCATGGATTTGCCGCCCCTTCTCAATTCGGGCATGAGGTTCATCCGGCATCTTCTCGTCTGATAGTGGGAGAAACCGCCACGTACAGTGGCCTGGTCCATCGCACGGTCAGCAAGGAATCCCACTCATGGCGTCAAGCACTCTGGCTGTCGGCACCACACCGAACCCCACCAGCAGCGGCAAGACCTTCTTCGGGCACCCCCGCGGACTCGCCACCCTCTTCATGACGGAGATGTGGGAGCGGTTCAGCTTCTACGGGATGCGCGCCCTGCTCGTGCTCTACATGGGCGCGGAGGTCGCCGACGGCGGTCTCGGCATGAAGGCGGCCGTGGCCGGCGCGGTCTACAGCGTCTACAACGCCATGGTCTACCTGCTCGCGCTGCCGGGCGGCTGGATCGCCGACCGCTTCCTGGGCGCCCGCAAGACCGTCGCGGTCGGCGGGGCGATCATCATGGCCGGCCACTTCGCGCTGGCGCTGCCCTCCAAGGCGGTCTTCTTCGCCGGTCTCGGCCTGATAGCCATCGGCTCCGGCCTGCTCAAGGCCAACATCTCGACCATGGTCGGCCACCTCTACGACGGGCCCAACGACCCGCGCCGGGACGGCGGCTTCACCATCTTCTACATGGGCATCAACCTCGGTGCCTTCATCGCCCCGCTGGTGATCGGCACCGTCGGCCAGAAGGTCGACTGGCACCTGGGCTTCGCGCTGGCCGGCGTCGGCATGGCACTGGGCCTGCTCCAGTACCTGCTGGGCAGCCGTCACCTGAGCGGCAGGAGCAGCGTGGTGGCCTCCCCGATGCCCGCCGCCGAGAAGCACGCCGTGCTGCGCAAGGCCGGCTTCTGGGCCGCCCTCGCGGTGGTGTTCTACGCCGTGGTCGCGATCACCGGTCACCTGACCGTCAACTGGGTCACCTGGCCGCTGTCGATCGCCGGCATCGCCGTCCCGGTGGTCTACTTCTCCAGGATCCGCCGGGACAAGGACCTCAGCTCGGACGAGAAGTCCAAGATGAGCGGCTACGTCTGGTTCTTCGTGGCGGCCGCGATCTTCTGGATGATCTACGACCAGTCCGGCTCCACGCTGAACCTGTTCGCCGAGAAGAACACCTCGCTGAACGTCCTCGGCTGGGGCTTCCCGTCCAGCTGGTTCCAGTCGCTGAACCCGCTCTACATCATGGCGCTGGCCCCGGTCTTCGCCTGGCTCTGGGTCTGGCTGGACCGCCGTCGGCGCAACCCCTCCACCACCGCGAAGTTCGCCTTCGGCCTGCTGATGATCGGCGGCTCCTTCCTGGTGATGATGCTGGCGATGGCCGCCGCCAACGGCGGTGCCAAGGTCACCCCGCTCTGGCTGGCCACCGTCTACCTGATCCAGACCGTCGGCGAGCTCACCCTCTCCCCGGTCGGACTCTCCGTCACCACCAAGCTGGCGCCCGCCAAGTACGCCAGCCAGATGATGGGCATCTGGTTCCTCGCCGT
This sequence comes from Kitasatospora sp. NPDC088742, assembly GCF_055584905.1. Taxonomy (NCBI): domain Bacteria; kingdom Bacillati; phylum Actinomycetota; class Actinomycetes; order Kitasatosporales; family Streptomycetaceae; genus Kitasatospora; species Kitasatospora sp. NPDC088742. Next base: position 94,398 of record NZ_JBVJLD010000014.1, on the reverse strand, counting down.
CACGGCCGGCGACTGCACCGCCGCCGTCGTTCAGCTGATGGTCGGTGACTCCACCGGCTCCACCTGGTACTTCGCCTCCCAGGGCCTGCTGGCCGTGCTGGCCGGCGTGGCGCTGATGATGTACCGCAAGAAGGTCAACCGGCTGATGGGCGACATCCGCTGACCCGCCCTCACATGCGGGAGACCCCCGGAAGGCCGCGCGCCTCCGGGGGTCTCGTGCATCCCTGTACCCGTTCCGGGCCGGCTCAGACCGCGCGGACGCCGTCCCGCCAGACCGCGGCGGTGAGCGGCACGCCCGGGCGGTAGGCCAGGTGGACGTGCGAGGGGGCGTCCAGCAGCAGCAGGTCGGCCCGGGCACCCGGGGCGATCAGGCCGACGTCGGTGCGGCGCAGCGCCCGGGCGCCGCCCGCGGTGGCGGCCCAGACCGCCTGATCCGGCGTCATGCCCATCTCGCGGACCGCGACGGCGATGCAGAAGGCCATCGAACTGGTGAAGCTGGAGCCCGGGTTGCAGTCCGTCGAGAGCGCGACGGTGGCGCCCGCGTCGAGCAGCCGGCGCGCGTCCGGGTAGGGGGCGCGGGTGGAGAACTCCGCGCCGGGGAGCAGGGTGGCCACCGTGTCGCCGCTCGCCAGCGCGTCCACGTCCGCGTCGGTCAGGTGGGTGCAGTGGTCGGCCGAGGCCGCGCCGAGCTCCACCGCGAGCTGCACGCCGGGGCCGTGGTGCAGCTGGTTGGCGTGCACCCGGGGGGTCAGGCCGCGGGCCATGCCGGCGGTGAGGATCTCCCGCGCCTGGTCACCGTCGAAGGCGCCCTGCTCGCAGAAGACGTCCACCCAACGGGCGTGCGGGGCACAGGCGTCCAGCATCTCGCCGGTGACCAGCGCCACGTACCCGGCCGGGTCGTCCTTGAACTCCGGGGCGACCACGTGCGCGCCCAGGTAGGTGGTCTCGGTGGTGTGCTTGGCCGCGATCCGCAGTGCGCGGGCCTCGTCCTCCACGGTGAGTCCGTAGCCGGACTTGCACTCGACCGTGGTGGTGCCCTGGCGCAGCGCCTCGGTCAGGAAGCGGGTGAGGTTGGCCTCCAGCTCCGCGTCGGTGGCGGCCCGGGTGGCGGCCACCGTGGTGCGGATCCCGCCGGCGGTGTAGGGCTGGCCGCTCATCCGGGCGTCGAACTCGGCGGTGCGGTCCCCGGCGAAGACCAGGTGGGCGTGCGAGTCCACGAAGCCGGGCAGCAGCGCCCGGCCCTGGGCGTCCACGTGCCCGTCGGCGGCGGGCGCCTCCGCAGCCGGGCCGACCCAGGCGATCCGGCCGTCCTCGATCAGCACGGCGGCGTCGGTGAGCAGGCCGAGCGGGCCGTTGCCGTGGGACGGGTCGTTGGTGACGAGCGAGCCGACGTTGCCGATCAGGGTGCTCAAGTCGCTGGGCCTTTCGGGGAGTTGGGGTGAACACCGAAAGGCGCGGGCCCGAGAGGATCAGCCCCTCTCGGACCCGCGCCGTCGAGTTTATCGCCGTAGGGCGGCGATTGTCGTGCTCAGCGCACGGGGGACGTCCGGGACCAGTTGGTGGAGCCCGTCCTTGACCACGTGCCGGCCGCCGACCACCAGGTGGCGGACGTCGGCGGCGGAGGCGGCGAAGACCGCCGTCTCGGCGCCCAGTTCGGGCGGCGGCCCGGCGGTGCGGACCGAGTCCAGCGCGACCACGGTGAAGTCCGCGAGCGCCCCGGCCTCGATCCGGCCGGCCTCCGGCCAGCCGAGTGAGGCGTGGCCGTCCTCGCCGCCCGCGCGCAGCAGCGCGTCGGCGGTCCAGTGGCCCCGGGTGCGGGTGCGCAGGCGCTCGTCCAGCTCCAGCGCCCGGGCCTCCTCCCACGGGTCGATCACCGCGTGGCTGTCGCTGCCCAGGGTCACCGGGCAGCCGGCATCGGCCAGTTGGCGGGCCGGGCCGATGCCGTCGGCCAGGTCCCGTTCGGTGGTCGGGCACATGCAGATGTTGGTGGAGGAGTCCGAGAGCAGCCGGATGTCCTCCTCCGTCAGATGGGTGGCGTGCACGGCCGAGGTGCGCGGGCCGAGCACCCCGTGGTCGGCCAGCAGCCTGGTCGGGGTGACGCCGTGCGCGGCGAGGCAGGCCTCGTTCTCCGCGGTCTGCTCCGAGAGGTGGACATGTAGCGGCGCCTGCGCCCGCTCGCCCCACTGCGCCACGGTGCCCAACTGCCCGGCCGGAACGGCCCGGACGGAGTGCACCGCGGCGCCGATCCGGGCGTGCGCGCTCGGCTTGAGCGCGTCCACCCGCTCGGCCCAGGCCTCCGCGTCACCGTCGCTGAACCGCAGCTGCGGGGCGGTCGGCTCGGCGCCGAATCCCGAGGAGAGGTAGCAGGTGTCCAGCAGGGTGATCCGGATGCCGGCCCGCCCGGCGGCCTCGATCAGCGCGTGGCCCATCGCGTTCGGGTCCTCGTACCGGGCGCCGCCGGGGGCGTGGTGCAGGTAGTGGAACTCGCCCACCGAGCTGATCCCGGCCAGCGCCATCTCGGCGTAGACGGCGGTGGCCAGCTCCAGGTAGCTGTCCGGGTCCAGCGCGCCGGCGAACCGGTACATGGTGTCCCGCCAGGTCCAGAAGGTGCCCGAGCCGATCTGCACGCTGCCGCGCAGCGCGCGGTGGAAGGCGTGCGAGTGGGCGTTGGCCTGGCCCGGCAGCAGCAGCCCGGCGAGCCGGACCGCCCCGGCCGGGCAGGGCCCGCTGTCCGGGGTGACCGCCGCGAACCGGCCGTCGGCCACCGTGATCAGCACGTCCGGCTCCACGGCGGGGCCGTTGGGGCCGGGCAGCCAGGCGTGCTCGGCCCAGTACGTCGTCGGGCCCTCGGTCACTGACACGCCAGGTCCTCCAGTACGTCGGCGAGCGCGGCCACGCCGGTCAGGCAGTCCGCCTCCTCGGCGTGCTCGGCCGGGGAGTGCGAGACGCCGCTCGGGTTCCGCACGAACAGCATGGCGGTCGGGATCTCGGACGCCAGGATCCCGGCGTCGTGTCCCGCGCCGGTGGGCAGCACCGGGACTCCGCCAAGGCGCTTGGCCAGGCGGTCACGGAGCGGGCCGTCGAAGTCCACCACCGGGGTGTACGACTCCCGGGTCAGCTCGACCCGGACGCCGTCCAGCCCGCCGCGCCGGTACGCAGCCGCCCGGATCTCCTCGACCAGCGCGGTCAGGGTCTCCTCGTCGGCGGCCCGGGAGTCCAGCCAGCCCCGGATCAGCGAGGCGATGGCATTCGTCCCATTGGGCTCCACCGCGACCTTGCCGAAGGTGGCCAACGCGCCTGCCAACTGCGCCTTCTGACGTGCCGTCAGCACGGTGTCGGCGAAGGTCAGCATCGGGTCGCGGCGGTCCTCGATCCGGGTGGTCCCGGCGTGGTTGGCCTCGCCGTGGAAGTCGAAGCGCCAACGGCCGTGCGGCCAGATCGCGCTGGCCACGCCGACCGGCTGGTCCGCCGTCAGGTACCGGCCCTGCTCGACGTGGAGCTCGACGAAGGCCCCGATCCGGCTCAGCCGGTCGCGGTCCGCGCCGATCAGCGCCGGGTCGTACCCGGCCCGCTCCATCGCGTCGGGCAGCCGGACGCCGTCCGCGTCGCGCAGCTCGTACGCCTGCTCGCGGCCGAGCACCCCGGCGGTCAGCCGGGAGCCGATGCAGGCCACGCCGAACCGGGCGCCCTCCTCGTCACCGAAGTTGACGATCGCCAGCGGCTTGGTGAACTCGGCCTTGCGGGAACGGAGTTCGTCCAGGGCGGCGAAGGAGGAGACCACCCCGAGCGGGCCGTCGTAGGCGCCGCCGTCCGGGACGGAGTCCAGGTGCGAGCCGGTGACGACCGCACCCTCCCCCTGCGGATCGCCCAGCCAGGCCCACTGGTTGCCGTTGCGGTCCAGCTCGTAGTGCAGGCCGCGGCTGCGGGCCTGCTGCTCGAACCAGGACCGGCACTCGGCGTCGGCGGAGTTCCACGCGAAGCGGCGGTAGCCGCCGGAGGAGGCGGAGCGGCCCACGGGGAGCAGCTCCGCCCACATCTCCAGGAAGGAGTCGGTCACAGCTCGCCCATCGGGCTGTGCTCGCTCATGGGGATCCGAACGCCGCGCTCGTCGGCGACCTCCACCGCGCGGTCGTAGCCGGCGTCCACGTGGCGGATGACGCCCATGCCCGGGTCGTTGGTGAGCACCCGGCGGATCTTCTCGCCCGCCAGCGCGGTCCCGTCGGCCACCGTGACCTGGCCGGCGTGGATCGAGCGGCCGATGCCGACGCCGCCGCCGTGGTGGATGGAGACCCAGGAGGCGCCGGAGGCGACGTTCACCATGGCGTTCAGCAGCGGCCAGTCGGCGATCGCGTCCGAGCCGTCCAGCATGGCCTCGGTCTCGCGGTACGGGGAGGCCACCGAGCCGCAGTCCAGGTGGTCGCGGCCGATCACGATCGGGGCGCTCAACTCCCCGGACGCCACCATGTCGTTGAAGCGCTCGCCGGCCTTGTCACGCTCGCCGTAGCCGAGCCAGCAGATGCGCGCCGGGAGGCCCTGGAAGTGCACCTTCTCCTGGGCCATCTTGATCCAGCGGTGCAGCGACTCGTTCTCCGGAAAGAGGTCGAGCACGGCCTTGTCGGTCTTGTAGATGTCCTGCGGGTCGCCGGACAGCGCCGCCCAGCGGAACGGGCCCTTGCCCTCGCAGAACAGCGGCCGGATGTACGCCGGGACGAAGCCGGGGAACGCGAACGCCCGGTCGTACCCAGCGAGTTGGGCCTCGCCGCGGATCGAGTTGCCGTAGTCGAAGACCTCGGCGCCGCGGTCCTGGAAGCCGACCATCGCCTCCACGTGACGGGCCATCGACTCCCGCGAGCGCTGGGTGAACTCGGCCGGCTTCTCGGCCGCGTAGCTCGCCATGTCGTCGAAGGCGACGCCGATCGGCAGGTAGGCCAGCGGGTCGTGCGCGCTGGTCTGGTCGGTGACGATGTCGATCGGCGCGTCCATCGCGAGCAGCTGCGGGAACATCTCCGCCGCGTTGCCCAGCACGCCGATGGAGAGCGGCTGCCGCTTGTCGCGGGCCTCGGTGGCCAGCTGGAGCGCGTGGTCCAGGTTCTTGGCCTCGACGTCCAAGTAGCGGTGCTCGATCCGGCGGGCGATCCGGGACGGGTCGCAGTCGATGCAGATCGCCACGCCGCCGTTCATGGTGACGGCCAGCGGCTGGGCGCCGCCCATGCCGCCGAGACCGGCGGTGAGGGTGATCGTCCCTTCCAGGGTGTCGTTGAAACGCTTCGCCGCGACCGCGCCGAAGGTCTCGTAGGTGCCCTGGAGGATGCCCTGGGTCCCGATGTAGATCCACGAACCGGCGGTCATCTGCCCGTACATGGTGAGCCCGAGGCTCTCCAGCCGGCGGAACTCCTCCCAGTTCGCCCAGTCGCCGACCAGGTTGGAGTTGGCGATCAGCACCCGAGGCGCCCACTCGTGCGTCTGCATCACGCCGACCGGCCGGCCGGACTGGACCAGCATGGTCTCGTCCTGCTTGAGGGTCTCCAGCGTGCGCACCATCGCGTCGAAGGAGCGCCAGTCACGGGCCGCCTTGCCGGTGCCGCCGTAGACGACCAGCTTGGACGGGTGCTCCGCCACCTCCGGGTCCAGGTTGTTCATCAGCATCCGCAGGGCGGCCTCCTGCTGCCACCCCTGCGTCGTCAGCTTGGTCCCGCGCGCCGCGCGCACCTCGCGCGGACCGCTCACCGTCTGCTGCTGCACCATGTCCCGGACTCCTTGCGGATGGATTCATTCAGACTCTGTTCGACTGAATATATCCAATCACTCGAATGGCGGCCAGAGCCCGGGCCCGGTGATTCCCGGTCACTTGCGGACCTCTCAGGCCGCCTCGCCGTCGTCGCCCCAGGCGATGCCGAGGGCGGCGAGCCAGGCGCGGTCGGCCTCGTCGGGGGTCTGGGCGGGGCGGTCGGGCTGCTGCTTCGGGGGGCGGGGGATCTCCTGGACGGGGCCGAGGCCGTACTTCTCGGCGGTGGTGGCGGCGGCGCCCGGTTCGATGACGCCGACGTGGACGGCGGACTCGTCGCCCGGTTCGAGGATGGTGAGGTCGGGGTCGGGTGGTTGGCGGAGGGCGATCCGGCGGCCGCAGGTGGGGCAGGTCCACTCGTCGGCGCCCGAGGCGAGCCGGCCGACCAGTTTCATCTCGTGGATGACGCGCATGGCTGAGCAGCACCCCCGTTCGGCCCCGGCGTGGGGCCTTGCTGACGGGATGCCCGCTGGCGCGACGTCAGCAACCAGGCGTGACCGAGCCGTTGTTCAGGCGACCCGGGCCGGATTGGTGTAGACGTTGGCCCCCTCGCCGCGCAGGAAGCCGACCAGGGTCAGGCCCAGCTCCTCGGCCAGGTCCACCGCGAGCGAGGACGGCGCGGAGACGGCGGCCAGCAGCGGGATCCCCGCCAGCGCCGCCTTCTGGGTCAGCTCGAAGGAGGCCCGCCCGCTGACCATCAGCAGATGCCCCGTCAGCGGCAGCAGCCCCTCGCGCAGCGCCCAGCCCACCACCTTGTCCACCGCGTTGTGCCGCCCGACGTCCTCCCGGGCGCAGAGCAGCTCGCCCTCGGCGGTGAACAGCCCCGCCGCGTGCAGCCCCCCGGTGGAGTCAAAGGTCTTCTGCGCCTCCCGCAGCGTCCCCGGCAGCCCGTACAGCACCTCCGGCGCCACCCGTACCGGGTCCGCGGCGAGCGGCCAGCGGACGTGGGTGCGGACGGCGTCCACGGTGTCGCGGCCGCAGAGGCCGCAGGCGCTGGTGGTGAGCAGGTTCCGGTGCGCCGTCAGGGCGGGCCGTGCACCACCGCGCACGGTCGCGTCCACCACGTTGTAGGTGTTCAGCCCGTCGGCGTCCGTCCCGGCGCAGTACCGCAACGCGGCCAGCTGCTCCGCCTCGTGCAGCATCCCCTCCCCCACCAGGAACCCGGCCACCAGGTCGAAGTCCTGCCCGGGGGTGCGCATCGTCACCGTCAGCGCCTCGCCCCCGACCCGGATCTCCAGCGGCTCCTCCCCCGCCAGCACGTCCGCCCGCTCGGACCGCTCCGCCCCGCGCAGCCGCACCACCCGCCGCCGCACCGTCGCCCGCGCCATGACCGACCCCTTCCGTCCCGGCCAGGTTACGTCGGACGACCTGTTCGGCCGGACCTGGTTGTCATATCTTCATTCAGCTGCTGTGATGGTGTATATGGATATGCACACTGCTGTGGACCCTGCCGCTCCGGTGATCGTCGTCGGCAAGGCCGACGTCAGCGCCGAGGACGTCATCGCCGTCGCGCGGGGGAACGCGCGGGTCGAGATCGGCCCGGACGCGCTGGAGGAGATGGCGGCCGCGCGGGCGCGGATCGAGGCGCTGGCGGCCGAGCCGCGGCCGGTCTACGGGGTGTCCACCGGTTTCGGTGCGCTCGCGGTGCGGCACATCAGCCCGGAGCTGCGGGCTCAGCTGCAGCGTTCGCTGGTGCGTTCGCACGCCGCCGGGATGGGCCCCGTGGTGGAGCGCGAGGTGGTCCGCGCGCTGGTCTTCCTGCGGATGAAGACCCTGGCCTCCGGCCGCACCGGCGTACGCCCGCTGGTCGCGCAGACCATGGCCGCCATGCTGAACGCCGGAATCACCCCCCTGGTCCGGGAGTTCGGCTCGCTCGGCTGCTCCGGCGACCTCGCGCCGCTCTCGCACTGCGCGCTCGCCCTGATGGGCGAGGGCACCGCGTACGACGCCAAGGGCGTCGAGCGCCCGGCCGGCGAGTTGCTCGCCGAGGCCGGGATCGAGCCGGTCGAGCTGCTGGAGAAGGAGGGCCTGGCCCTCATCAACGGCACCGACGGCATGCTCGGCATGCTGGTGATGGCGCTGGCCGACCTGGCCCGCCTGTTCACCACCGCCGACATCACCGCCGCCATGTCGCTGGAGGCGCTGCTCGGCACCGACAAGGTGCTGGCCCCGGAGCTGCACGGCCCGATCCGCCCGCACCCCGGCCAGGCCCTCTCGGCCGCCAACATGCTGGCCGTGCTGGCCGGTTCGGCCCTGACGGGCCATCACCAGGACGACGCCCCGCGGGTCCAGGACGCCTACTCCATCCGCTGCGCCCCGCAGGTGGCCGGCGCCGGCCGCGACACCCTGGCCCACGCCCAGCTGGTCGCCTCCCGCGAGCTGGCCGCCTCGGTCGACAACCCGGTGGTCCTCCCCGACGGCCGGGTCGAGTCCAACGGCAACTTCCACGGTGCCCCGGTCGCGTACGTGCTCGACTTCCTGGCGATCGCCGCCGCCGACCTCGGCTCGATCTCCGAGCGCCGCACCGACCGGCTGCTCGACAAGGCCCGCTCGCACGGCCTGCCGGCCTTCCTGGCCGACGACCCGGGCGTGGACTCCGGCCTGATGATCGCCCAGTACACCCAGGCCGCCCTGGTCAGCGAGAACAAGCGGCTCGCCGTCCCGGCCTCGGTGGACTCCATCCCCTCCTCCGCGATGCAGGAGGACCACGTCTCGATGGGCTGGTCCGCCGCGCGCAAGCTCCGCCAGTCGGTGGACAACCTGGCCCGCATCCTGGCCGTCGAACTGACCGCCTCCGCACGGGCGTTGGAGATCCGCACCGACAACGGCAGCGGGCCGCTGGCGCCGGCCACGGCCGCCGCGGTCGCCGCCGCGCGGGCGGCGGGGGTCGGCGGGGCGGGCCGCGACCGCTTCCTGTCGCCGGACCTGGAGGCGGCGGCGACGCTGGTCGCCTCCGGCGGCCTGCTCAAGGCCGTCGAAGCGGTCACCGGTCCGCTGGCGTAACGAAAGCGGCTGCGCCGGGGGCGCGAGGAACTGTGCGGGTCGGAAGGCGGCTCACCTGCAACTGAAGCACCATCAGCCAGTTGCAGGTGCTGCCTTCCCACCGCGCGCCCCCGGCTTCGCTGCCTGCGGCAGCTACCACTCGTCGCGGCGCTGCTTGAAGGACGGCTTGTGGCCCGCGAGGGCGTTGGCCATGTTGACGCCGACGATGCCGATCCAGCAGACCATCAGGCCCCAGATACCGGCCGTGCCGCCCGCGATGCCGGAGAGCGGGATGCCGAGGGCGAGGGAGACGACCGGGAGCTTGGGGCCGCCGTCACCGCCGCCGCGGCGGCGGCGCCCGCCGTCGAGCTGTTCGGAGACCCGCTGCTCGACCCGGGCGTCCAGCCGCGAGTCGAGGCGGGCCAGGAAGGAGTCGACGATCTCCGCCTCGTACTCCTTGCCGAGCTCCTTGCGGGTCTGCACGGCCGCGTCGAGGTCGCGCTTGAGTTCGTCCTGCCGAGAGTTCATGGGCATCAGCCTCCTCCTCCCCCCGATCCCCGGTCCACCACTGCACGCCGGTTTCGGGGGCGGCTCAGGGGTAAATCAGGGACACCCCGGAGTCGGACGCCCGATCCCACTGTTCGATACTTCGTTGCCCGGCGTTCGGTACTGCCGCACACTCACTGCCGTCCCGACAGCCGCCGTTCCGATCCGGAGGAAACGCCGATGACCAGCACCGAGGACAACGGTCCCGTCGGCCCCTCCGCCAGGCTGCTCCAGCTCTTCGAGCGCCACCGGCTGACGCCCACTCAGCGGCGGATCGCCCACTCCCTGGTGCGGCACGCGGCCGAGGCGCCGTTCCTGTCCAGCGTCGAGGTGGCCGAACTGGCCGGGGTGAGCCAGCCCTCCGTCACCCGCTTCGCGGTGGCGCTCGGCTTCGACGGGTACCCGGCGCTGCGCAAGCAGCTGCGCGAGCTCGGCGCGGGCGAGGCGGGCGCGCCGGAGTCGCCGTCCGACGTGGTGCGCAACGAGCACCAGCAGGCGGTGCTCGCCGAGATCGAGCACCTGCGGCACCTGGCGGAGCTGCTGGCCGATCCGGAGCCGATCGTCCGGGCGGCCCGGCTGCTGGCCGCCTCCCGGCCGCTGCCGGTGCTCGGCCTGCGGGCGGCCTCCGCCCAGGCCCGGGGCTTCGCGTACTTCGCGGCCAAGGTACACCCGGACGTCCGACTGCTGGACGAGGGCGGCTCGATGCTCGCCGACCGGCTGGAGCAGGCCGCCGCGGCCGGGGCCAGCGCCCTGCTCTGCTTCGCCCTCCCCCGCTACCCGCGCGAGCTGATGGACGCCCTGGTGGTCGCCCGCGACTGCGGCCTGACCGTGCTCACCGTCGCCGACAGCGCCTTCGCCCCGGTCGCCAAGCTCTCCGACCTGATGCTCCCCGCCGCCGTCGGCACCGGCCTGGTCTTCGACACCGCCTGCGCCCCGATGATGCTCGGCCGCGTCCTGCTCCAGACCATGTGCGACGACATCCCCGGCGCCGAGGCCCGGCTGGAGTCCATCGAGCAGTCGGCCGCCGCCCGGGGCCTGTTCCTGGACTGACGCCACCTCGACTGACGCCACCTCAGATCGCCGCCTCAGATCGCCGCCTCGATCAGGTCGGCGGTGTACGCGGTTCCGCCCGTGGTGCGCAGCTCGGTGCGGACGGCGGCGAGCCGGGCCGCCACCGCGGGGTCGGCGGTGAGGGTGAGCAGGGCCGAGCGGAGGGCCTCGGGGGTGGCGTCGGCGGTGTCGAGGCGGTGGCCGACACCGAGTTCCACCAGGCGGTCGGCGTTGGCGTACTGGTCGGCGCCCTGCGGGACGGCGATCATCGGGACGCCGCAGTACAGGCCCTCGGTGGTGCCGCCCATGCCGGCGTGGGTGACGAAGGCGTCGGCCTGCTCCAGGACGGCGAGTTGGGGCACCCAGGGGTGGATCTCGACGTTGGCCGGGACCGGGCCGAGGGCGGCCGGGTCGACGTGCCTGCCGATCTGGAGGACCACGTGCCAGCCGGGCAGGTCGCCGAAGGCGCGCAGGCAGGCGCGATAGAAGTCGGGCTGGTCGGTGTAGGCGGAGCCCAGGGAGACCAACAGGACCTTCCCGGCCCCGGCCGGGCGGGTCCAACTCCCCTGGTGCGAGCGGTCGCCGAAGGCGGGGCCGACGAAGGTGTACCGCTCGGGGTCGACCCGGTCGGCGTGCGGCTGGAGGGCGCGCGGGATGAGGGCGAGGGCGCGGGCGGGCCGGCCGAGGAAGTCCAGCGGGTCGATGCCGGTGATGCCGTTCTCCGCGAGCCAGGCGGTGAAGCCGGCGGTGTACTCGCCGCCGTCCCGCCGGATCGCCTCGGACATCTCCGGGACGTCCTCCTCGAAGCCCTCCCAGGCGACGAAGGTCGGCGAGAGCTGGAGTACCGGGAGGTCCCAGTTCTCGGCCAGCACCCGGGCCGGGCAGCCCGCGATGTCGTAGAGGAAGAGGTCCGGCCGGTCCTGGTCGAAGGCCGCCCGCAGGACCGGGAGCATCGCCTGCGCGTCCCGTAGGAAGAGCTGCTGCACGGCGACCGGATCCTCCGGCCAGTCGCCCTGCCCGGCGGCCTCCCCGGTGAGCGGGAGCGTGGTGCGGTACGGGACGAGGGTGGCGCCGGTGCCCTCGATCACCTCGGCGAAGGCGGGGTCGTTGGCGTAGCTGACCCGGTGCCCCCGGGCGACCAGCTCGCGGATGACCTCCAGGCTGGGGTTCACGTGGCCGTGGGCCGGGATCGAGACCATGGCGATGTGGGCGGGTCGGCGGGTCATGCGGACTCCCTGGCTGATCAGTGAGACGAGACGGTCCGTCTCGGACAGTCCTCAGCATGGCGCCGGACCGACGATCCGTCAAGACGAGACGTTGCGTTCCGCCTGGCTGATAACATCACCGGCATGACGCCCAGGACCCCGGACCCGGCCCGCCGCAGCGAGCGCTCGCGGCAGGCCATCCTCACCGCCGCCGCCGAGCTCACCACCGAGCTCGGCTACGCCAAGCTGACCATCGAGGCGATCGCCGCCCGGGCCGGGGTCGGCAAGCAGACCATCTACCGCTGGTGGCCCTCCAAGGGCGCGGTGGTCTTCGACGCCCTGCTGGCCACCAACGAGGACGAGGCCGGCAGCCTGGCCCTCCCGGACACCGGGGACCTGGCGGCCGACCTGCGGGTGGTGGTGCGCGGCACCGCCGAGGAGATGTCCACCCCGTTCTACGACCAGGCCGGACGAGCGCTCACCGCCGAGGTGCTGACCGACCGCCAGCTGCTCGGCGAGTACCGCGAGCGGCTGCTCGGCCCGCTGCTGGAGGTCACCAAGGAGCGGCTGCGCACCGCCCGCGCGGCCGGGCAGGTGGCCGAGGAGGCCGACCTGGACGTGGCCGTCGAGCTGCTCTACGGCCCGATGTACTACCGCTGGCTGCACCGCCTCGGACCGCTCGACCAGGCGTACGCCGACGCCCTGGTCGAGCAGGTGGTCCGGGCACTGCGCCCCTGACCGGCCGCTGAGGCCGCGTCAGTTCCGGTTGCCGCGCCGCCGGAGCAGGGCCCAGACGACCACCGCGACCAGCAGGCCGACCAGCACCAGGATCAGCAGGATCGCGAAGAAGGAGACGCCCTTCTTCTTCTTGGACTTGGTCTTGCTCTTGGCGGTCTTGCTCTTGGCCAGCTCGCGGACCGCCTCGGTCCGGACGGCCGGACCGCCCAGCGTCACCACGGCCTCGCCGGGCGCCGTGCCCTGAACGGCCGTCAGGGTGATCGATCCGCGCGGCGTGGCCGCGACGGCGCTGGCGGTGGTGGTGGAGAGCCCGCCGAGGGCGAGCACCAGCGTGAGCATGGTGGCGGCGATACGTCTGTGCATGTCCCCCGGTACCCCGTTCCCGCCCGGCCCCGACGGCTGGCGTCGCCCCCACTCTGGCACGGGGACGGGTGCGGGCGACAGAGAGCGGACGGGGGCGTGACAGAGCCGGGACGAAGCGCCTACGGCGGCGGGGAGGCCGGGCCGGAGAGCGCCACCGCGACCAGCGAGCGCAGGGCGGGGGCGATCTGGCCGAACGGCAGGGTCGCGTCGTCCGCGAACAGCTCCACCAGCCAGCCCCCGGCGGCGTTCTGACCGCCCGCCACCACCATCGCCCGGTAGCCGCTGACCATCATCATCGCCTCCTCGGCCGGGTCGTTCCCGGCCGCCCCGGCCCGCAGCGCGAAGCCGCCGCCCCGCACCGCCCGCCTGGTCAGCGGGTAGTGGCCGAGGTCGAAGACGGCGTCGGGGGCCTCGATCCGGGCCCGCTGGGTCTCCGCGCCCGAGCTGGTCGGTCCGCTGGTCATCCGGTAGACGGCGTGCCGGGCGGTGCGCATGAACTGCGAACCGGGCGCCACGTACGAGATCCACCAGCCGACCGCGTCCAGCAGCCGGGAGGAGTTCTCGGCCACCACCGCGAGCCGGCTGATGGTGTCGGCCGGGTGGCTGGCCCGGCCCGCGCCGGTGCGGTCGAGGGCGCCGAGCACCACGTTGAGGAGCTGGCCCGGGTCGGCGCTGTGCGCGGCGCCCCGGAAGCGGCGGCGGTCCACCGCGCCGAGCCGGCTGCCGGGCCGGCGCCCGTCGGCCCGGTGGTGCGGGTCGGCCGCGTCGGCCAGCAGGACGGTCGGGTCGGGCGAGAAGCCGGGCCCGTGGCTGCGCCCGGCCACCACCGGGTGGGCCGCCCGGGCCGCCTTGGCCCGGTACTGGGCCGCGTCGGCCAGCCGGAACAGCCGGTCCGGGGTGGTCACCGGCCCGATCGAGTCCCCGGTGGAGGCCACCCCGCAGGCCACCCCCTCGCCGTCGGCCAGCTGCAGCGCCCGGGCGCAGAGCTCCTCGGCCACCGCGACCACCTCGTCCGCCTTCTGACCCTCCGCCAGCAGACAGAACTCGTCCCCGCCGAGCCGGGCCGCCAGCGCCCCCGGCAACTTGGCCGCGGCGAGCGAGAGTTGGTGGGCGAAGCGCTCCAGCAGGCGGTCGCCGACCTCGTGGCCGAGGCGGTCGTTGACGCTCTTCAGCCCGTTGACGTCACAGACCACCAGGGAGACCACCGCACCGCTGCGGTTGTGCTCCTCCAGCGCCGCCTCCAGCCGGGCGTCCACCGCACGGCGGTTGGCCAGGCCGGTGAGCGGGTCGGTGAAGGCCAGGCGGCGCAGGTCCGCCAGCCGCTCGGTCTGGGCCAGGCCCGCCGAGATCTGGGCGGCCAGCAGGGTGGCGTACTCGGCGTCGGAGTCGGAGAAGACAGCGAGGCCGGCCGTGCGGGCCAGGTACAGCTCGCCCCAGGCCTGGCCGTGCAGCACGATCGGGGCCACCAGGCAGCACTCGCGGCCGCGGCGGCGCAGGCCGGCGGCGCGCTGCTGGCAGAACGCACCGGCACCCGGGTGGGCGTGGGGGGCGTGCGGCTCGTCGCTCTCCGCCGTCTGGACCCAGGCGCGGGGGAGCCGGCCGGTGGTCCAGTGCTCTTCCAGGTAGGTGACGATCTCCGGGAAGTCGGCCACCGGGTAGGACTCGTCCTCGGGCTGCTCCTCCTCTCCCGGGGCCAGGTCGCCGTGGTTCACCAGCACCCGGAGGCGGCCGGACTCGCGGTCCCAGACCGAGACGGCGGCCATGGTCGCGCCGAGGGCGGCGGTGGCGCGGACGGCCGCCGCCCGGACCGCTTCCAGCGGGGTGAGGGCGCCGGCCATGTCCTGGGCGAGTTCGACCACCGCGCGCAGCCGCAGGTCCGACGGTGCATGTACGCACTCGGTCATGGTCGCCTCGCTCACCGGCTCGCCTCGTCCTGGGTGGTGGTGGATCTGCCCGTTCTGCACCCAGGTTATGGCGACCTGCGGCAACTTTGTCCGATTTGTCGTGAAGGAAATGTGTGACTGCCGCGCCGGTCGGTGAGGCCGGGGGCGCGAGGCTCTGCTGATGTGCGGCTCCGCCGCGCGGGCGCGAGTACGGAAGGCGGCCCAGAGCCAGGTCGGGGCAGGCGAGCCAGTTGCACGTGCTGCCGTTCCCCTGCGCGCCCCGCGGCGGAGCCGCAGATCAGCAGAGCCCCGCGCCCCTGCGGGGCGCAGCCACAAG
>NZ_JBVJLD010000014.1:48633-79414 GCF_055584905.1 Kitasatospora sp. NPDC088742 | reverse complement strand
CTAGCCGAGCTGCGGGAGTCTCCCCAGGCGGGTGAGGAGCCACGGTTCGACCAGGCCGAGGCCCCGGACGGGGCGGCGCCACATGGGTTGGAGGTGGAAGCGGTGCGGGCCGGTGACCGGCTGCTCCTCCAGGGGGGAGGGGGCCGCAGCGCCGGATTTCTCCAGGGCGGTGGCGAACTCGCCGTCCAGCAGGACGGCGTCCTTGGGGGCGATCGAGGTGAGGCGGCTGGCGAGGTTGACGGTCGTTCCGAAGACGTCGCCCATCCGGGAGGTGACGGTGCCGAAGGCCATGCCGACCCGCAGGGCCGGGATGTTCTCCGCGTCGGCCAGGGCCTCGACCAGGCTGAGGGCGATCTCCGCGGCGGTGGCCGGGTCCTCGGAGACGAAGAGGATCTCGTCGCCCAGGGTCTTGACCACCCGGCCGCCGTGACCGGCGATCAGATCGGAGCAGGTGTTCTCGAAGCTCTCGACGAGCTCGCCGAGCTCCTCCTCCTCCAGCCGCCGGGAGAGCCGGGTGAAGCCGACCAGGTCGGCGAAGCCGACCGCCAGGCGGCCGCTGGTGATCTCGGTGTCCTCGGCGGCCTGCACCACCCGGCCGGTGACGGCGGCCAGCTGACGGCGCCACACGTAGACCAGGAACTGCTCCAGTTCGGGCAGCAGCAGCTCGACCAGCGGGTAGGCGACCTCGGCCCGGGTGAGGCCGGGCTCGACCGCCTGGGTGAGGTTCTCCAGGAAGGTGTCCATCTGCCAGCCGGCCAGCCGGGCGGTGGTCTGGCCGGTGGAGCGGGCCACCTGGATCGCCATCGACTCGCTGAGCAGTCCGGACTCGACCAGACCGGCGAGGCGCCGCAGCGCGATCACGTCCCCGTCGGTGAGGGCCCGGGACTGCCCGATGTCGGGGAAGCCCATCGCCCGCCAGAAGCGGGTGGCCAGCTCCATCGGCACGTCGGCTGCGCGGGCGGCCTGGTACGGCGTGTACCTGCGCGGTGCGTCGAGGATCAGCCGCTCCAGGTCCAGCGCGACGGTCTGCCCGTCGTCGCCCGCCTGCCCGCCGTCTGCGTCTGCCACCGGTCCGTCCCCGTGCGGGTGCCGCACTTGCCTCATGTCCTGCCTGTCCAGGGGCGACCGACCACCACGCGGGTAGTGGTGCGCCTCACACCGCCGCCAGGGGGAATCGTCGCACGGAATTTCCCGATCCGGGGCATCCGCCCGAAGCCGACCACTGGACGGACGCCCGGCGGTCCACCGCTCGGACGGCTCCGCGACGGTGACCTGGGGGTTCGTCAGGACTTCGGTCAGGACTCCTGCGGCCGGACGTGCACGACGTCCCCTGCGGCCACCGGGTGACGGCTGCCGTCGGGGGTGCGGACCACCAGCCGGCCGTCCCCGTCCACCGCCACGGCCTCGCCCAACAGCTCGCGGCCGCCCGGGAGTTGGACCTTCACCCGGCGGCCGAGGGTGGTGCAGCGGGCGGCGTAGGCGGGCAGCAGGCCGCTGGCGTGCGGGTCACCGGCCGTCTGCACCCACTCGCCGTAGAGCTCGGCGAACTCGCGCAGCAGGGCGCGCAGCAGGGTCTCCCGGTCGGTCACCGCGCCGGCCAGGACCAGCGAGGTGGCGGTCGGGACGGGCAGCTCGTCCTGCCGGAGCGAGACGTTGAGGCCGAGGCCGGCCACCACCGCCCCGTCGGCCAGCTCGGTCAGGATGCCTCCGAGCTTGCGCTCCTCGCCGCCGACCACGGTCTGCAGGTCGTTGGGCCACTTCAGCCCGGCCTCCACGCCGGCCACCCGGTTCAGCGCGCCGGCTGCCGCCACGCCGACCAGGATCGGCAGCCAGCCGTACCGCTCCACCGGCACGTCCCTCGGCCGCAGCAGCACGGAGAGGAAGAGGCCGGAGCGGGCCGGAGCGGACCACTGGCGCTCCAGCCGGCCGCGCCCGGCGGTCTGCTCCTCGGCCACCAGGACCGCGCCCTCGGGCGCGCCCTCCTTGGCCCGGGCCGCCAGGTCGGTGTTGGTGGAGCCGGTCTCCGCGACCACGTCCAGCGCGGTCCACAGCCCGCCGGGGACCAGCAGGTCCCGCCGCAGCCCCGCCTGGTCCAGCGGCGGCCGCTCCAGGTCGGTCCAGGGCGACGGCCCGTCATGGCCGAAGCCACGCAGTCCACTGCGGCGGGGGCGGGGCTGGTCGCTGGGGTGCTCGTCGGCGCTCTCGGTCACCGGGCCAGCGTACCGATCCGACGGGTCGTCAGCCCGGCTCCGCGACGGCGACGGCGCGCGGCGTCCCCGTGGGCACGCGGCGTCCGGCGGGACAATGGGCAGGTGGTGCGACGGCGGCGGTCAGGAGGGGGACCGCGCTGCTCAGGCCCGTGCGAGGTTCCCCCGGGAATGGTCGTAAGCCGCCACATCGTCCCGCAGAAACACGCCGAATGACACTGTGTTGCTGGCCATAACCGGAAGGGCCCCGGGCTGGCTACGCTACCCAGCGGTAGTTCGCTGTGCCGCCCCCTGCCCTCGTGCGCGACGCACCGGGAGCGGCCGAGGATCAGGGAGAGCCGACCGGATGACCGAGGCGCCGTACGACCCGCACACCACCGCCGGAAAGCTGGCCGACCTGCGCCGCAGGATCGACGAGGCCGTGCACTCCGGTTCGGCCGCGGCGGTCGAGAAGCAGCATGCCAAGGGCAAGCTGACGGCCCGTGAGCGGGTGCAGGAGCTGCTGGACGAGGACTCGTTCGTGGAGTTCGACGAGTTCGCGCGGCACCGCTCCACCAACTTCGGGCAGGAGAAGAACCGCCCCTACGGCGACGGCGTGGTGACCGGCTACGGCACCGTGGACGGCCGGCAGGTCGCGGTCTTCGCGCAGGACTTCACCGTCTTCGGCGGCTCGCTGGGCGAGGTCTTCGGCGAGAAGATCGTCAAGGTGATGGACTTCGCCCTGAAGACCGGCTGCCCGGTCATCGGCATCAACGACTCCGGCGGCGCCCGGATCCAGGAGGGCGTGGTCTCGCTCGGCCTGTACGGCGAGATCTTCCGCCGCAACGTGCACGCCTCCGGCGTGATCCCGCAGATCTCGCTGATCATGGGCCCCTGCGCGGGCGGCGCGGTCTACTCCCCCGCGATCACCGACTTCGTGGTGATGGCCGACCAGACCTCGCACATGTTCATCACCGGCCCCGACGTGATCAAGACCGTCACCGGCGAGGACGTCGGCATGGAGGAGCTGGGCGGCGCGCGCACCCACAACACCAAGTCGGGCAACGCGCACCACCTCGCGGCGGACGAGAAGGAGGCGGTGGAGTACGTCAAGAACCTGCTCTCCTACCTGCCGTCGAACAACCTCTCCGAGCCGCCGGTCTTCGCCGAGCAGGCCGACCTCTCGATCACCGACGAGGACCTGGAGCTCGACACCCTGGTGCCGGACTCGGCCAACCAGCCGTACGACATGCACAAGGTGATCGAGCACGTCCTGGACGACGGCGAGTTCCTGGAGACCCAGGCCCTCTACGCCGGCAACGTCATCACCGGCTTCGGCCGGGTCGAGGGCCACCCGGTCGGCGTGGTCGGCAACCAGCCGATGGACCTGGCCGGCTGCCTGGACATCAACGCCAGCGAGAAGGCCGCCCGGTTCATCCGGACGTGCGACTCCTTCAACATCCCGGTCCTCACCTTCGTCGACGTGCCCGGCTTCCTGCCCGGCACCGAGCAGGAGTGGGACGGCATCATCCGCCGCGGCGCCAAGCTGATCTACGCCTACGCCGAGGCGACGGTGCCGCTGATCACCGTGATCACCCGCAAGGCCTTCGGCGGCGCGTACGACGTGATGGGCTCCAAGCACCTCGGCGCCGACCTCAACCTGGCCTGGCCGACCGCCCAGATCGCCGTGATGGGCGCCCAGGGCGCGGCCAACATCGTCTACCGGCGCGAGCTCCAGGCCGCCGCCGCGGCCGGCGAGGACGTCGACGCGCGACGGGCGGAGCTGGTCGCCGAGTACGAGGACACCCTGCTCAACCCGTACCTGGCCGCCGAGCGCGGGTACGTGGACGCGGTCATCGCCCCCAGCGAGACCCGCCGCCACATCGTGCGGGGCCTGCGGGCGCTGCGCGGCAAGCGGGAAGTGCTGCCGCCCAAGAAGCACGGCAACATCCCGCTGTAGTCGCGACGCCCGTAGGGGAGGAGGATCTGTATATGAGTCCCATTCAGGTACTGCACGGGCAGCCGACCCCCGAGGAGCTGGCCACCGTCCTGGCGGTGGTCTCAGCCCGGGCCGCCGCCGCCGCTGCCGCCGAAGAGGCGGCCCGGCGGGCGGGCGTCGGCCCGGCCACCGCGTGGAACGACCGGGCCCGGCGGATGCGGCAGGCGCCCGCGCCGGGGCCGCACGCCTGGCGAACCTCCGGGTGGGCCGGGTGAGTTGAGTATCCGTACTCAGGCATTCCGGGCAGTTCGGGGCGCAGGCTGGTGAGGTGCTCTGGTCGGACCCGCGGGATGAGGAATCGGACGAGGCGCGGCGGGCACAACGGATGCTCCGCCGCGCCGGTCCGGTGCTGGCGGCACTCCTCTTCGTGATGGCCGTGCTCCTCGTCCTGTGAGGCACAGGCATGCGCCCCGCAGGGGCGCGAGGAACTGCGCGCGGGGGAACGGCAACACGTGCAACTGGCTCGCCTGCCCCGATCCAACGCTGGGCCGCCTTCCGTTTCGCGCCCCGCGGCGGAGCCGCAAGTCAGCAGAGCCTCGCGCCCCCGGGTGGCGCAGCCGCGTCGCCTAGGCTGGGCCGCATGAGTCAGCGTGTGGTGGTGTTGGCGTCGCAGTCGCCGGCGCGGTTGGGGTTGTTGCGGCAGGCGGGGTTGGCGCCGGAGGTCGTGGTCAGCGGGGTGGACGAGGACGCGCTGAGTGCGGCCACGCCCGGGGAGCTGGCGTTGGTGCTGGCGGAGGCCAAGGCGCGGAAGGTGGCCGGGGAGCTCACGGACGGTCAGTTGGTGATCGGGTGCGACTCGGTGCTGGAGCTGGACGGGCAGGCGCTCGGGAAGCCGGACGACGCCGCCGACGCGCTGGCGCGCTGGCAGGCGATGCGGGGCCGCGAGGGCGTGCTCCGTACCGGCCACTGCGTGATCGACACCGCCACCGGCAAGGAGTCCTCCGCGACCGCCTCGACCACCGTCCGGTTCGGGAACCCGGACGACGCCGAGCTGGCCGCGTACATCGCTACGGGTGAACCGCTGTACGTGGCGGGGGCGTTCACCCTGGACGGCCGCTCGGCGCCGTTCATCGACGGCATCGACGGGGATCCGGGCAACGTGATCGGCCTGTCGCTCCCGCTGCTGCGCAGGCTGCTGGCCGACCTCGGCATCCGGATCACCGACCTCTGGTCCGTCTGACCGTCCTTCAGGCCGCCGGGGCGTTCTTCGCCAGGAAGGCGAGCAGGTCGGCCTTGGCGGTGCCCTGCTCCAGCAGCCGGGCGCCGTGGCTGGTCCCCTGGTAGACCTTCAGCTCCTTGACCGGGGCGGCGGTGGCCGCGGCGGCCAGTTCGGCGGCGTTCCCGGCGAACGGCTGGTCGCCCTCCTGGGCGGCGATGAACAGCGGGACGGCGAGCTTGCCGATGGCCGTCTTGCCGTCCCAACTGCCGTGGTAGAGCGGCGAGCTGAGGGTCACCACGGCGGCCACCGGGAGCGTGCCGGGGGTGACCGCGGCGGCCAGCGAGGCGGTGCCGCCCTTGGAGGCGCCGATCAGCACCACCCGCTGGATGCCCTTGCCCTTGAGGTAGCCGCCGGCGGCCTCGATGTCCTGGGCGACGTCCCCCGCTGAGGTGAAGGCGAGGCTGGCGTAGCCGGCCTTGGCGAAGTCCTCCACGAAGGGCACCCAGTCGCAGAGCGAGGACCCGTTCTCGTGCGAGAGGACCACCGCCACCTTGGCGTGGCCCGCGTCGGAGTCCTGGTAGTAGGCGTCCCGCTTCGCGGTGGAGTCGAGGGCGAAGGAGCCTTTGTCGGCGCGCTCCCGCGCCAGGCAGCCGTAGTCGGAGGCCTTGGGCGCCGGAGCGGCGGCGGTGCCGCCGGTGGAGCCGCAGCCGGTCAGCAGCAAGGTGGTGCAGGCGAGCGCGGGCAGGGCGGTGCGGAGCTTCATCTCTTCGACTTCCCCCGTCGAGGTGACCACGGGCGCCGTGCGGCGTCCGTCGGCGGACACGCTAGGGAGCGGGCCGAAAAGCCGTCAATGGTCCAGACCATTACAGTTCGGCACCCGAAACCGGACTGTGCCCCTCCGATTCTGCCCTGCTGATCCGGACAGATCCGGGCCCGCACATCTGTCACTGCGGGCCAAGCCGCCGCCCGCACCCGGCCGCTAGGCTGGCGCGGTCATCGGGCCGGAAAGGGAGCGTGCGGTGCTCGACAGCCTGCTCAACGTGGCGCTCGGCCTGCTGGCCAGTGCCATCAGCGCCGGACTCGGCTGGCTCGCCCAGACCGCGCGCCGCCGACGACGGCTCGGCCGGGTACGGGAGTTCTTCGGCATGCCCGGCGGAACGGAGTGCCTGCTCGTGGTCAACCGGCAGTCCCCGTCGGCCAGTTCGAAGAGCGTCTCACGCAACGACGTATACGCGCTGATGGAGTTGGCCGCCCTGGTCAAGGAGTGCGGCGCCCGGGCCGACATCGTCGCGCACGACCAGGTCCGCCAAGGACTGGGCGGCAAGGCCGAGTTCTGCCTCGGCGGCCCCGAGAGCAACGAGCGGACTGCCGCCCACCTGCGGAACTGGCTGCCCGGGGCTGGTTTCATCACGGAACCGGGGCGGATCTACAGCGACACCATAGTGGCGGGCGACGAGTTGTTCCGCCACCAGCACGACGACGAGATACCGAAGGCGTATGTCCTGCTGGCACGGGTGCACGCTGCCGAGGGCAGCCGCCCGGTCTTCCTGATCGCGGGTCAGACCGCGACCTCCAACCACGCTGCGGTGCGCTATCTGACCGCCAACCACTGGCAGCTGGCCCGCCGGTACGGCCGGAACGGCGCCTTCGCGCTGGTGCTCCGGGTGGTCAACCCGAAGGTGTACGGCCCCGATGTGGTCGAACTCGCCTCGGACGTCACCGCCAAAGCGTTCGCGGCGGCCGGATGAGGCGACCCCGCGGATGGATGTGGCGAAGGCCACGGCACGCCGACGACGCCCCAGCCCGACTCCGGGCCCGCTCCGGGCCGACCGCGTAACGTCGCGACCAGCGGCGCGTCCCGCTCCGTGTCCACGTGATCACGAATCCGCGTCACGCTCCGTGTGGGCAAGCTCACCACCTGGGGCTACTCGCCGGTAAGACCCCGCAAACCCTAAGCTCAACGAGGTTCAAGAAGGGAGCCACACGTGCGCAAGGTGCTCATCGCCAACCGCGGCGAAATCGCCGTCCGAGTCGCCCGGGCCTGCTCGGACGCCGGTATCGCCAGCGTCGCCGTCTACGCCGAGCCGGACCGGGACGCCCTGCACGTCCGCGCGGCCGACGAGGCGTACGCCCTCGGCGGCGACACCCCGGCCACCAGCTACCTGGACATCGCCAAGGTGCTCAAGGCGGCGGCCGACTCGGGCGCGGACGCGGTCCACCCCGGCTACGGCTTCCTGTCGGAGAACGCCGAGTTCGCCCAGGCCGTGCTCGACGCCGGGCTGATCTGGATCGGCCCGCCGCCGCAGGCCATCCGCGACCTGGGCGACAAGGTGACGGCCCGTCACGTCGCGCAGCGCGCCGGCGCCCCGCTGGTGGCCGGCACCGCGGACCCGGTCTCCGGTGCCGACGAGGTGGTCGCCTTCGCGACCGAGCACGGCCTCCCGGTCGCCATCAAGGCGGCCTTCGGTGGTGGTGGCCGCGGTCTCAAGGTGGCCCGCACGCTGGAGGAGATCCCGGAGCTGTACGAGTCGGCGGTCCGCGAGGCGGTCGCCGCCTTCGGCCGCGGCGAGTGCTTCGTCGAGCAGTACCTGGACAACCCGCGGCACGTCGAGACCCAGTGCCTGGCCGACCGCCACGGCAACGTGGTGATCGTCTCCACCCGTGACTGCTCGCTGCAGCGCCGCCACCAGAAGCTGGTCGAGGAGGCGCCCGCGCCGTTCCTGACGGACGAGCAGAACGCGGAGCTGTACCGGGCCTCCAAGGCGATCCTGCGCGAGGCGGGCTACGTCGGCGCCGGCACCTGCGAGTTCCTGGTCTCCCAGGACGGGCTGATCTCCTTCCTGGAGGTCAACACCCGTCTCCAGGTGGAGCACCCGGTCTCCGAGGAGGTCACCGGGATCGACCTGGTCCGCGAGATGTTCCGGATCGCCGACGGCGAGGAGCTGGGCTACGACGACCCCGAGATCCGCGGCCACTCCATCGAGTTCCGGATCAACGGCGAGGACCCGGGCCGCAACTTCCTGCCGGCCCCCGGCACGGTGACGCTGTTCGCCCCGCCGTCCGGCCCCGGCGTCCGGCTGGACGCGGGCGTGGAGTCCGGCTCGGTCATCGGCCCGGCCTGGGACTCCCTGCTGGCCAAGCTGATCGTCACCGGCGCCACCCGCAAGCAGGCGCTCCAGCGCGCCGCCCGGGCGCTGTCGGAGTTCAAGGTGGAGGGCATGGCCACCGCCATCCCGTTCCACCAGGCGGTCGTCACCGACCCGGCGTTCGCACCCGAGGTGCACGGCGGCGAGGGCCCGTTCACGGTCTACACCCGCTGGATCGAGACCGCGTTCGAGAACACCATCCCGGCCTTCACCGGCGGTGGCGTGGACGGCGAGGAGGCCGACCAGCGCGAGACCGTGGTGGTCGAGGTCGGCGGCAAGCGGATCGAGGTCTCGCTGCCCTCCTCGCTCGGCGTGGCCGCCGCCCCGGTGGCGGGCGCCACGGCGACCGGCAAGACCAAGCGCCGGGTCGGCAGCAAGAAGGCCGGTTCGGCGGTCAGCGGTGACACGCTGGCCTCGCCGATGCAGGGCACCATCGTGAAGGTCGCCGTCGAGGAGGGCCAGGTCGTCGCCGAGGGCGAGCTGATCGTGGTCCTGGAGGCGATGAAGATGGAGCAGCCGCTCAACGCCCACAAGGCGGGCACCATCACCGGCCTCAAGGCCGAGGTGGGCGCCAGCGTGAGCAGCGGCGCGGCGCTCTGCGAGATCAAGGACTGATCCGGGAGACCGGTCTCCGGGGCCCCGTCGCACTGCTGCGGCGGGGCCCCGGCCGTGTCTGCCGGAGGGATGGGAGTGGAGGCGTCAGCGGGCCCGGGTGACCGTCAGCTCGGGCATCCGGCCCGGGAGTTGGTGGTTCGGGCGGCGCTGGCCGGGGAGCGGGGCCGGGCGCCGGGGGGCCGAGCCGGAGGGGGCCGGGTGCGGGTGCACCGGGGCCTCCACCGGCGGGCCGACCGGGGCGATGGAGATCTGCACCCCGCAGTCGGCCAGCGCGTCCAGCTCCCGGGCGGTCTGGTCGGTGGCGGCGGCCTGCTCGTCCGTCACCAGCCGGGTGATCGCCTCGGTGGGCACGGTCTGGAACATGGTGTCCGCGCCGAGCTTGGTGTGGTCGGCGAGGACGATGACCTCGGTGGCCGACTGCACCAGTGCCCGGTCCACGCTCGCGGAGAGCATGTTGGTGGTGGAGAGACCGCGCTCGGCGGTCAGCCCGCTGCCGGAGATGAAGGCCTTGGAGACCCTCAATCCCTGCAGCGACTGCTCCGCCCCGCTGCCCACCAGGGCGTAGTTGGAGCCCCGCAAGGTCCCGCCGGTCATCACCACCTCGACCCGGTTGGCGTGTGCCAGCGCCTGGGCGACCAGCAGCGAATTGGTGACCACCGTCAGCCCGGGCACCCGGGCCAGCCGGCGGGCCAGCTCCTGGGTGGTGGTCCCGGCTCCGACCACCACCGCGTCGCCCTCCTCGACCAGGCCGGCGGCCAGGTCGGCGATGGCGCTCTTCTCGGCGGCGGACAGATGGGTCTTCTGCGGGTACCCCGGCTCCCTGCTGAAGCCGCCGGGGAGCACCGCACCGCCGTGCCGGCGGTCGAGGAGCCCCTCGGCCTCCAGCGCGCGGACGTCCCGGCGGACGGTGACCTCGGAGGTCTGGACGACGCGTGCCAACTCCCGGAGCGAGACCGCTCCGTTGGCGCGCACCATTTCGAGAATCAACTGGCGACGTTCTGCAGCAAACACAGAACCGACGGTAACTGAATGACCGTCTGCTTTCAGGCGTTTGCAGCTGGTATCGGGAAATGCTCACGTCGGAGCGGCGTGCGACCGTACAATGCGCGCCAGTGCTGACGGTTCGTCACGCTCCGCCGTCGGAGTGGGACGACAGAGGCGGCCGCCATCGGCGACCGCCTCAACTCCTTTGCGCAGCTCAGGAGTCCGAGCCCTCCCGCTTTCGGATGTGCAGCTGGCGGGCGGCCTCGGCGGTGGAGCCGGAGAGTGACGGGTAGACCGTGAACGCACGGGCCACCTGTTCGACCGTCAAGTTGTTGTCCACGGCGAGCGAAATCGAATGGATGAGTTCGCTGGCGCGCGGCGCGACCACCACACCGCCGACCACGATGCCGGTGCCCGGGCGGGCGAAGAGCTTCACGAAGCCGTCCCGGATGCCCTGCATCTTGGCCCGGGGGTTGCCGCGCAGCGGCAGCTTGACCTCGACGGCGTCCATCTTGCCGCAGGAGACGTCGGCCGCGGTGTAGCCGACGGTGGCGATCTCCGGGTCGGTGAAGACGTTGGAGGCGACCGTCTTGAGGTCCAGCGGCTGCACCGCGTCGCCCAGCGCGTGGTACATGGCGATCCGGCCCTGCATGGCCGCCACCGAGGCGAGCATGAAGACGCCGGTGCAGTCACCGGCCGCGTAGACGCCGGGGGCGCTGGTGCGGGAGACCCGGTCGACCTTGATCTGGCCCCAGTCGTTCAGCTGGACGCCGGCCTCCTCGAGGCCGAGGCCGGCGGTGTTGGGGATCGAGCCGACCGCCATCAGGCAGTGCGTCCCGGAGATCACGGTGCCGTCCGAGAGGGTGACCTCGACCCGGTCGCCGATCCGCTTGGCGCCCTCGGCCCGGGAGCGGCTCATCACGTTCATGCCGCGGCGGCGGAAGACCTCCTCCAGCACCTCGGCGGCGTCCGGGTCCTCGCCCGGAAGCACGCGGTCGCGCGAGGAGACCAGGGTGACCTTGGAGCCGATCGCCTGGTACGCGCCGGCGAACTCGGCGCCGGTCACGCCGGAGCCGACCACGATCAGCTCGCGGGGCAGCTCCTCCAGGTCGTAGACCTGGGTCCAGGTCAGGATCCGCTCGCCGTCCGGCTGGGCGTCGGGCAGCTCGCGCGGGTGCACACCGGTGGCGATCAGCACGGCGTCGGCCCGGAGCGACTCGGTGGTGCCGTCGGGGGCCTCCACGACCACCTCGCGGGAGCCGTCCGCCGCCTGGCCGCCGCTGCCGAGCCGGCCCTTGCCGCGGAGCACGGTGACGCCCGCCCGGGTGACGGACTGGGTGATGTCGTGGGACTGCGCGATGGCCAGGCGCTTCACCCGCCGGTTGACCTTGCCGAGGTCCACGCCGACCACCCGGGCCGGGGTGTCCACGTGCGGGGTGTCGTCGGCGACGATGATGCCCAGCTCCTCGTACGAGCTGTCGAAGGTGGTCATCACCTCCGCCGTGGCGATCAGGGTCTTCGACGGCACGCAGTCCGTCAGCACCGCCGACCCGCCCAGACCGTCGCGGTCGACGACGGTCACCTCCGCGCCGAGTTGGGCGGCCACCAGGGCCGCCTCGTATCCGCCGGGTCCGCCACCGATGATCACGATCCGAGTCACGGGCACCATTGTCCCGTACGCCGAGAACGAGGACACGCCGGGGGCGCCGCACGGTGCCGGACGGCCGTGGGAGCCCGCTTCGACGGCGCGTTCGAGCACTGTCCGACGGGCCGTCAGGAAGATCTCCCGGTGCTCCCTCCCGGCCGGTGCTCTCCCGTAGGCTGACGACCATGCCCCTCTACGCCGCGTACGCCACCAACCTCGACGCCCGGCAGATGACCCGCCGGGCCCCGCACTCCCCGCTGCGCGGGACGGGCTGGCTGACCGGCTGGCGGCTGACCTTCGGCGGCGAGCAGCTGGGCTGGGAGGGCTCGCTGGCGACGGTGGTGGAGGACGAGAAGGAGCAGGTCTTCGTCTCCCTCTACGACGTGGCCCCGATGGACGAGGACGGCCTCGACCGCTGGGAGGGCGTCCAGCTCGGCATCTACCGGAAGATCCGGCTGCGGGCGCACACCCTGGACGGCGAGATCGCGGTCTGGACGTACGTCCTCAACGACTGGGAGGGCGGGCTGCCGGCCGCCCGCTACCTCGGGCTGATCGCCGACGCGGCGGAGAGCGCGGGCGCGCCCGACGACTACGTGCTGGACCTGCGCCGCCGGCCCTGCTGACGGGGTGTCAGAATCGTTCGGAGACTCCTCCGAACAGGGGCTTCCCGGCTGCCCGGCCGTTTGGACCTACCGCCCATCCGGGTAACGATCCGACACGTCCGACCGGATATGTCTACGCGCGTAGGCGATTCCCGTCTATCCTCGGTCACGTGAACGCATCTCCTCAGTCCAAGCTCTCCGCCGACCCGTACGCCGCCGCTCAGGAGGCCGCCGCCAAGCTGCGCGAGCTGACCGGCGCCGAGCGCCACGACGTCGCCCTCGTGATGGGCTCCGGCTGGGTGCCGGCCGCCGACGCGCTCGGCGAGACCGTGGCTGAGTTCCCGGTCACCGAGCTGCCCGGCTTCCCGGCCCCGGCCGTGGCCGGCCACTCCGGCAAGGTCCGCTCGGTCCGGATCGGCGACAAGCTGGCGCTGATCTTCCTGGGCCGCAACCACTACTACGAGGGCCACGGCGTGGCCACCGTGGTGCACGGCGTGCGCACCGCCGTCGCGGCGGGCTGCGAGACCGTGGTGCTGACCAACGGCTGCGGCGGTCTGCGCGAGGGCTGGGTGCCCGGTCAGCCGGTGCTGATCAGCGACCACATCAACCTCACCGCGGACTCCCCGATCGTCGGCGCCAACTTCGTCGACCTCACGGACCTCTACTCCAAGCGCCTGCGCGAGCTCTGCCGCGAGGTGGACTCCTCCCTGGACGAGGCCGTCTACGTGCAGTTCCGCGGCCCGCACTACGAGACCCCGGCCGAGATCGGCATGGTCCGGGCGATCGGCGGCGAGCTGGTCGGCATGTCCACCACGCTGGAGGCGATCGCCGCCCGCGAGGCCGGCGCCGAGGTGCTGGGCATCTCGCTGGTCACCAACCTGGCCGCCGGCATCACCGGCGAGCCGCTCAACCACGAAGAGGTGCTGGAGGCCGGCAAGGCCAGCGCCGAGCGGATGGGCGCGCTGCTGGCGAAGGTCCTTGAGCGGATCTGACGCGGATCTGACGCAGAATCAGTAATCCGGAGCCGTCGTCCCTGGTACCTCCGGGGCGGCGGCTCCGTCATCTCACCCACCCTCAGAGGGAGCTGGCAGCAATGTCCGAGACCACCGATCTGCTCGCGCGTGCCCGGACCTGGCTCGCCGAGGACCCCGACCAGGACACCCGCGAGGAGCTGACCGCGCTGCTGGCCGCCGCCGAGGGCGAACCGGAGGGCGCGGAGCGGCTCGCCTGGTCCCGGCTGGCCGAGCGGTTCAGCGACCGGCTGCAGTTCGGCACCGCCGGGCTCCGCGGCGAGCTGGGCGCGGGCCCGATGCGGATGAACCGGGCCGTGGTGATCCGGGCCGCCGCCGGACTGGCCGCGTACGTCAAGAAGGAGGGGCTCGGCGACCTGGTGGTGATCGGCTACGACGCCCGCCACAAGTCGTACGACTTCGCCCGCGACACCGCCGCCGTGGTGGTCGGTGCCGGGCTGCGCGCCGCCCTGCTCCCCCGTGCGCTGCCCACCCCCGTGCTGGCCTTCGCCGTCCGCCACCTGGGCGCCGCGGCCGGCGTCACCGTGACGGCCAGTCACAACCCGCCGCAGGACAACGGCTACAAGGTCTACCTGGGCGACGGCTCGCAGATCGTGCCGCCCGCCGACGCGGGCATCGCCGCCGAGATCGACGCGATCGGCTCGCTGGCCGAGGTGCCGCTCGCCGAGGGCGGCTGGGAGGTGCTCGGCGACGAGGTCGTGGAGGCCTACCTGGACCGGGCCGTCACCGTGCTCGACCCGGCCGGGCCGCGCGGGCTGGACGTGGTCTACACCCCGATGCACGGCGTCGGCCGCGACGTGCTGGTGGCCGCCTTCAAGCGGGCCGGCTTCCCCGCGCCGACCGTGGTGGCCGAGCAGGCCGAGCCCGACCCGGACTTCCCGACCGTGTCCTTCCCCAACCCCGAGGAGCCGGGGGCGATGGACCTCGCCTTCCGCACCGCCGCCTCGGTCGGCCCCGACATCGTGATCGCCAACGACCCGGACGCCGACCGCTGCGCGGTGGCGGTCGCCGACAACGGCAGCTGGCGGATGCTGCGCGGCGACGAGGTCGGCGCGCTGCTCGGCTCCGCGCTGGTGGCCAAGCGGGTGCAGGGCACCTTCGCCACCACCATCGTCTCCTCCACCCTGCTCGGCCGGATCGCGGCGGCGGCCGGCCTCGGCTACACCGAGACGCTCACCGGCTTCAAGTGGCTCTCCCGGGCCGAGGGCCTGCGCTACGGCTACGAGGAGGCGCTCGGCTACTCCGTCGACCCGGAGGGCGTCCGCGACAAGGACGGCATCACCGCCGCCCTGCTGGTCGCCGAACTGGCCGCCGTGCTCAAGGAGTCCGGCCGCACCCTGACCGACCTGCTGGACGACCTGGCGCTGGAGCACGGCCTGCACGCCACCGACCAGCTCTCGGTCCGGGTCGAGGACCTGACGGTGATCTCCTCGGCGATGCAGCGGCTGCGCGAGCAGCCCCCGACGGTGCTGGCCGGTCTCAAGGTCACCCGCGCCGACGACCTGACGGCCGGTACGGCGGAGCTGCCGCCCACCGACGGCCTGCGCTACTACCTGGCGGGCGACGCCGTCACGGCGGCCCGGATCGTGGTCCGCCCCTCGGGCACCGAGCCCAAGCTCAAGTGCTACCTGGAGGTCGTCCTCCCGGTCGCCACCGCCGCCGACCTCGGCGACACCCGGCTCCGGGCCGCCGCCCTGCTCGACGCGGTCAAGCGCGACCTGGCCGCGGCCGCCGGGATCTGACGGACCGTAGGACCGCACGACGCGGAAGGGGCCCGGTGGAGCAGTCGCTCCGCCGGGCCCCTTCCGCACGTCTCAGGACCGGACGGCCAGGAGGTAGCTGCGGTCGGTCTCGGCCTCGTGGGGGTGCGGGGCGCGGTCGAGGCGGGCGCGGAGGGTGAAGCCGGCCGCGGTGAGGTCGGCCGTCACGGTGTCCGGGTCGAGGAAGTGGAAGGTGACGTCCACCTGGTGGCCCCACCAGTCGGTGAGGTGGCGGGACTCGGTGCCCCGGTGGAAGGCGAGCAGCAGCGGGGCGCCCGGGCGGAGGGTGCGGTGGACCTCGGCGAGGACGGCACGGTGCTCGGCCGGCGGCAGGTGGATCAGCGAGTAGAGGGCGACCGCACCGCCGAACTCTCCGTCGGCGGCCGGGAGGCGGCGCAGGTCGCCCTCGCGGAACTCGGCGGCCGGGTGGTCCCGGCGGGCCAGCGCGACCATCGCCGGGGAGAGGTCGATGCCGACCGCCCGGGGGCCGTGGTCGGCCAGCCAGCCGGTGACGTGGCCGGGCCCGCAGCCCAGGTCGGCGACCGGGGCCTGCGGGTCCGTCAGCTGCTCCAGCAGGGCGGTCAGCAGGGCCCGGTCCAGCGGCTTGCCGGCCAGCTCGTCGCCGATCCGCGCGGCGTACTCCCCCGCGACGGTGTCGTAGCTGCGGCGGACCGGGTCCTGGTCCGCGTCCTCCGCTCCCCCCGGGGCGGACATCAGGTGACCGCGATCAGGGTGATCAGGGTGATCAGTCCGGCCACCGCCGGGGCGATGATCCACCAGCACCAACGGACCGTCACCTCGCCCGCCGCCTCCGGCTTGCCGGCGTTGCGCTCGGCGATCTCCTGGAGGGTGGTCACCACCTGGTCCGACCAGGCCCTGGTCGGGTCGGACTCGCCGGCCCGGCCGCTGCGCAGCGGGTTGGTCAGCGAGGCGGTCCGGGAGGCGTGCGGGTCGCCCCCGGCGGCGGCCCGGGCGGCCACCCGGCCGGCCTTCTTGCGGGCCCGGAGCGAGACCGGGACGGCCCAGACCTGGTACTTCCCCCCGCCCGCGAACAGCTCGACCGAGTACCCGGCGCGCAGGCCCTCGACGGCCGCCCACGGGACGTGCACGGTGCGGAAGGGGTTGCGCACCAGCAGCCGCCGGTCGTTGGCCAGCACGGCGGGCCGCAGGGTGTACGCGACCACCGGCAGGCCGAAGACCGGGGCGCAGGCCAGCGCGATCCACGGGGTGCGGCCGGTGCCGTTGAGCACCGCGTCGATGATCAGCCACCCGGCCACGGCCAGCAGCATGATCCCCGAGATGACACCGGGGACGGAGCGGTAGACGCGGTCCGCGTACTGGGGCTCGGAGGCGGCTCTGCCCGGGTCGGGCTTGCCGTCGGATTCGGTCATGGGGCCGATTCTGCCCCATCCGCCCCGGCCGGTGACCGCGCCACCGGCGGGCTTGCACCTCACGCGGCGTCAGGGTGGATCGTGGGGGCCATGAGCAACGACCGGACCTGGAAGGTCGGCGCGCTCGCCGAGGCGAGCGGGCTGACCGTCCGTACCCTGCACCACTGGGACACGATCGGGCTGCTGGGCCCGTCCCGGCGGACCGCCGCCGGGCACCGCGAGTACACCGAGCAGGACGTGGTCCGGCTGTACCAGGTGCTCGCGCTACGCCGCCTCGGGCTCGGGCTGGAGTCCGTCGCCACCTGCCTGGACGTCGGGGTCGACCCGGTCCGGCTGGTGGGCGAGCAGCTGGCCGGGGTGACCGCCGCGCTCGCCTCACTGGAGCGCCTGAAGGACCAACTGGAGCACATCCACCGGGAGTTGGCCGCCGAACGGGCGCCGGAGGTGCCGGCGTTGATCGACGCGCTGCGGACCATGGGCGGCGCCGGGGCCGAGGGCGGGGCGGCGCTGCGACGCCACCTCGACGAGGACCAGCTGCGGGCGCTGGCGGAGCGGGGCGCGGCGCTGGGCCCCGCCGCGCACTACCTGCTGGAGGTGGAGTGGCCAGAGCTCTACCGGCGGGCCGAGGCGCTGCGGGCCGCCGGGGCCGACCCGGGGGAACCGCGGGTGCGGAAGCTGGTGGCCCGGATGGACGAGCTCGGCTCGCTGTTCAGCGGTGGCGACACCGAGCTCTCCGGCGCGGTGAAGTCCGCCTGGCGGGCGGAGCCGGCCGCGCTCTCCGGCGACCCCGCCGCCCCGGCCGACGCCTGGCAGGACCTCACCGGCTACCTCGACCACGCCCGTTCCGCCTCGTGACCACCTCCGGAGGAGTCCCCGTGCCCCGTCGTCCGCGCTTCGCGCTCTCCCTCTCCGCCGTGCTCCCCGTCCTGGTCACGGCCCTGGTCGGCCTCGGGGCCCTGACCGTGGCCGGGGTGGTGCCGTGGACGGTGCTGCCGGCCGTCCTGCTGGCGATCGCCGTCCAAGCCGCCGTCGTGCTGTTCCGGCGCGGCCGCGTCACCGGTCCGGGTCGTGGACGGCGCGGGACCACTCCTGTTCGAACTCCGCGGCGGTGATCACGAAGGGGAGCCACTCGGGCGAGTAGCGGTCCAGCCACGGGGTGTTGAACGGCCAGTCCTCCGGGGTGCTGCGGAAGGCCCGGCCGTCCTCCTCCAGCTCCACCTGGCGCAGCCGCCGGCCGTCGGCGCCGACCTCCAGGAGGTAGGTGGTGGTCTCGCCGTCCTCGTCCCAGCGCCGCCGGACGTACAGCGGGTCCGGGCCGGCCAGGGCGCCGAAGCCAGGTAGCCCGCGGTGGGCGTCCCGATCGGCGCGGAGACCGTCGAGGCCGGGCGGGTCGGCAGGGCCGTCGACGTCGGCCTCGTCCAGGCCCCAGTCCTCGGCCTCGGCCCGGGTGGCGGCGTCGTGGACCACCTCGACGTCGGCGAAGGTCTCCAGCACCTCGCGCTCGGAGCGGGCGTGCACCCACCACCAGCTGCCGCCCATGCCGTAGTCGTGCAGGACGAGGAAGCGGGTCTTCGGCGAGGTGGAGGCCACCGGCCCACCGTAACGGGGCGTCAGTCGGTGCGGCGGCGGAGGGTGGCGGCGCCGAGGGCGAGGGCGAGGAGGGTGCAGGCGGCGATGACGGCGAGGTCGGTGAGGAGGGCCGCGCTGGTGCCGGGGGTGGTGGTGAGGCGGTTCATGGCGTCCACGGCGTAGGAGAGCGGGAGCACCTCGGAGGCCCAGCGGAGCGGGGCGGCCATCGCGTCGCGGGGTACGAAGAGCCCGCAGAGCAGGAGTTGAGGGAGGATCACCGCCGGGAGGAACTGCACGGCCTGGAACTCGGTGCGGGCGAAGGCCGAGACCAGCAGGCCCAGCGCCATGCCGAGCAGGCCGTCGCCGAGGGCGACCGCGAAGAGCAGCCAGGTGGGGCCCTGCACGTCGAGGCCGAGCAGGCCGAGGGTGAGGGTGGCGGCTAGGCCCGCCTGGACCAGGGCGACCAGGCCGAAGGCGAGGGCGTAGCCGAGGAGCAGGTCGAGCTTGCCGAGCGGCATGGTGAGCAGGCGCTCCAGGGTGCCGGTGGTCCGCTCGCGCAGCATCGCCACCGAGGTGACCAGGAACATCACCAGCAGCGGGAAGACGCCGAGCAGGGCGGCACCGACCCGGTCGAACTGCTGCGGCTGGTCGTCGAACATGTAGCGCAGCAGGGTGAGCAGCAGGCAGGGGACCACCAGCAGCATCGCCAGGGTCCGGGGGTCGTGCCGGAGTTGGGCCAGCACGCGCCGGGCGGTGGCGACGGTACGCGTGACGTTCATGAGGTGCTCCCCACCAGGGTCAGGAAGGCGGCGTCGACGTCGGCGGCGCCGGTGCGGCGGAGCAGTCCGCCGGGGGTGTCGGCGGCGAGCAGGCGGCCCTCGCGCATCAGCAGCAGGCGGTCGCAGCGGACCGCCTCGTCCATCACGTGGCTGGAGACCAGCAAGGTGGCGCCGCCGTCGGCGAGTTGGCGGAACAGCTGCCAGAGCTCCTGGCGGAGCACCGGGTCCAGACCGACGGTGGGCTCGTCCAGGACGAGCAGTTCGGGGCTGCCGAGTAGGGCGGCGGCGAGCGAGACCCGGGCCCGCTGGCCGCCGGAGAGCCGGGAGGTGCGGTCGTCGCTGTGCTCGGTGAGGCCGACCTCGGCGATCACCCGGGCCGGGTCGGTGGGCGGGGCGCCGAGCACGGCGGCGAAGTAGCGGAGGTTCTCGGTGACGGTGAGGTCGTCGTAGACGGCCGGGGCCTGGGTGACGTAGCCGATCCGGTGGCGCAGCCCGGCGCTGCCGGCCTCCTCGCCGAGCACCTCGACCCGGCCGCCGGCGGTCTTCTGCACCCCGACGATCGAGCGCAGCAGGGTGGTCTTGCCGCAGCCGCTGGGGCCGAGCAGGCCGGTGATGCTCCCGGCCGGGATGTCGAGGTCGATCCCGTGCAGCACGGGGCGGCCGCCTCGGACGACGGTCAGTCCGGCGACCCGGACCGCTGAATTCATCATGTGATGAGTTTTGCGCCGCAGGGGGCAGCCGTCAAGGAGGTGCGGCGTGATTCAGTACAGGACGGCGCAGCCACGGCCGGCGAGCGCCGCCAGCAGGGCCGGGGACGGGCGGGCCGCGTTCCAGCGCAGGTCCAGCTTCTCCAGCGCGGGCAGTTCGGCCAGCCAGCCGGGGAGGGTGGCCACGCGGTTGGAGCGCAGGTCGAGGTGGCGCAGGCGGGGCAGGGCGGCGAGGCACTCCGGCACGGCGGCCAGTTGGTTGTCGCGCAGGTCGAGATGCCGGAGATCGGCCAACTCGGCGGTGGAGGCGGGGAGTTCGGTGAGGGCGTTGCCGCGCAGGTGGAGTTCACGGAGGGAGCGGAGCCGGCCGAGGGTGGCGGGGAGGGCGGTCAGGCGGTTGTGCTCGGCGCGGAGTTCGAGCAGGGAGGCGAGGCCGGTGAGCGCGTCGGGGAGGTGGGTGAGGCGGTTCTCGCCGACGTTGAGGTAGCGCAGGGCGGTGAGGCGGCCGAGGGTGGCAGGGAGGGCGGTGAGGTGGTTGTCGTGCAGGTAGAGGAAGTCCGAGAGGGCGGTCAACTCGCCGAGCTCGGGCGGGACTTCGGCGAGGTGGTTGTGGCCGAGGTCGAGGGTGCGGAGCCGCTGGAGGGCGGCGACGGCGGGAGACAGCTCGGTGAGCTCGTTGTCGGCGAGGATCAGCACGCGCAGCTCGGTGCGGAGCCAGACCTCCTCGGGGACGCGGCCCAGCCGGTGCTTCCAGAGGTCGAGCGCCGGCTCGTCCGTCACGGTGTCACCAGGTAGTTCTGGAAGGTGCGGGCCAGCAGGGGGCGCAGCTCCTCACGGGTGGCGGAGGCAAGCGGCTCGACCTTGACCACGTAGCGGGCCATCGCCAGGCCGACGATCTGGGAGAACATCAACTCGGCGCGCAGCTCCGGCTGTTCGACCTCCAGCCGGGAGGCGATCCGGCCGATCAGCTCGGCTGCGACGAAGCCCCGCATCAGGACCGCCACCTGCTCGGTGGTGGCGGCGGCCCGGATCAGCGCCAGCAGGCGGTCCAGGACGCCCGGCTGCTCCC
This sequence comes from Kitasatospora sp. NPDC088742, assembly GCF_055584905.1. Classification (NCBI taxonomy): domain Bacteria; kingdom Bacillati; phylum Actinomycetota; class Actinomycetes; order Kitasatosporales; family Streptomycetaceae; genus Kitasatospora; species Kitasatospora sp. NPDC088742. Next base: position 58,772 of record NZ_JBVJLD010000014.1, on the reverse strand, counting down.
AGAGGTTCAGCATGAAATCGGCCACCCGGCCGCCGACGCCGGCCGGATCACCGGCCAGCGCCTGCTCCACCACGGCACGCGGGTCGACGGGCAACTCCAGGGCGGCGAGGAAGAGTTGGTCCTTGGTGCCGAAGTAGTGGTGCAGCAACGCCGCATCCACCCCGGCGGCCCGCGCGATGGCCCGCATGCTCGCCTTCTCGTACCCGCGCGCCGCGAACTCGGCCCGGGCCGCCTCCAGCACCGTCCGCCGGGTATCGGCCCCACCGGGCCGCCGCCCGGTCCGCTTCGGCCGCTCCGCTTCGTCTCCCGAGGTCACCGGGCCACCCTACGTGGCGCGCCTGCGGCACGGGGACGGCGGAGCGAGCGGGTCAACGGCGGAGGCGAACGGGAGCCGCCCCCAGTGGCACACCCCACCCGCTCTCCCGCGGGGCGGGAGGGAAGCGCGGGGCGGAAGTGCAGGTCGAGCACGATGCCGGACGGCGGGAGATTTCGGTCGTGCATCGAACGTGGCTGGGTCTGGCGCGTTGCTACGCGCGTAGATATGCTGGGCTGGTGACCATGTCCACTGTTGCAGCCAATGCCCCCGGCGCTGCGGGCGGCGGCCTTCAGGACGTTGCGGCGTCCGAGGCCTCGCTCCGCCGTTTCCTGCACGGCCTGCCCGGCGTCGACGCCGTCGGCCTGGAAGCCCGCGCCGCCACCCTCGGCACCCGTTCGATCAAGACCACGGCGAAGGCGTACGCCATCGACCTGGCGATCTCGATGATCGACCTGACCACGCTGGAAGGCGCGGACACGGTCGGCAAGGTGCGCGCCCTGTGCACCAAGGGCCGGAACCCCGACCCGACCGACCCGACCGCCCCCCGGGTCGCCGCCATCTGCGTCTACCCGGACATGGTCGCCACCGCGAAGGCGGCCCTGGCCGGCACCGGCATCCAGGTGGCCTCGGTGGCCACCGCCTTCCCGGCCGGCCGCGCCGCGCTGCCGGTCAAGCTGGCCGACACCGCCGACGCGGTGGCCGCCGGGGCCGACGAGATCGACATGGTGATCGACCGGGGGGCCTTCCTCTCCGGCCGGTACCTGGACGTCTTCAACGAGATCGTCGCGGTCAAGGAGGCGTGCAAGCGCCCCGACGGCACCGCCGCCCACCTCAAGGTGATCTTCGAGACCGGCGAGCTGCAGACCTACGACAACGTCCGCCGGGCCTCCTGGCTGGCCATGCTGGCCGGTGCGGACTTCATCAAGACCTCCACCGGCAAGGTGACGGTCAACGCGACTCCCCCGGTCACCCTGCTGATGCTGGAGGCCGTCCGCGACTTCAAGCAGCAGACCGGCATCCAGGTCGGCGTGAAGCCGGCCGGTGGCATCAAGACCACCAAGGACGCCATGAAGTACCTGGTCATGGTGAACGAGACGCTGGGCGACGACTGGCTGACCCCGCACTGGTTCCGCTTCGGCGCCTCCAGCCTGCTCAACGACCTGCTGATGCAGCGTCAGAAGCTGACCACCGGCCGGTACTCCGGTCCCGACTACGTGACGGTGGACTGATCCTCGTGGCCAAGAACAAGAACACCCCGCAGTCCCAGCCGCAGCAGGCCGAGGCCCCCAAGGGCGGCCTGTTCACGTACGCCCCCGCGCCGGAGTCCCCGGCCGCCGCCGGTGACATCGCCACCTCCTACGGTCACTTCATCGACGGCGCCTTCGTCGACTCCTCCGGCAGCGAGGCGCTGAAGACCGTCAACCCGGCCACCGAGCAGGTGCTGGCCGAGTTCGCCCAGGGCACCGACGAGGACGTGGACCGCGCCGTCGCCGCCGCCCGCCGGGCCTTCGCCGACTGGTCGGCGCTGCCGGGCAGCGAGCGGGCCAAGTACCTGTTCCGGATCGCCCGGATCATCCAGGAGCGCTCGCGCGAGCTGGCGGTGCTGGAGTCGATCGACAACGGCAAGCCGATCCGGGAGACCCGGGACGTCGACCTGCCGCTGGTCGCCGCGCACTTCTTCTACTACGCGGGCTGGGCCGACAAGCTGGACTTCGCCGGCTACGGCGCGAGCCCGAAGCCGCTCGGCGTGGCCGGCCAGGTCATCCCGTGGAACTTCCCGCTGCTGATGCTGGCCTGGAAGATCGCCCCCGCGCTGGCCACCGGCAACACGGTCGTGCTCAAGCCGGCCCAGACCACCCCGCTGACCGCGCTGCGGTTCGCCGAGATCTGCCGCCAGGCCGGTCTGCCCAAGGGCGTCGTCAACATCGTCACCGGCGACGGCCGCACCGGCGCCGCGCTGACCTCCCACCTGGACGTCAACAAGGTGGCCTTCACCGGCTCCACTCCCGTCGGCAGGGCGATCGCCAAGCAGGTAGCGGGCACCCGCAAGAAGCTCTCGCTGGAGCTCGGCGGCAAGGCCGCGAACATCGTCTTCGACGACGCGCCGATCGACCAGGCGGTCGAGGGCATCGTCAACGGCATCTTCTTCAACCAGGGCCACGTCTGCTGCGCGGGCTCGCGCCTGCTGGTCCAGGAGTCGATCCAGGACGAGCTGCTGGACGCGCTCAAGCGCCGGATGTCCACCCTGCGGGTCGGCGACCCGCTGGACAAGAACACCGACATCGGCGCCATCAACTCGGCCGCGCAGCTGGCGCGGATCACCGAGCTGTCCGAGATCGGCGAGTCCGAGGGCGCCGAGCGCTGGGCCCCGGAGTGCGAACTCCCGGGCGCCGGTTACTGGTTCCGCCCGACGCTGTTCACCGGCGTCTCGCAGGCGCACCGGATCGCCCGCGAGGAGATCTTCGGCCCGGTGCTCTCGGTGCTGACCTTCCGCACCCCCGCCGAGGCGGTCGAGAAGGCCAACAACACCCCGTACGGGCTGTCGGCCGGCATCTGGACCGAGAAGGGCTCGCGCATCCTCTGGATGGCGAACCAGCTCAAGGCCGGTGTGGTCTGGGCCAACACCTTCAACAAGTTCGACCCGACCTCGCCGTTCGGCGGCTACAAGGAGTCGGGCTACGGCCGCGAGGGCGGTCGCCACGGCCTGGAGGCGTACCTCGATGTCTGAGACCACCCTGAGCGTCTTCAAGACCTACAAGCTGTACGTCGGCGGGAAGTTCCCGCGCTCCGAGAGCGGGCGGGTGTACGAGGTGACCGACTCGAAGGGCCAGTGGCTGGCCAACGCCCCGCTCGGCACCCGCAAGGACACCCGTGACGCGGTGCAGGCCGCCCGCGGCGCCGTCAAGGGCTGGGCCGGCACCACCGCGTACAACCGCGGCCAGGTGCTGTACCGGATCGCCGAGATGCTCCAGGGCCGGCGCGAGCAGTTCACCGCCGAGGTGGCCGCCGCCGAGGGCATCGGCGCCAAGAAGGCCGCCGCGCTGGTGGACGCCGCGATCGACCGCTGGGTCTGGTACGCGGGCTGGACCGACAAGATCGCCCAGATCGCGGGGAACACCAACCCGGTGGCCGGGCCGTTCTTCAACATCTCCACCCCGGAGCCCTCGGGCGTGGTGGGCGTGGTCGCCCCGCAGTCCGGGACGGGCTTCTCCTTCCTCGGCCTGGTCTCGGTGATCGCCCCGGCGATCGCGGCCGGCAACACGGTCGTGGTCGCGGCCGCCGCCGAGGCCCCGCTGCCCGCGCTCTCGCTGGGCGAGGTGCTCGCCACCTCGGACCTGCCGGGCGGCGTGGTCAACCTCATCTCGGGGAAGACGGCGGACATCGCGCCGACGCTGGCCTCGCACCAGGACGTCAACGGGCTGGACCTGGCCGGGGCGATCGCTTCGGACGGGCCCGGCGCGGCGACCGAGCTGGAGGTGCTGGCCGCGGATACCCTGAAGCGAGTCGTCCGCCCGGCGGTCGGCGAGACCGACTTGGCCTGGACCAATGCGCCCGGGACCGAGCGGCTACTCTCCTTCCTGGAGACCAAGACGGTCTGGCACCCGATGGGTATCTGACCTTCCGTCAGGACAACTCCACACAGACTGGCCGTCCCCAGTGCCCTCACCCCCCCAGGGCCCGGACGTGCCATGACGGGCCCGCGCATCTCCCCCCCTTGCGCGGGCCCGTCGCCCTTTTCCGGTGGCTCCGCGTACGGCCGGGCGCACAGCCGGTACCCGCCCGGCGCCGGATGTGGCGCGTGTCTCGGCCACGTCGAAGAACTGACGTCCCATCGGTTTCGGGATCGCCCGGGAGTGCGTCAGACTGGTGTCTCGTGAGTGACACCCCCATGAACCCCGCCCCGACGGCGCGTGCGCTGGTCGTCCTGTTGTCCGGGCCCTCCGGATCGGGCAAGTCCTCGCTGGCCGAGCGGACCGGACTGCCGGTGCTCCAGCTCGACGACTTCTACAAGGACGGCGACGACCCGACGCTGCCCCGGCTCCCGGCCGAGGCCGGCGGCGGGACCGACTGGGACTCGCCGCTCTCCTGGCACCTGGACCAGGCGCTGGCCGCGATCCGGCAGGTCGTCGAGGACGGCCGGGCCGAGGTGCCGGTGTACTCGATCCCGGCCAACGGACGGGACGGCAGCCAGACCTTCGAGCTGAACGGGGCCCCGGCCTTCATCGCCGAGGGGATATTCGCCGCCGAACTGGTCGGCCGCTGCGCGGCCGAGGGCCTGCTCGGCGAGGCGATCTGCCTGCGCAACCGCCCCACCACCACCGCCTGGCGGCGCTTCCGCCGGGACGTCCGCGAGGGCCGCAAGTCGGTGCCACTGCTGATCCGCCGCGGCTGGCGGCTGATGCGCGCCGAGCGCGGCATCGTGGCCCGCCAGGTCGAGCTCGGCGCCCTGGCCTGCGCCGGCCCGGAGGCCGAGCAGCGGATCCGCGCGGTGGCGCTCCGCCAGCCCCAGCCCGCCTGAGCCGACCCGCCCGGCCCCGACCCGACCGGCGGTGACGGCGCACGGCCCCGCCCGGCTGGCGGCCACGTCGTGAGCGGTCGCCGCGTGAGCGGGAACCTCGGGCACGGGCACCTCGACGAGCCCGCAGGACCACCGTCCCGGCCGCTTCCCCGCCGAAGCCCGCGCGGAGCGCGCACGGCACGCAGAAGGGCCCGGTGCCGCTCCCCGGCACCGGGCCCTTCCGTTACGGTCACGTTCCTTCCAGGTGCCGCTCCCCCGAGTCGGTGCCTGGTTCCCTGACGTGACCTTTCCCGTCCCCCGACGGGAGTCTCTGTGCGGCGTTACGCCACCAGCTCGCCGAAGGCGTGCGCGGTGTCGCCGTTGCGGTTGAGCTGCTCGTCGTCGCGCAGGCGGCGCAGCGCGCGCCAGATGCTGCTCTTGACGGTGCCGACGCTGATGCCGAGGATGCCGGCGATCTCCGGGTCGGTGCGGCCCTCGTAGTAGCGGAGCACCAGCATGGTGCGCTGGTTCTCCGGCAGCTTGGCCAGCGCCTGCCAGAGCACGGCGCGCAGCTCGGTGCCGCCCATCGCGTCGGTGTCGCCGGCGGTCTCCGGCAGCTCCTCGGTCGGGTACTCGGCGACCTTGCGGCGGCGCCAGGCGGAGATGTGCAGGTTGGTCATGGTGCGGCGCAGGTACCCGCCGACCGCGGCCTTGTCGGTGATCCGGTCCCAGGCGCGGTAGGTGGAGAACAGCGCGCTCTGCAGCAGGTCCTCGGCCTCGTACCGGTCGCCGGTCAGGTGGTACGCGGTGGCGAACAGCGAGGCCCGGCGGGCCTGCACGTAGGCGGTGAACTCGGCGATGTTGTCGCCCGGTTCGGCCTTGGCCTGCTCGAACGGCGCGGCCGGCTGGGCGGGCACCACCGGCTGCGGCGTGAGCCGCAGCAGCGTGGCGCCGGCGCTCTCGCGCCCCTGCCCGTCGGCGACGGGGAGCACCCCGCGCAGCGTCATGGTCTGGCCGGAGTCGGCCGCACTCCCCGAGCGGCCGATCCCGTACAGCTCCCCCCTCGTCCCGCCGAGGCGGCGGGACCCGGTGCTGTGTGCGCACCCCCGTACGATCACGGCACCGGAGTTCTCGTCCGTCCTCACCTCGAAGTGCGTGCGGGACGAACGCGCGTGGTTGACGGCCGCGTTGCTGCGGGTCCTGAGCGTGGCGTTCATCGTGCACCCCCATGGGTCGGTACGGTTCCTGCCGCCCGGAACTGCGGCGACAAGGAAAATCCTGCCGTCCCGTTGTGATGGAGGTGTCCGCCGACTGTCACAGGGCTGTCACAGCCGCCAGGACCTTCGGCCCGTCGGATGGGGACGCCCGAAGCGGGGCTTCCGGTTGCAGAGGAGTTGCGGGGCCTCCCCTGGTGGGTGAAGCCCGGCGCCCCGTGGTCCAGAATGAGCCCGTGCCTTTCCTCCTTCTGATCGAGGACGACGACGCCATCCGGACCGGCCTCGAACTCGCCCTCACCCGCCAGGGTCATCGCGTGGCCGCCGCCGCCTCGGGCGAGGACGGCCTCAAGCTCTTCAAGGAACAGCGTCCGGACCTGATCGTCCTCGACGTCATGCTGCCCGGGATCGACGGCTTCGAGGTCTGCCGCCGGATCCGGCGCACCGACCAACTGCCAATCATCCTGCTGACCGCGCGCTCCGACGACATCGACGTGGTGGTCGGCCTGGAGTCGGGCGCGGACGACTACGTGGTCAAGCCGGTGCAGCCCCGGGTGCTGGACGCCCGGATCAGGGCGGTGCTGCGCCGCGGCGAGCGGGAGAGCTCGGACTCCTCCACCTACGGCAGCGTGGTCATCGACCGCTCCGCGATGACCGTCACCAAGGACGGCGCGGACCTCCAACTCACCCCCACCGAGCTGCGGCTGCTGCTGGAGCTGAGCCGCCGCCCGGGCCAGGCGCTGTCCCGCCAGCAGCTGCTGCGGCTGGTCTGGGAGCACGACTACCTAGGCGACTCCCGGCTGGTGGACGCCTGCGTGCAGCGACTGCGGGCCAAGGTGGAGGACGTCCCGTCCGCCCCGACCCTGATCCGCACCGTCCGCGGGGTGGGCTACCGGCTCGACCCGCCGTCCCAGCCCTGAGCCGTTCCCTGCCGACCGGAGACCAGCCGACGTGACCGACCCCCAGACCGCGCCCCGCCGCCCGGGGCGCAGCCTCCACCTGCGCTCGCTCCGGGTGCGGCTGGTCGCGGTGTTCGCCGTGGTGGCGCTGACCACCGCCTGCTCGGCCTCCGGCATCGCCTACTGGCTGAACCGCGACGGGGTGCTCAAGCGCGCCCAGAACACCGCGCTCAACGACTTCCGGTCCTCGGTCTCACGGAACGTCGGCTCCGTCCCCGGCAGCCCGGCCTGTTCCGAACTCACCTACCTGGCGCAGCAGGTGGCCGCCTCGGGGCTCAACTACGACGTGGTGGTGGTCGATCCGGAGGTGACCAACTGCGTCGCCTCCTCCAGCCCGACCAGGTTCACCGAGGCCCAGGTCCCGGCCGCGCTGCGGTCGATCGTCGGCACCCCCCGCCAGACCAGCGCCGCCCAGCCGTACGAGTACCACCTGTACTGGCAGCGGGTGAACCAGGACGGCCCGTACCTGGTGGCCGGCACCCGGGTGGTGAACACCGACCTGACCGCCTACATGTTCAAGTCGCTGGCCAACGAGCGGACCGACCTCAACACCCTGGGCTGGTCGCTGGCGATCGCCACCCTGCTGGCGCTGATCGGCTCGGCCCTGATCGCCCAGGCCGCGGCCGCCACCGTGCTGCGGCCGGTGCGCCACCTCGGCGAGGCCGCCCGGCGGCTCGGCGAGGGGCACCTGGACACCCGGCTGGAGGTCGAGGGGGCGGACGAACTCTCGGACCTGGCACGGACGTTCAACAGCACCGCGGAGGCGCTCTCCGAGCAGGTCGCCGAGCTCAGCGCCCGGGAGGCGCAGAGCCGCCGGTTCGTCGCCGACATGTCGCACGAGCTGCGCACCCCGCTGACCGCGATGACCGCCGTGACGGACATCCTGGAGGACGAGGCCGAGTCGCTGGACCCGATGATCGCGCCCGCCGTCCGGCTGGTGGTCAGCGAGACCAGGCGGCTCTCCGACCTGGTGGAGAACCTGATGGAGGTGACCCGCTTCGACGCGGGCACCGCCAAGCTGGTCGCCGACGAGGTGGACGTCGCGGACCTGATCATGTCCTGCATCGACGGCCGGGCCTGGTACGACGCGGTGGAGGTGGACGCGCCGCGCGGCATCCTGGCGGTGGTGGACCCCCGGCGCCTCGACGTGGTCTTCGCCAACCTGATCGGCAACGCCCTCAAGCACGGCGGCTCACCGGTCCGGGTGAAGGTCCGTCAGGACGGCGAGCACGTGGTCATCGACGTCTCCGACAGCGGCCCGGGCATCCCGGAGGACGTGCTGCCGCACGTCTTCGACCGCTTCTACAAGGCCGACAAGGGCCGGGCCCGGTCCGAGGGCAGCGGCCTGGGCCTCTCCATCGCGATGGCCAACGCGCAGATCCACGGCGGCACCATCACCGCCGCCAACTCCCCCGACAGCGGGGCCGTCTTCACCCTCACCCTCCCGATCCACCCCGAGGAGGCCACCCAGTGACCCCCCGTCAGCTCCTGGCAGGTGCCCTCCTCGCCCTCGCCCTGACCGGCTGCGGCATCCGCCCCACCGCCGTCCCGGTGGACGCGGGCGCCCCGGCCAGCCGCACCGCCTGCCCGAGCCCGGTGCGCGTCCCGGAGGCCCCCACCCCCAAGCCCTCCGCGCCCGCCACCGGCTCCGCCGCGGCCAAGGCCCCGGCGGTCTCTCCCGCCCCGCTGTTCAGCGCCGGTCCGACGCCCACCCCGACCCCCACCCCCACGGCGGACCCCGCCCGCTGCCCGTAACGGGCGTCACCGCCCGGCCGTGGAACCGATCGGGCGGAAGGCCACGTCGTGGGGGGTGTGACCGATCAGGCGGAGACGGGACGTGGCGGGCCGGAGGTGTCGGCCCGGCTGCGGCTGGTGGGCGTGCTGCTGCTGGCGGCGTACCTGGGACTGGTCGGATGGATGGTGCTGCGGCCGGTGGACGTCGGCTGGACCAGCCCGGCCAACCTGACGCCGTTCGGTTCGGTCCGGTACGCCTTCGAGCTGGGCCGGCCCGAGGGCGCCCGGCAACTGGCCGGCGGACTGCTGCCGCTGGCCCCGCTCGGGGTGCTGCTGCCGCTGGCCGGCGGGCGGGTCCGGGCCCGCTGGCTGCCCTCGCTGCTGCGGACGGCCGGCTCCACGGCGATGATCGCCACCGCGCTGGAGATCCTCAAGGGCTGGGCGCCCGGCCACGTGCTGAACGTGGACGACCTGATGCTCGGCACCCTCGGCGCGGGCCTGGTCCACCTGGCCGTCGTCCCGGCGGTCCGGGCCCGGGCCGCCGCACTCGGCCGCCGCGACCGTACCGCCGTCCCGGCTCCGGCTGCGCTGCGCGCACCGCGCCCGCTCCGGACCTTGGAGACCGGCGGGCGTGGCGGCAACGCCGGCCGTGGCGGTCTGACCGGGGCTCAGACCCTGCGGTAGGGCGCCCCGTCGGCCGCCCCGTCGGCCGGGGCTCGGGGTAACCCCGAGGGGAACCCTGACCCGGGGAGTACACCTGCCCGGTGAGAAGGCGGGGTCGGGTATCGGCATCCAGACGGACGGCCCGGCGGGATCGGGACGGCACGATGGAGTCATGCCCGCCGGAGAGACCGGGACCGGGCACCAGTCAGACGGAGCTGATCAGAATGGCCCTCGCCCGCCCCCGCCACAACCGCGTCATCGCCGGCGTCTGCGCCGGGCTCGCCAAGCGTTTCGGGCTGGCCCCCTGGACGGTGCGGATCATCGCCATCGCCTCCTGCCTGCTCCCCGGCCCGCAGTTCCTGATCTACCTGGCGCTCTGGCTGCTGCTCCCCCAGGAGCCGTGAGCACCCCTGCGCGCCGGGCGGAACGCCGAGCGCCACTGACCAGCCGCTGACCAGCCACTGACCTTCGACCGAACGCCGGGAGCCCCCGGCCGGCTCCTTCCCGAGCCGGCCGGGGGCTCCCGTGCGTGACGGGGCGTCAGGGGACGCCCGGAAACGGGGAACGGCCCGCGCCGGACGGGGAGCGGGCCGTTCCCGGAGCGCCGGGGCCGCCGTCCGCGCACGTGGTGCGGACGGCGGCCCCGGCGTCAGGCGGGATGCGCCGGGGCTCAGCCGCCGACGCCCGGGAGACCACCGCCGACGGGCAGGCCGCCGCCGAGGGCGCCGGTCACGGTGGAGACGCCGGGGGCCTGG
>NZ_JBVJLD010000014.1:41232-48533 GCF_055584905.1 Kitasatospora sp. NPDC088742 | reverse complement strand
GCGCCGGGGCTCAGCCGCCGACGCCCGGGAGACCACCGCCGACGGGCAGGCCGCCGCCGAGGGCGCCGGTCACGGTGGAGACGCCGGGGGCCTGGGCCAGACCCTCGGCACCCGGCACCGGCAGGGGCAGGCCACGCGGCGCGGCGGCGTCGGCGACCGGGGCGGCGGCGCCGTCCACCATCGGGGCGGTCTGGTCGGTGACCGGGGCGGTCATCGGCTGGGCCGACTCCGGGGCCTGCGCGACCGGGCCGGCCACGTCCGGGTTGAGGTTGCCGACGGCCTCGGTGACCGGGGCGGTGGCGGGCAGCTTGCCGACGGTGCTGGTGGCCGCACCGGTCAGCGCACCGGAGTTGGTGAGCAAGCTGGTCGGGCCCCCGAGCCCACCCGGGGCGGCAGCGGAGGCGGAACCGGCAGCAACGGCCGCGATCGCGACGCCGAGCGCAGCGGTCCCGGCAGCCTTCAGAGTGGCCTGCTTCATGAATTGGTCCTCGTGTCCTCGTCGGTGGCCGACGCGACGGCACGCACCCATGGGGTGCCCACCGCTACGCCGTGTCAGCTGTGACTGGCACACCGTAGTGACTTGCTCGCACGCGGATCAAAGGCGTGTAACTCACATGGCCCATTCGTCAGATGAGCGCGGAACCACTGGTCACGGTTCCGCGCTCATCCGTTCGGCCATCCGAGCGGGTGTCAGGCCTTGGCGCCGAACAGCCACTCGGCCTTGAGCTCGGCGTAGCCCGGCTTGATCACGTCGTTGATCATCGCCAGCCGCTCGTCGAAGGGCAGGAACGCGGACTTCATCGCGTTGACGGTGAACCACTCCATGTCGGCGAGGGTGTAGCCGAAAGCGTCCACCAGGTGCCCGAACTCCTGGCTCATCGAGGTGCCGCTCATCAGGCGGTTGTCGGTGTTGACGGTGACCCGGAACTTCAGCCGGCTGAGCAGGCCGATCGGGTGCTCGGCGTACGAACTCGCCGCCGCCGTCTGGAGGTTGGAGGTCGGGCACATCTCCAGCGGGACCCGCTTGTCGCGCACGTACGCGGCCAGCCGGCCCAGCTCCACGGAGCCGTCCTCGTTCACGGTGATGTCGTCGATGATCCGCACGCCGTGGCCGAGGCGGTCGGCGCCGCAGCACTGCAGCGCCTCCCAGATCGACGGCAGACCGAAGGCCTCGCCGGCGTGGATGGTGAAGTGGTTGTTCTCGCCCTTGAGGTAGTCGAAGGCGCCCTGGTGACGGGTCGGCGGGTGGCCCGCCTCGGCACCGGCGATGTCGAAGCCCACCACGCCCTGGTCCCGGTAGCGGTTGGCCAGCTCGGCGATCTCCTGCGAACGGGCGGCGTGCCGCATCGCCGTCAGCAGCGTGCCCACCCGGATCCGGTGGCCCTTCTCCCGGGCGTTCGCCTCACCGAGACGGAAGCCCTCGTTGACCGCCTCGACGACCTCGTCGAGGGTCAGGCCCTTCTCCAGGTGCTGCTCCGGGGCGTACCGCACCTCGGCGTACACGACGCCGTCGGCGGCCAGGTCCTCGGCGCAGTCCGCCGCGACCTTCACCAGCGCCTCGCGGGTCTGCATCACCGCACAGGTGTGCGCGAAGGTCTCCAGGTACCGCACCAGCGAACCGGAGTCGGCCGCCTCGCGGAACCACACCCCCAGCTCCTTGGGATCGGTGGTCGGCAGCCCCTCGTACCCGACGGCTGCGGCCAGCTCGACGACGGTCTCGGGGCGCAGCCCGCCGTCCAGGTGATCGTGCAGCAGCACCTTCGGCGCGCGGGCGATCTGGTCGGCGGTGGGGACGCGGGGGGCTGTGGCGCCCGTGATGGCACTCTGCTTCTCCATTGCGGGAGTGTAGCCCCTACGCGCGTAGATCCACCACGCAGAATCCGTCATTCCACCGAACGGCCCAGCACAGCACCTGGCAGCGCGGCCAACGGAGGGAACGCGAACGCCTGGCGGCGGGCAGCCGGGGCACACCTGATGGCGAACGGGCGCAGCGGGCGGCGAGCACCACGCCCGCGGCGGGCGGACGGACGGTGCGTCGGCCCCCGCTGCCCAGCGACCACGCCGCGCCCTGAGCCCGCCGCAGGCGGACCTGCACGCGACCCCATCCGCCGGTCCACGCGCGGGCTCCCGCTGAGCGCTTGTCCGCCCGACGCCCCGTCAGCCCGCCGTAGGCGAGGGGGCAGCCCGCCCGATGTCCCCACCCCGTCAGCCCGCCGCAGGCGATCACCCCGCCCGCACAATCAGCCCGCCGCAGGCGGCTTCAGCGCTTGAGGTGGTGCTTCAGGGTGAGGAGGGCGCCGGAGGGGCCGTGGGGGGCCAGCCAGGTGGTGTCGTCGCGGTCGGTGGCGGTGAAGCGGTACTTGTAGGGCTCGGTGCCGCGGAGGAAGTCGAAGGTGGCGAGCTTCTGGTCGGCGCAGGCGCGGACCGCTTCGGCGATGATCGCGGTGCCGAGGCGCAGCGGGGCCCACGACGGGTCCCAGCCGATCTGGTAGTAGGCGAAGGTGTCGCGCCAGAGGAAGCCGTAGAGCCCGCCGATCACCGTGCCCTCGTGCTCGGCGACCAGGAAGGCCGGCCCGGCGCCGGGGCGGGCCCGGGAGACCAGGAGCCGGTGGAGCGGCAGGCGGTCCTCGTCGAAGGTGGTGCCCTTGCCGAGGGCATCGCGCCGCAGCCGGTGCAGCCGGACGATCGCGGGCAGCAGCTCCGCGTCAGCCGCCCCCGGCTCGACCCAGCGGAACGTCACCCCGGCGGCCGCCAACTTCCGTCCGTAGCGCCGCAGATCGGAGCGGAACTGCTTGGAGCCGAGCGCGTCGAAGCCGTCCGCCAGCCCCACCCGGGGGCAGGACTGGCCGGCCACCCGTCGGGCCCCGGCCGGCAGCAGGTCGGCGGCGCCCGGGTCGAGGTCGGGCAGCCAGAGGGTCTCGCGGCGGGCGCGGGCGGAGAGCCAGCCCCGCAGTTCGGCCCGGCGTCCGGGCCGGCAGGCGAAGGTGCCGTGGTCGGCCGCGCCGGGCCCGCTGCCGAGCGGGGTGAGGCAGCGGACGGTGACCGGCAGCCGGGGGTGCAGCCGGAGGCTGGTGCGGTGCAGCGGGGCGACCGCCTCGACGGTGCCGTCGGCGGCCCGCCAGACGGCGATCTCGGCCGGGCCGCGCCGCCCGAGCGTCTCCCACCAGGCCAGCACCCAGTCGGGGGTGGCGAACCACGAGGCCCCCGGATCCTCCGCTGCCAACTCCCGCCAGCCGTCGACCAGTTCGGCCGTCAGCCCCTCCGGCGCGTACAGCTCCGGCACCAGCCCCACCCCCACCTGTCCGAAGGGCCTCAGCAGCCGCCGCGCAGCCGGTGCACCGCCGGGTGCAGCCCCGAGAGGATTGTGTCGAACCGGGCCGGGCTGGTGTCGGAGTTCACCCGAAGTCGGCTGATCCGCAGCGGGTTCGGCGGGAGCAGCCGGTCCTGCCGGTGGTCGAAGAGGAAGCCCAGCCGGTAGCCGAGCTCACGCAGCACGGTGTCGGCCCGGGGGTCGAAGTTGCCGTTGGGGTAGGCGAAGGCGGTCGGTTCGCTGCCGAGCCAGCCGGTGAGCAGCTGGTGCGCGCGGATCAGCTCGACCCGGATCACCGGCTCCTCGCAGTGGTCCAGGCAGGGGTGGCCGAGGGTGTGGTTGCCGACGGCGATCCCGGCGGCCGTCAGGTCGAGCAGCTCCAGGGCGCTCAGCTGCTGCTGGCGCGGCGCCTGGACGGCCGCGGTGTCCCGCAACTCCTCGATGCTGCGCCGCCGTTCGACGTCGGGCAGGGTCTTGAGGCGGCGGACGACGTCCTCGGGGGCCAGGCCCGCGAGCGCCCGGGCGGTGCCGCCGCGGGCGGCCAGCGCGGGGGCCTCGGCCCACCAGAACGGCTGGTCCCCGTCGATGAGTTCGGCCACCACGAAGGCGGCGGCCGGGACGCCCAGCCGGGCGAGCACCGGGGCGCCGCGGGTGAGCAGGCTGCGGTCACCGTCGTCGAAGGTGACCAGCACGCTGCGGGGCGGGAGCGGGCGCCGCTCCCGCACGGCGCGCTCGACGGTGGCCAGCGAGACCGGCACGGCCGTCCGCACCAGCCGCTCCATCTGGGCGGTGAAGCTCGGCAGGTCGTCGACGCCGTGGTAGGCGAGGACGGAGAGCCGCTGCGCGGCCCGCGCGCGGAACAGCGGCTGCAGCGGCGAGCGCCGCAGCACGATGTCGATCTGCTGCCGCCGGGCACCGCCCGGCTCGGCCTTGGCGCCGAGGCGCGTGACCGTGTCCTGCTCCGACACGTCTCCCCCTGATCCGTTCCCCGCGGGCATCGCCGCCTCCCCCCATCAATATCCCTCAGTTTGGTAAAGAGCGGTATAAGTTCGGGAACTTCAATCGCTCCTGACCGAAATCCGATGCCGCCGCACTGAGGTGCGGGAACGATCCGGGCCGGGCCTGATCAGGCTGGACCGGATCGGTGAAGAGCCGGTGACGACGATGCGACGGAACCGCCACGAAAAGCGGAGCCTCCCCGTCAACTCCCCCGACCCGGAACCGCTTTGGGACACCCCCACCACCCCCGGCTCCCAGGGTAGCCGCCACCCCCCGAGTGCCGGTCGGTCTTAGTCGTGATCGAGCAGCCGGCCGCGGCGGGAGAGGACGAAGTCGCGGAAGGCCGCGACCGGCGGGGTGAGCGGACGGCCCGTCACCCAGGCCAGGCCGATCGCCCGGCGGGTGCGCGGGGCACTGACCTCCAGCTCCACCACACCCGGCCTCGGGACCAGGGCCGGCGGCAGCAGGGACACCCCCAGTCCGGCCGCCACCAGGCCGCGCAGGGTCTCGGCCTCCTCGCCCTCGAAGGCGATCCGGGGCGCGAAGCCCGCCTCGGCGCAGAAGCCCTCGGTGATCGCCCGCAGGCCGTAGCCCTGTTCCACCACCACGAACGGGTCCTCCGCCACCTCGGCCAGCCGGATCCGCCGCCGGCCGGCCAGCCGGTGGTCGGCCGGCACCACCAGGTGCAGCCGCTGCTCGTCCAGCGGACGGGCCGTCAGGTCCGGGGCGTCCGGCAGCGGGGAGACCAGGCAGAGGTCCAACTCCCCGGCCCGCAAACGCTCCAGCATCGCCGCGCCGTAGTCCTGCACCAGCTGGAAGCGGACCTGCGGGTGCCCGGCCCGGAAGCCGCGCAGCAGCGCGGGCACCGCGTCCGAGCCCATGGTGTGCAGGAAGCCGAAGGCCACCCGCCCGGCCGCCGGATCGGCCTCCGCCCGGGCCGCCTCCACGCCGCGCTCCAGCTCGGCCAGCGCCCGTTCCACCGAGCCGAGCAGCAGCCGTCCCGCCCTGGTCAGCCGGACCGCCCGGCCCTGCCGGGCCAGCAGCCCCACCCCGAGCTCGGCCTCCAGCCGGGCCACCGCCCGGGAGAGGGTGGGCTGCGGCATGCCGAGCAGCTCGGCCGCCCTGGTCACGTGCTCCAGCCGGGCCACCGCCGCGAACTGCGCCAACTGCGGTGCCAGCGCGGTGAGATCGCCCTCCGGGCCGAGTTCGGCGAGGGTCACCGGCGGTGAACTGCTCTGATGCTCCATGGCATCGATTCTCGCCGTTCCATGTATTGGACGCATCAGCGGTGGCAGGTCTAGCGTCGTCGTCATGCCGCCTGCCAGTACCGGGGCATCCGCAGCACCACAGCTGCCGGGTGCCCTCTCCCAGCCGACCCCTGCCGCCGCCGACACCCGCCACCTCCCCGGGAGCCGCACGCTCCGCCGGGTCAATCTGGCGCTGTTCGCCGCCGGGGTCGCCACCTTCGTCCTGCTGTACTCCACCCAGGGCCTGCTGCCGATCCTCTCGGCCGACCTCGACCTGACACCCGGTCAGGCCAGCTGGACCGCCTCGGTGGCCACCCTCGGGCTGGCCCTGGCCCTCCTCCCGGCCAGCGCGCTGGCCGACCGGTACGGACGGACCGCCGTGATGACCGGGTCGGTGCTGGCCGCCTCGCTGCTCGCGGTGGCACTGCCCTTCGCCCCCGACCTCACCACCCTGGTCCTGCTGCGTGGCCTCCAGGGCGCCGCGCTCGCCGGACTGCCGGCCACCGCGATGGCCTACCTGGCGGAGGAGGTGCACCCGAGCGCGCTCGGCTCCGCGATGGGCCTGTACGTGGCGGGCAACAGCATCGGCGGGATGGGCGGCCGGCTGGTCTCCGGCTGGGCCGCCGCCGCCTGGGGCTGGCGCTGGGGGCTGGCCGTCTCGGCCGTCCTGGCCCTGCTCGCCGTGCTGGCCTTCCGGCTGCTGATTCCGGCCGCCCGGCAGTTCCGCCGCACCCGGGTGGACGCCCGGGCGCTGGCCCGCACCGTGGCCGGGCACCTGCGCGATCCGCTGCTGCTCCGGCTGTACCTGCTCGGCCTGCTCTTCATGGCCGTCTTCGGCGCGGTCTACAACACCGTCGGCTACCGGCTGGTGGCCGCGCCCTTCTCGCTCCCCGAGTCGGTGGCCGCCTCCATCTTCGTGGTCTATCTGGTCGGCACCGTCTCCTCCGCCACCGCCGGCCGCCTCACCGCCCGGCTCGGCCGCCGCGGCACCCTCTACGTCGCGATCGGCACCACCACGGCCGGCCTGCTGCTCTCCCTCGCCGACTCACTGGCCGCCGTCCTGCTCGGCCTGGTCCTGATCACCGCCGGCTTCTTCGCCGGCCACGCCACCGCCTCCGCCGCCGTAGGCCGCACCGCCACCACCGGCCGCGCCCAGGCCACCGCCCTCTACCTGATCGCCTACTACCTCGGCAACAGCCTCGGCGGCACCCTGGGCGCCGACGCCTACCACGCCACCGGCTGGCCCGGCGCCGCCACCGTCGCCCTCCTCGCCATGACCCTCGCCGCCGGCGTCACCCTCTACGCCACCCGCCGGGCGGTCGCCGCCGGTACGGTCCGCGCCTGAGGCCCGGAGCACGGCTGTGCCCCCGGCCGCAGGGCCGGGGGCACAGCCGTCTGACGGCGGATCAGGCGATGCGGTCCAGGACGATCGGGTTGGCGGTGAAGGGGGTGCCCTCCGGGGAGATGGTGACGCCGCTGGTGAGGGCCTCGATGGCGTAGTCGTAGCGCTCGGGGGTGTCGGTGTGGAGGGTCAGCAGGGGCTGACCGGCCGTCACCTTGTCGCCGGGCTTGGCGTGCATCTCGACGCCGGCGCCGGCCTGCACCGGGTCCTCCTTGCGGGCCCGGCCGGCGCCCAGGCGCCAGGCGCAGACGCCGACGGCGTAGGCGTCCAGGCCGGTGAGGATGCCGGACTCGGTGGCGGTGACGACGTGCTGCTCGCGGGCGACCGGGAGCGGGGCGTCCGT
>NZ_JBVJLD010000014.1:0-41140 GCF_055584905.1 Kitasatospora sp. NPDC088742 | reverse complement strand
TGGGCGGTGATCATGCGGCGCCAGTGGTCCATCGCGGAGCCGTCGCGCAGCGCCTCGGCCGGGTCCTTGCCGTGCACGCCCGCGGCGGCCAGCATCTCCCGGGCCAGCGCGACGGTCAGCTCGACCACGTCGGCGGGGCCGCCGCCGGCCAGCACCTCGACCGACTCCCGGACCTCCAGCGCGTTGCCCGCGGTGAGGCCGAGCGGGGTCGACATGTCGGTGAGCAGGGCGACGGTGTTGACCCCGGCGTTGGTGCCCAGGCCGACCATGGTGCGGGCCAGCTCGCGGGCGTCGTCGAGGTTCTTCATGAAGGCGCCGGAGCCGACCTTGACGTCCAGGACCAGCGCGCCGGTGCCCTCGGCGATCTTCTTGGACATGATCGAGGAGGCGATCAGCGGGATGGCCTCGACGGTGCCGGTGACGTCGCGCAGGGCGTAGAGCTTCTTGTCGGCGGGGGCCAGGCCGTCGCCGGCCGCGCAGATGACGGCGCCCGCGTCACGCAGCACGGCCATCATCTCCTCGTTGGAGAGCAGCGCCCGCCAGCCGGGGATGGACTCCAGCTTGTCCAGGGTGCCGCCGGTGTGGCCGAGGCCGCGGCCGGAGAGCTGCGGGACGGCGGCACCGCAGGCGGCGACCAGCGGGGCCAGCGGGAGGGTGATCTTGTCGCCGACGCCACCGGTGGAGTGCTTGTCCGAGGTGGGCAGCGGGAGGGCGGAGAAGTCCATCCGGACGCCGGAGCGGATCATCGCGTCGGTCCAGCGGCCGATCTCACGGAGGTTCATGCCGTTCAGCAGGATCGACATGGCCAGCGCGGACATCTGCTCGTCGGCGACCTCGCCGCGGGTGTAGGCGTCGATCACCCAGTCGATCTGAGCATCGGTCAGTTCGCCCCGGTCACGCTTGGTCCGGATGACGGAGATGGCGTCCATGAGGGTGTCTCCAGGTGGTTCCAGTGCAGAAATGCGTAGAGTGCCGCGGGGACCAGGCCCCCGCGACACTCTACGCGCGTAACAAGCTTTCCAGCTAGAGCCGTTCCGGCCCGAACGCGTCCGGCAGGACTTCACTCATCGGGCGTACCCCGGAGGGCAGCTCGACCAGCAGCTCCGGCCCGCCGTGCTCGTACAGCAGCTGGCGGCAGCGGCCGCAGGGCATCAGCAGCTGCCCGGCGCCGTCCACACAGGTGAAGGCCACCAGCCGGCCGCCGCCGCTCAGCTGCAACGCCGAGACCAGGCCGCACTCGGCGCACAGCGAGAGCCCGTACGAGGCGTTCTCCACGTTGCAGCCGGTCACCGTGCGGCCATCGTCCACCAGGGCCGCGGCGCCGACCGGGAACTTGCTGTAGGGCGCGTACGCCTGCCCCATCGCTCCCCGGGCGGCGGCCCGCAGCGCCGGCCAGTCGATCTCCTGAGCCGTCGTCACTTGCCCTGGCCCCTACGGTAGATCTGGCCGTCCGCCTTCGGCATCCGCAGTCGCTGCGAGGCCATCGCGAGCACCACCAGGGTGATCACGTACGGGGTCGCCACGATCAGCGCGCGCGGCACGGTGTCGGTGGTGGCGAACCAGGTCGCCAGACCGGCGGCGACCACGAAGGTGATGCCCGCGCCCTTGAACTGACGGCGGTACAGCTTCCAGAGCGCCAGCAGGGCCATCGCGATGGAGACCGTCAGGATCAGCACGTGCACCGAGTCCGGGTCACGGAGCTGGAGGCTGTCGGTGAAGCCGAACAGGCCCGCGCCCATGGCCAGACCGCCCGGCATCCAGTTGCCGAAGATCATCGCGGCCAGACCGATGAAGCCGCGGCCCTGGGTCATGCCGTCCTTGTAGAAGTGGGCGGCGACCAACGAGAGGTACGCACCGGCCAGACCGGCGAAGGCGCCGGAGGTGATGACCGCCAGGTACTTGTACTTGTAGACGTTGACGCCCAGCGACTCGGCGGCGGTCGGGTTCTCACCGCAGGAGCGCAGCCGCAGGCCGAAGACCGTGCGCCAGAGGATGAAGTACGAGGCCACCAGGAAGACCGCGGCGATCACCACGACCACCGAAAGGTTGGTGGTCATGCCGCCCAGGATGCCGGCCAGGTCGGAGACCAGGAACCAGTGGTGCGCCTCGATCTTGTCCAGCCAGTCGGACAGGCCCGGGACGGTGATGTACGGCAGCGGGTCGGCCGGCGGGGACTGGTTGGCGCCCGCGCCGAAGGCCACGTAGTCGCGGTAGTAGATCCGGTTGACGTAGGCACAGATGCCGGGGATCAGCAGGTTGATGCCGACGCCGGAGACGATGTGGTCCACGCCGAAGGTCACGGTGACCAGCGCGTGCAGCAGACCGCCGAGCGCACCGCCCGCCATGCCGGCCAGCAGGCCGACCCACGGGTTGACCAGGTAACCGGCCCAGGCACCGCAGAACGTCCCGGCCACCATCATGCCTTCGAGGCCGATGTTGACCACGCCGGCCCGCTCGGACCAGAGACCGCCGAGACCGGCCATCGCGATCGGCACGGCCGCGCCGAGCGCGGCGGTGACCTGACCGGAGGAGGTGAGGCCGTGGTTGCCGGTGGCCATGCCCACGGCGGAGAACAGCATCAGAGCGCCGGCGAGCAGCAGCAGCACGACCGGCCAGGTCAGCTTGCGCTTCTTGGCGGGCGAACTCCCCGGCGACTTCGGCCGGGCAGCGGTAGCGGTGCTCATGCGGCCACCTCCTTCTTGGCAGCAGCGGCGGCCTGGGCGGCGAGCTCGGCGCCGACCTTCTGCTGCTGGCGCTTCAAGCCGTAGCGGCGCACCAGCTCGTAGGCGACGACGACACAGATGACGATGGTGCCCTGCATGACGGCGACGATCTCCTGCGGGTAGTCACCCTGGAGCGGCAGCTGGGTGCCGGCGACGTCGAGGAAGGCGAACAGCAGCGCCGAGAAGGCGACGCCGATCGGCGAGTTGCGGCCGAGCAGGGCGACCGAGATGCCGATGAAGCCGAGGCCGGGCTGGATGCCCTGCCCGAAGTAGTAGGAGCTGGACATCAGTTCGGGCAGGCCGATCAGACCGGCGATGGCACCGGAGACCACCATCGAGGTGATGATCATGCGCTTGACGTTCACGCCCGAGGCGGTGGCCGCGGACTCCGAGCGGCCGGTGGCGCGCAGGTCGAAGCCGAAGCGGGTGCGGTTCAGGGTGAACTGGAACAGCACGCCCACCACGATCGCCACGACGATGAAGCCCCAGAGGGTGCCGCCGGCGGTGTCCAGGGTGAAGAAGTGGCTGGACTGCGAGATCGGCTCGGTCTGGATCGAGTTGGTGGTGGTGCCCTTGTTCGGCGCGAAGACGCCCGGCACCAGCAGCAGACCGACCACGGCGGTCGCGATGGCGTTCAGCATGATGGTCGAGATGACCTCGCTGACGCCCCGGTAGACCTTGAGCAGACCGGCGATGCTCGCCCACATGCCGCCGACCAGCATCGCCGTCACCAGCAGCAGCGGGATCTGCAGGAAGGACGGCAGGTCGACCTGGCTGCCGACGAAGGCGGCGAACAGCACGCCCAGCTTGTACTGGCCGTCGACGCCGATGTTGAAGAGGTTCATCCGGAAGCCGAACGCGGCGGCGGCACCGGCGAGGTAGTACACGGTGGCGCGGTTCAGCGTCAGCACCTGGCCGTCGGAGGCGGTGCCGTAGTCGAACATCACCTGGAAGGCCTTGAACGGCTCCTTGCCGGAGACCGCCAGCAGCACGACGCAGATCAGCATCGACAGCAGGATGGCCAGCACGGGGGCGGCCAGGCCGAGCAGGATCTTCTCGGCGTCGAACCGCTTGGCCGCGGGCTTCGCGGCCGCGGGGTTGGGACTGGTCATTGTGGGTTACTCCCCCGCCTGCGCGTCGTCGGTGGCGGTGTCGTCGGTGGGCTGCGCCTCGGTGATCTCGGCGACGAACGCCTGGGCCTCGGCGACGGCCTCCGGGTCCGACTCGATGTGGCCGCTGGCCGCACCGGTCATCGCGGTGCCCAGGTCCTCGGCGGTGACGGTGGCCGGGTCGGCGTCGGCGACCAGGCGGCCGCGGTAGATCACCCGGATGTGGTCGGAGAGGCCGATCAGCTCGTCCAGGTCGGCGGAGATCAGCAGCACCGCGAGGCCCTCGCGCTGCGCGGAGCGGATCTGCTCCCAGATCTGCGCCTGCGCGCCGACGTCCACGCCGCGGGTGG
Source organism: Kitasatospora sp. NPDC088742 (assembly GCF_055584905.1). Taxonomy (NCBI): domain Bacteria; kingdom Bacillati; phylum Actinomycetota; class Actinomycetes; order Kitasatosporales; family Streptomycetaceae; genus Kitasatospora; species Kitasatospora sp. NPDC088742. Next base: position 36,958 of record NZ_JBVJLD010000014.1, on the reverse strand, counting down.
GGTGGGACGCGATCAGCAGCTTGGGCGCGTGGCTCATCTCGCGGCCGATGATCAGCTTCTGCTGGTTGCCGCCGGAGAGCGAGGCGGCGGTGACCTCGATGCCGGGGGTGCGGACGTCGTACTCCTCGACGATCCGCAGGGTGTCCTTGCGGGCGGCGGCCGGGTCCAGCAGCATGCCCTTGGAGTTGGGGGCCTCGGTGACGTGACCGAGGATCCGGTTCTCCCAGAGCGGGGCCTCCAGCAGCAGACCGTGCTTGTGCCGGTCCTCCGGGATGTAGCCGATGCCGGCCTCGCGGCGGGCCCGGGTCAGGGTCCGGCTGAGGTCCTGGCCGTCCAGGGTGACGGAGCCCGCGTCCAGCGGCAGCATGCCCATGATGGCCTCGACCAGTTCGGCCTGGCCGTTGCCCTCGACGCCGGCGATGCCGAGCACCTCGCCCTTGCGGATGCGCAGCGAGATGTCGTCCAGCACCACGCGCTCGATGCCCTCGGCGTCGCGCTTGGCGATCCGCAGGCCCGCGGTCTCCAGCATCACGGTCTCGGTGACGGTGGACTCGCGGCTCTCCGGGGAGGGCAGTTCGGCGCCGACCATCAGCTCGGCGAGCTGACGGGCCGTCACGGTGCGCGGGTCGGCGTCGCCGACGGTGGTGCCGCGGCGGATCACGCTGATCGCGTCGGCCACCGAGAGCACCTCGTGCAGCTTGTGCGAGATGAAGATGACGGTGACGCCCTCGGCCTTGAGCTCGCGCAGGTTGTCGAAGAGCGCCTCGACCTCGTGCGGGACCAGGACGGCGGTGGGCTCGTCCAGGATCAGGATCTTGGCGCCCCGGTAGAGCACCTTGAGGATCTCGACGCGCTGGCGGTCGGCCACGCCGAGGTCCTCGACCAGCGCGTCCGGGCGCACGCCCAGGCCGTACTGGTCGGAGATCTCGCGGATCTTCGCCTTGGCCTTGGCTCCTATCCCGTGGAGCTTCTCGCCGCCCAGGACGACGTTCTCCCAGACCGTCAGGTTGTCGGCCAGCATGAAGTGCTGGTGCACCATGCCGATGCCGCGCGCGATGGCGTCGCCGGGGGTGTTGAACTCGACCTGCTCGCCGTTGATGGCGATGGTGCCCTCGTCCGGCTTCTGCATGCCGTAGAGGATCTTCATCAGGGTCGACTTGCCGGCGCCGTTCTCGCCCATCAGGGCGTGCACGGTGCTGCGGGCGACGGTGATGTCGATGTCGTGGTTGGCCACGACGCCCGGGAAGCGCTTGGTGATGCCGCGCAGTTCGACGGCCGGTGACGCCGTCCCCGCGCTGGGGTTGCCGCCCTGGGGGGTCGGGGCGGGGTCGGAAGCGGTGATGGCGATCTCCTGGTGGTCACAGGGCGCGTCGTTGCGCTGGAGATGGCGTGCGTACGTGAGGAAGCGCGTACGTGCGGGTGGAACGGGACGGGCCCGGCAGAGCGCGTTGCGCGCGCCCCGCCGGGCCCCACCCTGATGCTCAATCATGCGCGCCGGACGCGTGGACCGGCGGCAGGCTGAGGGGGTGTCAGCCGACGGTGGTCGGGATCTTCGTGGCACCCGAGGTGATCTGCGCGGTGGCCGCGTCGAGCTTGCCCTGGATGTCCGCGATGAAGCCGCCGGTGGTGGCCAGCGAGACGCCCTTCTCCTTCAGGTCGAAGTTCTTCGTCCCGGTGAGCGGCGAACCGTCCTTGACCGACTTGATGTAGGTGAACACCGCGGTGTCGACGTTCTTCACCATCGAGGTGAGGATGCGGTCCTTGTACTTGGACAGGGCCGGCTGGGCGGCCTGGTCCGAGTCGACGCCGATGGCCCACTTCTTGGCGTTGTAGACGGCCTCGATGGCGCCGTTGCCGGAGGAGCCGGCGGCGGAGTAGATGACGTCCGCGCCCTTGTCGAGCTGGCCCTGGGCGGCGTCCTTGCCCTTGCCCGGGTCGTTGAAGCCCGAGAAGTCCGGCGGGGTGGTGAGGTAGGTGGTCTCGATCTTGATGTCCGGGGTCACGAACTTCGCGCCCGCGACGTAGCCGGCCTCGAACTTCTTGATCAGCTCGGACTGCACGCCACCGATGAAGCCGATGTGCTTGGACTGGCTCTTCGAGGCGGCGGCGACGCCGGCCAGGTACGAGCCCTCCTGCTCCGAGAAGGTCAGCGAGGTGACGTTGGTCGGCTGGGTGGCGGAACCCGAGTCGATGATCGCGAACCGGACGTTCGGGTTGTCCTTGGCGACCTTCTCGACGGCGGCCTGGTAGACGAAGCCGACCGCGATGACCGGGTTGTAGCCGGAGGAGACCAGGCTCTTCAGGCGGGTCTCCTTGTCGGCCTCCGCCTCACCGGTCTTGGCCTCGGCCTCGGTGACCGCGACGCCGAGGTCCGACTTGGCCTTGTCCAGGCCACGGGCGGCGGAGTCGTTGAACGACTGGTCGCCACGGCCGCCGATGTCGTAGGCCATGCCGACCTTGACGCCGGAGGCGCCGGCACCGGCGCTGCTGGAGGTGTTGTTGTCGGTGCTCTTTGCGCCGCAAGCGGCGAGCGAGGCGATGCCCAGGGAACCCGTGAGCACAACCGCGGCGAGCTTCATGGAACGGCGCAAGGGAGTATCTCCTTCTCACACACCCGTTTGGCGTGGTCGAGCGCCACCGTAACGCGCGTAGAACACGGTTGTGTCACGGCTCCAACGAGCATTCGGGTTGTTATCAAAACGTGGTCCTATGTCAGGACGAACCGGACAAACGACCACGCTTGACGCACCCTCATGTCACTACTCAGTGGTAGTGGAACGGCCACTCTACGCCGCCGGGGTGACCTCCGTCTCAGACTCGCCCGTGCTCCAGGGCGAGCGAGCAGAACAGCTCGACGCCGATCGCGATGGAGCGCTCGTCCACGTCGAAGCGGCCCTGGTGGAGGTCGCGGACGGTGGTCTCGTGCGGGGCGCGGACGCCGAGGCGGGCCAGGGCGCCGGGGGCGTGCTCCAGGTACCAGGAGAAGTCCTCGCCGCCGAGGCTCTGCTCGGTGTCCTCGACCACCGGGCCGCCGCCGGCGGCGAAGCGGCCGTTCATGGCGGCGTCGAGCTGGGCGATGGAGAGCTGCTCGTTGACCACCGGGGGGACGCCGCGGTGGTAGTCGAGGGACCACTTGGCCCGGTAGGTCTCGGCGAGCTTGCCGGTCAGGTCCTCCAGGGCGTCGGGGGCCTCGCGCCAGCCGGCCAGCTCCAGGCAGCGGACGGTGCCCTCGAGTTCGGCGTGCTGGGGGATGACGTTGGGCGCGGAGCCGGAGGCGATCCGGCCCCAGACCAGGCTGACGCCCCAGCGCGGGTCCATCCGGCGGGAGAGCGCGGGCGGCAGGTCGGCGGCGAGCCGGGCGACCGCGGTGACCAGATCCGTCGTCAGGTGCGGGCGGGCGGTGTGGCCGCCGGGGCCGTCCAGGTGGAGGGTGAGCCGGTCGCAGGCGGAGGTGATGGCACCGACCTTGAGGCCGATCCGGCCGACCTGGACCTTGGGGTCGCAGTGCACCGCGAAGATCCGCCCGACGTCCTTCATCCCGCCGGCCTCGATCACGTCCAGCGCCCCGCCCGGCATGACCTCCTCGGCCGGCTGGAAGACCAGCCGGACCGGCTGGGTCAGCTCACCGGTGCGGGCCGCCTGGGCCAGCACCAGCGCGGTGCCCAGCACCACCGAGGTGTGCACGTCGTGCCCGCAGGCGTGCGCCCTGCCCGGCAGGGTGGAGCGGTACGGGGCCTCGGTCTTGGCGTCGTCGATCGGCAGCGCGTCGATGTCCGCGCGGAACGCCAGGAACGGGGTGCCCGACTTGGTGCCCGGCGGCACGATGTCCACCGTCATGCCCGTGCCGCCCGGCAGCACCTTCGGGGTCAGCCCGGCCGCGAGCAGCCGCTCGCGCAGCAGCCGGGTGGTGCGGAACTCCTGGCGGCCCAGCTCGGGGTGCCGGTGCAGGTCCCGCCGGAAGGCGATCAACTCGGCCTGGTAGGCCCGTACCCGCGCCCGCAGATCGGAGCCGGGGCGGGCAGGCGTGAGGGTGGCCCGAGCGCCGGGCTGAGGATCGTTCACCTCAACAAGACTAGGCCGGTGAACGGCTTTTGGCCCGACTTCCGTCAGATCGGTCCCCGGATGGGTGCATACCGGCCGCACAGGTGGGTATGACATACCGTTTCCGCCTTCCCGGTGATCACTGTCCTGTGCAACGACCGACCCCGGCACGGGACACGGCGCCTGACCACCCCTCAGAAGCGTTCGGACGGGGTGTAGGTGCCCCAGACCTCGCGCAGCGCGTCGCTCACCTCCCCGGCGGTGGCCCGCGCGGCCAGCGCCTCCCGCATGGGGTAGAGCACGTTCTCGCTCCCGGCGGCCGCCTTCCGGAGCGCCGTCAGCCCGCGCTCCACCGCCGAACTGTCGCGCGCCGCACGGAGTTGGGCCAGTCGGGCGGCCTGCTCGGCCTCGATCGCCGGGTCCACCCGCAGCGGCTCGTAGGGCTCCTCGGTGTCCAGCTGGAAGCGGTTCACCCCGACCACCGTGCGCTCCCCCGAGTCGGTCTCCTGCTGCACCCGGTACGCGGTGCGCTCGATCTCGCCCTTCTGGAAGCCGCGCTCGATGGCGGCCACCGCACCGCCCATGTCCTCGATGCGGCCCATCAGTTGGAGCGCCGCCTCCTCCACCTCGTCGGTCAGCGACTCCACCACGTAGGACCCGGCGAACGGGTCCACGGTGGCCGTCACGTCGCTCTCGTACGCCAGCACCTGCTGGGTGCGCAGGGCCAGCCGGGCCGCCTTCTCGGTGGGCAGCGCGATCGCCTCGTCGAAGCTGTTGGTGTGCAGCGACTGGGTGCCGCCGAAGACCGCGGCCAGCGCCTGCACCGAGACCCGGACCAGGTTCACCTCCGGCTGCTGGGCGGTGAGTTGGACCCCGGCGGTCTGGGTGTGGAAGCGCAGCATCAGCGACTTGGGGTTGCGCGCGCCGAACTCCTCGCGCATGACGCGGGCCCAGATCCGGCGCGCGGCACGGAACTTGGCCACCTCCTCCAGCAGCGTGGTGCGGGCCACGAAGAAGAAGGAGAGCCGGGGCGCGAAGTCGTCCACCTCCATCCCGGCCGCGACGGCGGTCCGGACGTACTCGATCCCGTTGGCCAGGGTGAAGGCGATCTCCTGCACCGGATCGGCCCCCGCCTCGGCCATGTGGTAGCCCGAGATGGAGATGGTGTTCCACTTCGGGATCTCGGCCCGGCAGTAGCGGAACACGTCGGCGACCAGCCGCAGGCTGGGCTTGGGCGGGAAGATGTAGGTGCCCCGGGCGATGTACTCCTTCAGCACGTCGTTCTGGATCGTGCCGGTGAGCGCGGCGGGGGCCACCCCCTGGCTCTCGCCCACCAGTTGGTAGAGCAGCAGCAGGACGGAGGCGGGCGCGTTGATGGTCATCGAGGTGGAGACCTCGCCCAGCGGGATGCCGCCGAACAGCACCGCCATGTCCTCGACCGAGTCGACCGCCACCCCCACCTTGCCGACCTCGCCGGCCGCGAGCGGGGCGTCCGAGTCGTAGCCCATCTGGGTCGGCAGGTCGAAGGCGACCGAGAGGCCGTTGGTGCCGTTGGCGATCAGCTGGCGGTAGCGGGCGTTGGACTCGGCGGCGGTGCCGAAGCCGGCGTACTGCCGCATGGTCCACGGCTTCCCGGTGTACATCGTCGGGTAGACGCCGCGGGTGAACGGGTAGCGCCCGGGCTCGCCGAGCCGCTCCCCCGGGTCCCACCCGTCCAGGGCCTCGGGGCCGTAGACCGGCCGGATCGGGATGCCGGACTCGGTGTGACGGTCTGCCACGGGTTACCTCCAGGGGTCAAGGACGCGGGGTCGGGACGCGGGGTCGGGACACGAGCAGTGCAACGGTGGCGCACCGTCACCTCCTACCCCAAGAGGGCGCAACCCCTATCCACCCCCTGATCCACCGAGCGGCCGGCCGTCACTCTTTGGAATGATCGAACCGGCAGACGACCGGACCAGCAGGGAGTGGGACATGACCGAACGGAAGGTGGCCGTGGTCACCGGCGCCAGCAGTGGCATCGGCGCGGCGACGGCCCGGCGGCTCGCGGCGGACGGCTTCGAGGTGGTGGTGACCGCCCGCCGGACCGAGCGGATCGAGGCACTGGCCAAGGAGATCGGCGGCCGCGCCTACACCGTGGACGTGACCGACCGCGCGCAGGTGGACGCCTTCGCGGCCGAGGTCGGCCGGGTGGACGTGCTGGTCAACAACGCGGGCGGCGCGATCGGCGCCGAGAGCGTGGAGGCCGGCGACCCGGCCGACTGGCTGGCCATGTACGAGGTGAACGTGCTCGGCGTGCTGCACGTGACCCAGGCGCTGCTGCCCGCGCTGCGCGCCGGCGGCGACGGCACGGTGCTGGTGCTCAGCTCGACCGCCGCGCTGACCGCGTACGAGGGCGGCGGCGGCTACGTGGCCGCCAAGCACGCCGCGCACACCATCGCCGCCACCCTGCGGCTGGAGCTGAACGGCGAGCCGATCCGGGTGATCGAGATCGCCCCCGGCATGGTGAAGTCCGAGGGCTTCGCGGTCACCCGCTTCCGCGGCGACGAGTCCAAGGCGGCGGCGGTGTACGCGGGCGTGGCCGAGCCGCTCACCTCCGAGGACGTCGCCGACACCGTGTCCTGGGCGGTCACCCGCCCCTCGCACGTCAACATCGACCTGCTGGTGGTCAGGCCCCGGGCCCAGGCGGCCAACCACAAGGTGCACCGGACGTCCTGAACGGCGTGAGGGACCGGCTGCTGCCAGCACGGTAGCGGCCGGTCCGCCGGTACCACTCGTCGTCCCCGGCCAGCCAGGTCCGCAGCGCGGCCACGTGACGGTCCGTCCCGGCGTCACCGCGCGGCAGCTCCTCCGCCACCAGCCGGTCGAACTCGGCCAGCCGCTGGGCGAACAGCCGGTAGACGACGTCCACCGCCTGCTGGAGCCCGCAGCCGAGGAACCGACGGAGCGTCAGGACGGCGTTGCCGAGCTCGCCCTCCTCCGAGGTCTCCTTGCGGTACGAGTGGATGTCGTTGCGCAGACCGACCGCGTCCGCGAAGGCGTCCTCCAGGCGGCGGAGCGGGTCGCTCGGCGGGGGCCGGTGGCCGGTGAGCCCGATCGAGAGGTCGGTGCCCGAGCTGACCCGGCGGAACTCCAGGCGCTGCACCGGGTCGGGGACCCGCCCGAGCACGATCGCGTCCAGCTCCTCCAGGTTGGCGGCGGCGAACCCGGTCACGTACCCGGCGAAGCGGACCCGTTCCTCGGTGGACAGCCCGGGGGCGCTACGGCCCCAGAGCTCGGCCACGGCGCGCTCGACCTGGTTGGCCGCCGGCGGCACCGGCCCGCCGTCGGGCGGCATGAACTGCGGGAGCCTGGCCGTGAAGGCGCGGGCCCCGGCCACGTCGCGCGGGAGCTTGAACGCGGTGACGAAGTGGTCGTCCAGGGCCAGCGCGAGGACGTCCCACTGGGCGATCATGATCAGCCTCTCGGCCGGGGCGTCGGGGTGGGTGAGTGCGGCGAACAGTGGCCAGCCGTCGGTGTCGAAGCTCCGCTCGGTCCAGAGCGGCGGCCCAGCGGGCGAACGGGCGCCGGGCGTCCAGGTGGGCGAGCAGGTCCGGGTCGGCGGCGGGGCGCCGGGCGAGGTCGTCGGTCAGGGCGGTGAACCGGCGCCACCGGCCGGCCGGGTGCCCGGGCTCGGTCCGGAGGTCCAGCTCGGCGCGGGCGGCGGCGAGGCCGGCGGCCGGGTGCTGGGGCCCTGGGCGGCCCAGGCGTACCAGGCGGCCAGCAGGGCGAGTTCGGGGTACGGCGCGTCGGGGTGGCAGTGGGCGGCGCGCTCGGCTCCGCCGGCCGGGGCCAGGCCGTGCCGGGCGGTCCAGGCGGCGGTTTCGGCGCGGACCCGGTCGAGCTGCGGATGGCACCGGCCCGAATGGGGCAGCCGCAGGTCAGCGCGGTGCGGGGCCTGGGCGGACGGCGTGATCACCGCCCCCTTCTACCCTCAACGAGCATGACAACGTCACGACTTGATAGCTCGATCGAGTGAATTCGACGCGACCTCTCCTCAACTGACGAACCCTCAACTACCGTGGTGCCGCTGCCCGGGCGGTCCACGAGACGCCAGCCCTCGGGCCCGGCAGAGCGGTCCTGTCAAGGGCCGCTGAGCACCTACGTTTCGTCTCTGGAGCATCCCCCCTTCCCGCCCTCACGAGGAGGACCCGCTGGCCAGCGACATCCCGCCGCAGCAGCTCGACGAGCCGCTGTTGGTGCCGTCCCTGCTCGGGCTTCACCGCTTCAACGAGGCCGACCCCGGCGCTGCCGAGGAGGCCCTGCTGGCCTGTTGCGGCAGCCACCGCTGGGCGCTGCGGCTCACCGCCCACCGCCCGTACCCCGACATAGAGTCCCTGCTGGCAGCCGCCAGCGAGGCCTCCTACGACCTGCGTCCGGCCGACCTGGCCGAGGCCCTCGCGGACGAGAGCTGGATGCCGCAGCCACTGCTGGGCATGCGGGCCCCCGGAAGCCAGGCGGCGCACACCGCCCTGCGGGCCGCGCACGCCGCGTACGAGGCCCGGTACGGCCACGTCTTCGTGGTCTGCCTGGACGGCATCGTCCCCGAGGAGATGCTGGACACCGTGCTCACCTCCGTCCGCACCAGGCTCGCCAACGAGCCGGACGAGGAGCGGCTGATCGCCGCCGAGGAGCTCCGGCGGATCGCCCTGACCAGATTGGAGCACCTGGTCGGCGCCTGAGCCGCCGTCAGCACCGAACGCCGTGCCCGCTCCGCGACACTCCCGGGGGCGGGCGCCGCGCGTCCCGGCGACCTGTCAGGAGTAGGCGGGATTAGGCCGTGCGTGCCTGATGGATCACACCTGACACCCCCGGAGGCGGTTCTCCGCGCGGCGTCGATAGGATGCTGGCGGCCGGGGGACCGTACCGGCCGGGCTGACCGACACCGAAGCCGGCCGAGCCCCCGATCCGCTTCCGGAGGGTTTTTCCGTGCCGGCTGGAACGCTGTACCGCGGCCGGGAAGGCATGTGGAGCTGGGTGGCTCATCGAGTCACCGGCGTCCTCATCTTCTTCTTCCTGTTCGCCCATGTCCTCGACACCGCGTTGGTCCGGGTCTCCCCCGAGTCCTACGACACCGTCATCGCGACCTACAAGACCCCGCTGGTCAACCTGATGGAGTACGGCCTGACGGCCGCCATCCTGTTCCACGCGCTGAACGGTCTTCGGGTCGTCGCCGTGGACTTCTGGTCCAAGGGCCCGAAGTACCAGAAGCAGATGCTCTGGACCGTGGTCGGTGTGTGGGTGGTGCTGTTGGCGGGTGCCTTCTACCCGATCCTCGAGCACACCCTCCTCAAGTGGTTCGGGAAGTGATCCGCCGTGGCTGAGACCAACGAGACCCTGGTGGTCCCCTCGCTCCAGGCCCACACCGGCCAGGGCCTGGGCACCGGCAACCCGGCCGACGCCTTCGTCGTCGAGCCGGCCCGTGCGCGCACCAAGAAGACCCCTCGGCGTACCCGCACCAACTTCGAGATGCTCGCCTGGCTGTTCATGCGCCTGTCGGGCGTCCTACTGGTGATCCTGATCCTCGGTCACCTGCTGATCATGCTGGTGCTCGACGGCGGCGTGTCGAAGATCAACTTTGCCTTCGTGGCGGGCCGCTGGGCCTCGCCGTTCTGGCAGGGCTGGGACCTGTTGATGCTCTGGCTGGCGATGCTGCACGGCAGCAACGGCATGCGCACGGTCATCAACGACTACGCGGAGAAGGCCTCCACCAGGCTGTGGCTGAAGACGCTGATGGGCGCCGCGACCGTGTTCACGGTCCTGCTCGGCACCCTGGTGATCTTCACCTTCGACCCGAACATCTAAGCCGGCCAGAGGCGACGAAGACCTGATGCAGATTCACAAGTACGACACCGTCATCGTCGGCGCCGGTGGCGCGGGCATGCGCGCGGCCATCGAGTCGACCCAGCGCAGCCGCACCGCGGTGCTGACCAAGCTCTACCCCACCCGGTCCCACACCGGCGCGGCCCAGGGCGGCATGTGTGCCGCCCTCGCCAACGTCGAGGAGGACAACTGGGAGTGGCACACCTTCGACACGGTCAAGGGTGGTGACTACCTGGTCGACCAGGACGCCGCCGAGATCATGTGCAAGGAGGCCATCGACGCCGTCCTCGACCTGGAGAAGATGGGTCTCCCCTTCTCCCGCACCGAGCAGGGCCGGATCGACCAGCGCCGCTTCGGCGGTCACTCCCGCAACCACGGTGAGGCGCCCGTCCGCCGCTCCTGCTACGCGGCCGACCGCACCGGTCACATGATCCTCCAGACGCTGTTCCAGAACTGCGTCAAGCACGGCGTCGAGTTCTTCAACGAGTTCTACGTCCTGGACCTGCTGATCGTGGACGGCAAGACCTCCGGCGTGGTCGCCTACGAGCTGGCCACCGGCGAGATCCACGTCTTCCAGGCGAAGGCCGTGGTGTTCGCCTCCGGCGGCACCGGCAAGATGTTCAAGGTCACCTCGAACGCGCACACCCTGACCGGCGACGGCCAGGCCGTCGCGTGGCGCCGGGGCCTGCCGCTGGAGGACATGGAGTTCTTCCAGTTCCACCCGACCGGCATCTGGCGGATGGGCATCCTGCTCACCGAGGGCGCCCGTGGTGAGGGCGGCATCCTCCGCAACAAGGACGGCGAGCGCTTCATGGAGCGCTACGCCCCGGTCATGAAGGACCTCGCGTCCCGTGACGTCTGCTCTCGCGCGATCTACACCGAGATCCGCGAGGGCCGCGGCTGCGGCCCGGACGGCGACCACGTCTACCTGGACCTGACGCACCTTCCGCCGGAGCAGCTGGACGCCAAGCTCCCGGACATCACCGAGTTCGCGCGGACCTACCTCGGCATCGAGCCCTACACGGACCCGATCCCGATCCAGCCCACCGCGCACTACGCCATGGGCGGCATCCCGACCAACGTCGAGGGCGAGGTGCTGTCGAACAACACCGACGTCGTCCCCGGCCTGTACGCCGCCGGTGAGGTCGCCTGCGTCTCGGTGCACGGCGCCAACCGCCTGGGCACCAACTCGCTGCTGGACATCAACGTGTTCGGCCGCCGCGCGGGCCTCGCCGCCGCCGCCTACGCCTCGGCCAACGACTACGTCGAACTCCCGGAGAACCCGGGCAAGTTCGTCCAGGACATGGTCGAGCAGCTGCGCGAGTCCGAGGGCACCGAGTCGGTCGCGCAGATCCGCAAGGAGCTGCAGGAGACCATGGACGCCAACGCCATGGTCTACCGCACCGGCGAGACCCTGAAGCAGGCCGTGGCCGACATCGCCGGGCTGCGCGAGCGCTTCAAGCACGTCGCCATCCAGGACAAGGGCATGCGGTACAACACCGACCTCCTGGAGGCCATCGAGCTGGGCAACCTACTCGAGCTGGCCGAGGTGCTGGCCGTCTCCGCGCTGGCCCGTGAGGAGTCCCGCGGCGGTCACTACCGCGAGGACTTCCCGACCCGCGACGACGAGAAGTTCATGCAGCACACCATGGCCTACCGCGAGGTCGCCGCCGACGGCAGCACCTCGATCCGCCTGGACTACAAGCCGGTGGTCACGACCCGCTACCAGCCGATGGAGCGTAAGTACTGATGAGCACTCCGACCGTGGAGAAGCACTCCGCCGCCCTGGACGCGGTGGAGGCCGGCAGCACCAAGCTGATCACCGTCACCGTGCGGATCCGCCGGTTCAACCCGGAGGAGCTGCCGGACCCGGTGTGGGTCGACTACCAGCTGGAGATGGACCCGAAGGAGCGCGTCCTCGACGCCCTCAACAAGATCAAGTGGGAGCAGGACGGCACCCTCACCTACCGCCGTTCCTGCGCGCACGGCATCTGCGGCTCCGACGCCATGCGGATCAACGGCCGCAACCGGCTGGCGTGCAAGACCCTGATCAAGGACGTCAACCCGGAGAAGCCGATCACGATCGAGGCCATCAAGGGCCTGACGGTCCTCAAGGACCTGATCGTGGACATGGACCCGTTCTTCCAGGCGTACAAGGACGTCATGCCGTTCCTCATCACCAAGGGGAACGACCCGACCCGGGAGCGCCTGCAGTCCGCCGAGGACCGCGAGCGCTTCGACGACACCACCAAGTGCATCCTGTGCGCCGCGTGCACCTCGTCCTGCCCGGTCTTCTGGAACGACGGCCAGTACTTCGGCCCGGCCGCCATCGTCAACGCGCACCGCTTCATCTTCGACTCGCGCGACGAGGGTGCCGAGCAGCGCCTGGAGATCCTCAACGACCGTGAGGGCGTGTGGCGTTGCCGCACCACCTTCAACTGCTCCGAGGCCTGCCCCCGTGGCATCGAGGTCACCAAGGCGATCCAGGAAGTGAAGCGGGCGCTGGTCACCCGCCGCTTCTAGGCTCCGCCCGCCTGCCCCTGAGGGCCCGTCCGGTTCCTTCCGGACGGGCCCTCAGCCGTTCGTCACTTCAGCAGACCGCGGTCCTTGGGGGCGGTGGTGCCGGTGAAGACCACCAGGTGCCGCTCGGCGGTGACGGCGTAGAGGTCCGACGCACCGTCACCGTCCGCGTCACCGACGCTGCCCAGGGTCGGGTAGCGGTCGAGCGGGAAGGTGCCGAGCACGGTGCCGTTGGCCGGGTCGGCGAGGGCGGCGAAGTCGAAGGTCTCCGGGCCGGTCGGCGGCACCTGGTAGGCACGCAGGGTGCCGGTGGACTTCTCGCGGGCCCAGACGGTGAGGTTGCCCACGGCGTCCGGGCCGGGGCCGATCAGCTGGTACCCGGCCCAGGCACCGGTCGTGGAGAGGCGCACCGCCTCGCTCCAGAAGCCCTCCTGGACGACCAGCCAGAGGTCTCCGTCGACCACGGTGAGCATCTGCGGTCCGGTCGGGGCGGTACGAGTGCCCGATCCGATGGCGACCAGCTGCTCCGCACGGGTCCAGTCCAGCCCCGCCGCGCTCGGCAGGCGCTTGTAGGCCGGGGAGGTCCGGCTCGGGTCGATGCCGCGGTAGAGGTAGGAGTGGGCGGTCCCGGGCGTCCGCACGACGACCTGGTCCACCGGCTCGTCACCCCGGCCCCACCCGCCGTGGGCGATGTCCAGGCCGGCCCAGCTGCCGGTGCCGCCCGGCGCGGCGGTGGCCGGGAGGACGGCGCTCGGCTCGGTGCCGGTCGAATCCGCGCTGATCACCTGGAGGTTGCCCGCCAGGTCCGGCAGCACGATGTCCGGGGCACCGTCGGCGTCCACGTCGCCGTAGGCCTTCGGCTGGTTGGGGTTGGACGGGGCGTAGAAGGAGTAGTCGGCCGACTGGGAGACGTTGCCCGCGGCGTCCATGGCCTCCACCCGCAGGCTGTTGGTACCCCAGTCCCTGGGCTTGATCGTGACGGTGGGGCCGGTGGTCGTCCCGGGGCTCGCGCAGGTCCAGCCGACGCTCGGGGTGCCGTTGAGGACGTAGTGGTAGCAGGCAGCCCCTTCACCGGTGAAGGTGAAGGTGCCGGCCTGTCCGGCGTACTTCTGCGGGGTCTGCCCACTGCCCAGGGCCGGGAAATCGGTGGAGCTCACCGTCGGGACGCCGGGCGGGGTGGTGTCGACGCCGAAGGCGCACTTGGTGGTGGGCTTGCCGCCGCCCTGGGGCCAGAAGCGCCACTCGTAGCGGTGCCCGTCGGTGAGCGGGTCGGTGGTGACGGCCAGCTTGCCGTCGGTGGCGTCGGCCTGACGGTCCACCAGCTTCCGGTCGGTGGTGACGTCCCAGAGGCCGAAGCGGGCGGCCGTGCCGGTGGTGGTGCCGGTCAGGGTCGGGGTGGCCGAGTTGAGCCACTCCGCGGTGCAGGCGGCGGTGACGGTGTCGTGCTCGGCGGCCACCGCGGCCGAGGCCGGGAAGGTCGCGGCCAGCACGGTGACGACGGCAAGGGTCCGTCGGGAAGAGGACATGCGGAGGATCCCCCCGGGGGCAGCGGGGTGGGTCGTGCACCCACCCGGCGGAGATCCTGGCAGCGGCCTACGACAGCGGCAAAGGGATTAGCCGCGGCGCAGGGCGCGGAGACTGCGGACGCCCAGGGTGCCGATGGCGAGGCCGAGCAGCAGGGAGGTGACGGCGAGCAGGAGGTGGACCCAGAAGAAGGCGGTGGGCTGGGAGTGGTCGCCGTTGGTGAAGGCCTGGCCGCCGGAGTCCTTCCAGAGGTTCTTGACGAAGGTGGTCCAGATGAACAGGGACCAGACGCCGAAGGCGGTGAGGAACCAGGAGGCGAGACGGCCGAGCTTCATGACGGGGGCGTCCTTTCGGGGAGTCGGTTCCAGTATGCGGAGTGGGCCGGACGGCCCAGCGGCGGGTGCCCGTTCGGGGGAGACGGACGGCGTGGTGGGCCGGGCGGCGGTCGGGGCGGGTACGTTCCGCGGGTGCCGAATGTCCGTCAGTCCACGTACCGTCTGGCCGCGCTGGCCCTCGCCGCGCTCTGCTGCACCGCCGCGGTGCCCTGGCAGGAGCCGCCGCCGGGGATGTCCACGGTGGGCGGGGAGCTGCTCGGGCGCACCGGGGTGCAGGTCGCGCCGCAGGCCGGAGCGCCGGGCCTGCCGGGCGGGCTGACCGGGCAGTCCTGGCTGGTGGCGGACGCCGCCAGCGGTGAGGTGCTGGCGGCGAACAACCCGCACTGGCGGCTCCCCCCGGCCTCCACGCTGAAGATGCTGTTCGCCGACACGGTGCTGCCCAAGCTGGACCGCAACGCCGTCCACCGGGTGACCAACGCCGAGCTGCTCGGCTCCGGGCACGGCAGCAGCCTGGTCGGGATCAAGGAGGACCTGGACTACCGGGTGGAGGACCTCTGGCGCGGGGTGTTCCTCAGCTCGGGCAACGACGCGGTGCGGGTGCTGGCGCACATGAACGGCGGCGTCGAGGTGACGGTCGATCAGATGCGAGCCCGGGCGAAGGAGCTCCAGGCGCTGGACACCTCGGTGGTCTCGCCGGACGGCTACGACATGGACGGGCAGCTCTCCTCGGCCTACGACCTGACCCTGTTCGCCCGCGCGGGGCTGCGCAACGCGGACTTCCGGGCGTACTGCTCCACCCGGGACGCGCAGTTCCCCGGCGCCGTGGACAAGGTGACCGGGCAGCGCGGTTCCTTCGGGATCGCCAACACCGACCGGCTGCTGGGCAAGTACCCGGGCCTGTTCGGGGTGAAGAACGGCTACACCACCAACGCCGGGGCCACCTTCACCGGCGCGGCCGAACGCGGCGGCCGGACCCTGCTGGTGACGGTGATGCACCCGGCCGACTACCAGCGGGTGTACGAGGAGACCGCCGCGCTGCTCGACTGGGGCTTCGCGGCGGCCGGGAAGGTGACGCCGGTCGGGCAGCTGGTGGGCGGGGACGCCGGGGCCGCCGCGGGGCAGGAACCGGGCACGGGGCCGCAGGCCGCACCGGCCGCACCGGCCGAGCGGGCCGAGCGGGCCGGGGCCCCCGCCGGATCGGACGGGGGCCCCGGTTGGCTGACTCCCGGGCTGGTGGTGCTGGCCGGGGCGGCGGGGGCCGGCTGGTGGTGGCGCCGGCGGGTCAGTGCAGCGCGCGCCGGACGGCGCGGGTGAGCGCCGGCGGGAGCAGGTCGAGCGCCAGCCGCCGGGCGGCCGAGCGCTGGGCCGGCGGTGCGTCCCAGGCGAGCCGGTGCACCGGGTACCCGTTGATGTGCTCCTCGTCGAGGCGGAAGCCCTCGGCCCGCCAGTCCCGTTGCAGCAGGTTCCCGGTCACGGACTCCTGGTCGCCCCAGGTGCCGTAGAACTTCTCCGGGGTCAGGCAGACCGGCTTGAGGCCGTGCACGTAGACCGCCTCCCAGACCGCCGCCGAGACGCCGGGGGTGTGCGGGGCGCGGTAGTCGTCGAGCACCACCAGGCCGTCGGGGACGAGCGCGGCCTTGGCCACCTGGATGTCCCCGGCCACGTGCTCGTAGAGGTGGGAGGCGTCCACGTGGACGAAGCGGCAGCTGCCGGCCGGGATCCGGCCGTCGGCCAGCACCGAGGTCGGCGCCTGCACCACCTCGGGCAGCTCCGGGTGGAAGGCCAGGTAGTTGGCCTCGAAGGCACGGCGGGTGAGGGTCTTGCGGTAGGACATCGCCATCTCGGCGGTGTTGTCCTCGTCCGGGGCGTCGGAGTCGAACAGGTCGCAGACCGTGAACCTTTCGCCGGGCCGCAGGTGACGGCCCATCAGGATCGCGCTGCGGCCCAGGTAGCTGCCGAGCTCCAGCAGGTCGCCCTTGGTGCCGGTGGCACTCTGGCGCTCCAGCATCCAGCTGAACAGTTCCTGGTCGGCGCGCCAGAACCAGCCGGGGACGTCGTTCAGGCGGGTGGGCGGCGGGGGGAGTCCGGGCAGTGTGGCGCTGCCGTCGGTACGGGAGGAGCTACGGGCGGAGCTTGGATCGGCGCTGATCACGGAGGTCTCCAGGGGGTTGCCGCGGACGGGGGTTCCGCTGCAGGTGGGAGCTCGCCCACAGGGGTGACCTGGCGAGCGTGGCGGTGATCCTAGCCACATCCCGACTTTTCCGGCAGGGGGCCTTCAGGAGGTTTCGGCGGACCCGGCCGGTTCGGCCGATTCGAGCAGGGCGGCGGCCCGCTCCCTGGTCCGGGCCCGGGCGGCGTCCGGGTCGGCCAGCGCCGTCCAGGAGGCGCAGTACATCAGCAGCCGGGAGACGAAGTTGATCCAGAGCAGCAGCGCGACCGGCACGCCGAAGGCCCCGTACAGGCTCTTTCCGGCCACCGAGCCGAGGTAGGAGGAGAGCAGCAGCTTGAGCAGCTCGAAGCCGACCGCGCCGATCAGCGCCCCGGTGACCAGGGCGCGGCGCTCCAGGTAGTCGGTGATCCGGGGGAACGGGCCGAGCAGGTAGCTGAACAGGACGAAGTCGGCGCCGACTGCGATGACGAACCCGACCGCGGTCAACAGCCAGCCCACGCCGTCGAGTTCGAGCCAGTCGGCGGCCCGCCGGGCCAGCGTGGTGGCCACCGCCGAGGCACCCAGCGAGACCGCCGTCACCAGGCCGAGGCCGAGCAGCACGGCGCAGTCCCAGAGCTTGCGCAGCACCGGGTTGCCGGGCTCCTGGGGCAGCCGCCAGATCTCCCGGACGGAGCCGCGCATGGTCTCCACCCAGCCGAGGCCGGAGATCAGCAGCAGCACCCCGCTGATCGCGCCGACCGCGCCCGCGTTGGCCACCAGGGTGGGCAGGTCGAGCGCGTCGGAGAGGCCGGGCAGCTGCTCGGCGATGTCGCCCTGGAGCTTCTGCACCCGGCTGTCCGAGAGGGTCTTGACCGCGATGGCGAAGGCCACCGTGAGCAGCGGGAAGAGGGCCAGGAAGCCGAAGAAGGTGACCGCTCCGGCCAGCCGGTTGCCCTGCACCTCGCCCATGTGCGCGTACGCCAGCCAGGGACGGCTGCGCAGCAGCCGGGCCACCAGCGGGCCGACCACCGGGAGCCTGGTCAGGAAGTCCACGCCGTCACCTCACCCTGCCGTGGGCCGCGGTCGGTCCGGGCCGGGTCCCTGTATACCCGCCCGGGGCCCGGCCCACCGCCCGACGCTCCGTCAGCTCCGGCGCCGGGCGCGGCGGATCACCGCGGCGACCACCGGCGGGAGCAGGTCGGCCACCACCCGCCGGGCCACCGCCGAGGGCCGGCGGGCGGCGGCGGCGAGGGCCCGGCGTTCGGCCAGTTCCTGGGCCGCCCGCAGGTCCGCCAGGTCAGGGGCGGGCGGAGCGGGCGGAGCCGCCGGGGCGTTGCGGGGCGGCGGGAAGGCGGGCAGCCGGGTGGGCTTGCCGTCCAGCCGCAGCACCCGGTGGCCGCCGATGGTGTCCACGTTCAGCCAGCAGCCCTCCGCCCCGCCGCCGCTGGCCAGCAGCTCGTCCTGGAGCTCCGTCGGATCGCCCCAGGTGCCGTAGAACTTGCACTCCGTCAGCAGCACCGGCCGCAGGCCGTGGTCGAAGACCGCCTCCCAGATCGCCGCGCCCACGCCCGGGCAGTGCTCGGCGCGGTAGTCGTCGAGCACCAGCAGCCCCTCCGGGGCGAGCGCGGCCTTGGCGACCTGGATGTCCCCGGCCACGTGCTCGTAGAGGTGGGAGGCGTCCACGTGGACGAAGCGGCAGCTGCCGGCCGGGATCCGGCCGTCGGCCAGCACCGAGGTCGGCGCCTGCACCACCTCGGGCAGCTCCGCGTGGAAGGCCAGGTAGTTGACCTCGAAGGCCTCCCTGGTCAGCGTCCGGCGGTAGGACATCGCCATCTCGGCGGTGTTGTCCTCGTCCTCCGCCTCGGAGTCGAACAGGTCGCAGACCGTGAACCGCTCTCCCGCCCGCAGGTGACGGCCCATCACGATGGCGCTGCGGCCCAGGTAGGCGCCCAGCTCCAGCAGGTCCCCGCGCAGCCCGGTCCGTTGCTGTCGGGCCAGCAGCCACTCGAAGGAGTGCCGGTCCTCGTCCCAGAACCAGCCCGGCACGTCCTCCAGGCGGGTCGGCTCGGTGGGGGTGACGATGCTCATCGGGTGCTCCTCACGACACTGCGGCGGACCGCCGTGGGCGGTCTGTCCGGAGCAACGACCCGGGGCCGTCCGGGTGACGTCCGGGTGACGTTCCCGTACGGGTGAGGATCCGGCCACGGGGTTGACGGGGCGGCGCGGACCGGCCAGCCGGGTGTCGCACAGCCGGACGGTAGAATCGCGCCGAAGCTGTACGCCCGGCAGCCGTCCGCCTCAGGGCGCCCGCCGGTCGCACGTCCCCAATGAAAGGCCCGCGCAGCCGATGGCCCCCCGCCTCTCCGTCGTCGTCCCGATCTACAACGTCGAGCGCTACCTCGAGGAGTGCCTGGACTCCATCGCCGCCCAGACCTTCACGGACTTCGAGTGCGTGATGGTGGACGACGGGTCCAAGGACGGCAGCGCCGCGATCGCGGACGCCTACGCCGCCAAGGACTCCCGCTTCCGCCTGGTCCGCCAGGAGAACAAGGGCCTCGGCGCGGCCCGCAACACCGGTTACCGGCACATCGACCCGGACGGCGAGTTCCTGAACTTCGTCGACAGCGACGACACCCTGCCGCCCAGCGCCTACGAGCTGATGATCGGCACGCTGGACGAGACCGGCTCGGACTTCGCCACCGGCAACGTGCTGCGCTTCCGCGCCGTCGGCTACTACCAGTCCGGCGGGCACTCCAAGCCGTTCCGGGAGACCAAGCTCAAGACCCACATCACCGAGGTCCCGTCGCTGGTCACCGACCGCACGGCCTGGAACAAGGTCTACCGCCGCTCCTTCTTCGACGCGGCCGGCGTGCTCTACCCCGAGGGCATCCTCTACGAGGACGCCCCGGTCAGCGTGCCGCACCACTACCTGGCCAAGAGCGTCGACGTGCTCTCCGAGCCGATCTACCACTGGCGCGAGCGCGAGGTCGGCGAGATGTCGATCACCCAGATGCGCTTCAACCCCAAGGGCCTGATCGACCGGGTCAAGTCGATGGAGCTGGTCCGCGCCTGGCTGCAGGCCCGGCCGGAGCCGCGCTTCAAGGAGTACCTGCGCTCCTACGACGAGAACAACCTCGTCGAGGAGATCCCGATGTTCTTCTGGTCGGTGCTGGACGGCGACGAGCCGTACCGCGAGGCCTACCAGGTGCACGTCGCCCGGCTGCTGCGGGCGATCGGCCCGGAGCAGGTCCGCAAGCTGCGCGCGCCGCTGCGCCTGAAGTACCACCTGACGGTCGCGAACCGGATGTCCGAGTTCATCGACCAGATGGAGTTCGAGAAGGACAGCAACGGCGCCGCCCCGGCCCGCGGCCTGCTCCGCCCGTACGCCGACTACCCGTTCCTGCGCGGCGGCCGCAAGAGCGTGCCCGCCGACGTGCTGCGGCTGGACAACGCGCTGGTGATGCGCAGCCGGCTGTACGAGAGCTCCTGGGAGGACGGCCGGCTCCGGCTGAGCGGCCACGCCTTCCCCGAGCACCTGGGTGCCGAGAGCCGGCACGACATGGTCAAGGTGCTGGTGCTGCGCGAGGCCAAGGGCCGCCGGGTGGTGGCCGTGCCCACCAAGACCACGTACAGCCCGGAGGCCACCGCCTCCTCCTCGCACGACCTGTACAGCTGCGACTGGGCCGGCTTCACCGTCGCCATCGACCCCAAGCGGCTCAAGCAGCGGGGTCAGTGGAAGGAGGGCCACTGGCGGGTGCTGATCGCCGGGGCCGGCAAGGGCGGCGTCTACAAGGGCCGGGTCTCCGGCGGCTGGGCGGACAGCGCCGAGAACCCGCCCTCGCACTGGGTCGACCAGGACGTCCGGATCGTGCCCTGGCTGAACCAGGGTCACCTCTACCTGAAGGTGGAGAAGGTCCGGGCCCGGGTCCTGACGGTCAGTGAGCTCGACGGCACGGTCACCGTGACCGGCCGGGTGACGGCCGGCGCCGACCTGGCCAAGGCCCGTCTGCGGCTGCTGCACACCGAGTCGGACCGCGAGCTGTTCCTCCCGATCGAGTTCGCCGCCCCGGTCGGCGACCGGGTCGAGTTCACCGCCTCCTTCCCGATCGCCGAGCTGGCCGGGGTCCGCGAGGCCTGGGACGCGCTGGACCCGGCGGCCGAGGAGCGGATGCGGGACCGCTGGAGCTGCGACATCCACCTGGGCGGCAAGCTCGTGGTGCCGCTGGTGCTGGACGAGCGGGCGCCCTTCGAGCACGTCGAGGTGCCCTTCGAGGGCGACGCCCGTGCCTTCCACTCCAAGTCCTCCCCCGGCGGGCACCTGCAGTTCGCCGACCAGGTGCTCCAGCCGGTGGTGGACGGCATCACCCCGGCCCGGGAGGCCGAGGGCTTCCTGCTCAGCGGCCACCTGCCGCTGGCCGGCACCCACCGGTACGAGCTGGTGCTCCGTCACAACTGGCGCGAGGAGGAGCACTCCTACCCCGTCGAGATCACCGACGGCCGGTTCCGCGCCGCCCTGCCGGCCGTACCGACCGCCTCCTTCGCCGGCGAGGTGCCGCTGCACAAGGGCACCTGGGAGGTCTTCTTCCGCCCGGTCGGCGCCGCCGCCGGCTCCCGCTGGCCCGGCGTCATGCTGGCCAAGGAGGCCCACGGCTCGCTGCCGCTGGAGATCGAGGCGCGCGGCCGCCGGGTGGTGCTGGAGCGCCGGGGCTTCGACCACCTCTCGCTGGAGTCGCACCCCGACCTGCTCCCGGAGGAGCGCAGCGGCTACCGCCAGCGGCAGCAGCGCAACGCCTTCGCACGGGCGCAGCTCTCCCCCCTGACCGACACCGTGCTCTACAACGTGGGCTTCGGCAGCCACTACGCGGACTCGCCGCGGGCGATCCACGAGGAGCTGGTCCACCGGGGCGCCGCGCTGCGCCACCTGTGGACCAACGACGACCTCCAGGCCGACCTGCCGTCCTCCGCCGAGCCGGTCCGCCAGTGGAGCCCGGAGTGGTTCGAGGCCCTGGCCACCGCGAAGTACGTGGTGACCAGCGCCCACATGCCCGACTTCTTCGTCCGGCGCCCCGGCCAGGTGGTCCTGCAGACCTGGCACGGCACCCCGGTCAAGCGGATCGGCCACGACTTCGAGAAGGTCTGGTTCACCGACGCCGGGTACCTCAAGGAGCTCGACCGCGACGTCGCGCAGTGGAGCATGCTGGTCTCGCCGAACACCTTCTCCACCGGTGTGATGCGCCGCGCCTTCCGCTTCCAGGGC
Source organism: Kitasatospora sp. NPDC088742 (assembly GCF_055584905.1). Lineage (NCBI taxonomy): Bacteria > Bacillati > Actinomycetota > Actinomycetes > Kitasatosporales > Streptomycetaceae > Kitasatospora > Kitasatospora sp. NPDC088742. The sequence continues at coordinate 15,273 of NZ_JBVJLD010000014.1, read as the reverse complement.
CCGATCCTGGAGACCGGCTACCCGCGCAACGACGTGCTGCTCTCGGCCGACCGGGAGAAGACCGCCGAGCGGATCCGCGAGCGGCTCGGCCTGCCCGAGGGCAAGAAGGTGGTGCTCTACGCGCCGACCTTCCGCGAGGACCGCCGCCGGCCGAACGGCGGCTACCAGCCCGACCTGCGGATCGACCTGGACGCCGCCCGCGCGGCGCTCGGCGAGGACCAGGTCCTGCTGGTGCGCACCCACGCGGTGATGTGCGGTCAGGTCCCGGGCGCCGGGAACGGCTACGTCTGGGACGTCTCGACCTACCCGGACACGGCGGATCTGCTGCTGATCGCCGACGTGCTGGTGACGGACTACAACTCGGCGCTGGTGGACTTCGTCAACACCGGCCGCCCGGTGCTCTTCTTCACCCACGACCTGGAGCACTACCGGGACAACCTGCGCGGCTTCAGCTTCGACTTCGAGGCGGACGCGCCCGGCCCGCTGCTGGCGACCTCCGAGGCGCTGGTCGAGGCCCTGGGCAAGGTGGACACGGTGGCCGCGGAGCACGCGGACGCCTACGCCTCCTTCAAGCAGAAGTACTGCGACCTGGACGACGGCAAGGCCGCCGCCCGGGTGGTGGACGCGCTGCTCAAGGGCTGACCGCCGAAGGGCTGACACCCCCTCACCTCGAACCGGCCTTCGACCTCGTCGAAGGCCGGTTCGACGCTTTCTCCCTCTCAGGGGAATTAAACGGTCTTCCCAGCTGACGTGGATTGACCTGCGGCTTTCGCCCGGTATGGGATGGGATCACCCCTATCGGAAGGCAGCCCCTTGTCCGTTCTCCGCACCGCCCGCGTCGTCGCCCAGCGCCGTCCCGAGCAGGGCGCGGAGTACCCGCCCGCGCCGCCCTCGTTCGGCCTGCGCGAGGTCCGCTGGACCGACGGCCGGCTGGAGTTGACCGGCTCCGCCCACCCAGGGGACCGGGACACCGCGCGGCACCTGAGCGCGCGGACCACCGTCCGGCTCACCCGGCCCGGGCAGGAGCCGCTCCGGCTGAGGACCCGTCAGCTGTACTGCCCCGAGGTCACCGAGGAGAGCGGCCAGGAGGAGTTCAACCACGACTGGGCGGCCTTCACCGCCGAGCTCGACCCGGCCCTGCTGCGCGAGCCGGACGGCAGCTGGCCGGACGCCGAGTGGCTGGTCGAGGCGGTGCTGCCGGTCTCGCTGGGCCTGACCGGGCTGCGCCGCGAACTCGGCTCGCCCGGCCCGCACTGGTGCGGCTCCGCCGAGTACCCGCCCGCGCACTGGGTGGACCGCGACGTCCGGCTGCTGGTGCGCTTCACCGAGCGGGGCCTCACCGTGAAGCTGCACCGGGTCTGGAGCCGCCTCACCGGGCTGCGCGCGGTGGACGGCGGCCTGGAGCTCTCCGGCTGGGCGCACGACGTCCCCGAGGGCACCGTGTACCGGCTGCGCCACCGGGAGGGCGGCGGCGAGAGCCGGCACCCCGTCAGCGCGGACGGCCGGGAGTTCACCATCCGGCTGCCGTTCGAGGCCCTCGCCCCGGACGGCCCGGGCACCCTGGCCGACGGCGGCACCGAACACTGGGAGGGCGAGCTGCTGCGGCCGGACGGCTCCACCGAGCGGCCGGTGCTGGACGAACGCGCCGTCCCCGGCGGACTGCTGCTGGCCCACCCGGCCGGCGGCGCCCTGACGGTCAAGCAACTGGCCGACGGCTACCCGCAGTTCCGCCTCCAGCCGGGCGCCGTGCTGGTGGACGCGGTGGCCCCCGTCGAGGGCGGTTTCCGGCTCGCGGTCCGCGCCGAGCTGCCCGGCGACGGCCCGCTGGAGCTGGTGCTGCGGCACGCCACCGGCGAGGTCCGCACCCCGGTGGAGCGCGGGGCCGGGATCACCGTGCCCTGCACCGTGACCGGCTCGGACGGCGCCCGGCGGCCGCTGCGGCGCGGCATCTGGGAGCTGCGGCTGCGGCCGCTCGGCGACCCCTCCGCCGAACGGCCGCTCCAGCTCACCGGCCCCGCCCTGGCCGCGCTGCCCGCCGAGGTCCGGCTCGGCCCGGCGGCCGGCTTCCCGGCCGGCGGCGACAAGCGGGTGCGGCTGCGCAGCCGCTGGCACGACACCCTGATCCTGGACTCCACCCCGGTGCTCGCCCCGGCCGAGCGCAGCGCGTACGCGCAGCACCGGCTGCTCACCGGGGCGTACCCGGCGGCCCGCCGCCGGCCGCTGCGCGAGGCGGTGCTCTACGACGTCTTCAACGGCCGTGGCTACGCCGACTCGCCGCGCGCCGTGCACGCCGAACTCGCCCGCCGGGGGCTGCCGTTGGAGCACCTCTGGGTGGTGGAGGACGCCCGGGCCCAGGTCCCCGCCGGGGTCCGGCCGGTGCGGGCCCACGGCCCCGAGTGGTACGAGGCGCTGGGCACCTCCCGCTACCTGGTGGGCAACACGCACTTCCCGCACTTCCTGGAGCGCCGGCCCGGCCAGGTGGTGGTGCAGACCTGGCACGGCTCGCTGCTCAAGCGGATCGCCCACGACGTGGCGACCCCCTGGCTGGCCGACGCCGGCTACCTGGCCGCGCTGGAGCGCGAGATGCCGCAGTGGAGCCTGCTGGTCTCCCCCAGTGCCTTCGCCACCCCGATCCTGCGCCGCGCCTTCCGGTACCGGGGCGAGCTGCTGGAGAGCGGCTACCCGCGCAACGACGTGCTGGCCGCCGGCGCGGACCCGGCCGGCGTCCGCCGCCGCCTCGGCCTCCCCGACGGCAAGCGGGTGGTGCTCTACGCGCCGACCTGGCGGGAGGACCAGCGGCGGGCGGACGGCGACGGCTTCCACCTCGACCTGCGGCTGGACGTGGCGGCCGCCCGGGGCGCGCTCGGCGAGGACCACGTGCTGCTGGTGCGCCCGCACTCGCACGTGTCGGAGCCGCTGCCCGGCGCCGGGGACGGCTTCCTGTACGACGTCGGCGACTACCCCGACCCGCAGGACCTGCTGCTGGCCGCCGACGTGCTGGTGACGGACTACTCCTCGATCGTGTTCGACTTCGCCGTCACCGGCCGCCCGGTGCTCTTCTTCACCTACGACCTGGAGCATTACCGGGACACCCTGCGCGGCTTCTACTTCGACCTGGAGGCCGAGGCCCCGGGGCCGCTGCTGCCGAGCTCGGCGGAGGTGGTGGCCGCGCTGCGCGCGCTGGCCGACGGGGCGGGGCCGACGGAGCGTCAGGCCGCCGCGTACGAGCGCTTCCGGGCGGTGCACTGCCGGCTGGACGACGGCGGGGCGGCGGCCCGGGTGGTGGACCGGATGCTCGCGCTGGGGGCCGGCGCCGGCTGACGGAGGGTCAGCGGCCGGCCTGCGCGGTACCGAGGGCGTAGCTGCGCCAGGGGCGCCAGACCTCGTCGGCACCGAAGCGGGAGATCGCGAAGCCGGTCACCGCGAACCGGGCGTGGAAGGAGCGGACCTTGGCCTGCGCCTCGTCCAGCCCGTCCTCGGGCAGGCCGTGGGCGACGGTGACGTGCGGGTGGTACGGGAAGGCGAGCTCGCGGGCCAGCGGGCCCGAGCGGACGGCGGCCTCCAGGCCGCGGCACTCCTGGGCGCCCTCCTCGACCTTGACGAAGACCACCGGCGAGACCGGGCGGAAGGAGCCGCTGCCCTGGAGCAGCATCCGGAACGGCCGGTACCCGGCGGCCACCTCGTGCAGGTGGGCCTCGACCTCGGCCAGCCGGGCGACGGGCAGCTCGGTCGGCGGCAGCAGGGTGACGTGGGTCGGTATGGAGCGGGCGGCCGGGTCGCCGAGGGCGGCCCGGGCGTCCTGGATCGCGGTGCCGTACGGCTCCGGCACGTGGACGGCCACGCCGATGGTGACGGTCTCCTCGGGGAGACCGTCACCACCGGGCGTGGTCTGGATGTCCATCGGCTGGGTGTCCGTCAGCGCTTCGGGGCCAGGAAGCCCATGCGGTCGTAGACGGTGGCCAGGGTCTGGGAGGCCACCTCGCGGGCCTTCTCGGCGCCCAGGCCGAGCACCCGGTCCAGCTCGGCCGGGTCGTCCAGGTAGGCCTTGGTCCGGGCCTGGAAGGGGGTGACCCAGTCGGCGAACAGCTCGGCCAGCTCGGTCTTGAGCGCGCCGTACATCTTGCCCTCGAAGTGGGCCACCAGCTGCTCGATCGACTGCCCGCTGAGCGCGGAGTGGATGCGCAGCAGGTTGGAGACGCCGGCCTTCTTCTCCTCGTCGTAGGAGACCACCGTGTCGGTGTCGGTGACCGCGCTCTTGAACTTCTTCGAGCTGACCTTGGGGTCGTCCAGCAGGTTGACCAGGCCCTTGGGCGAGGCGGCCGACTTGCTCATCTTGGCGGTCGGGTCCTGGAGGTCCTGGATCTTGGCCGTCTCCTTGAGGATGTACGGCTTCGGCACGGTGAAGGTGGGCGCGTACCGGGTGTTGAAGCGCTCGGCGAGGTCGCGGGTCAGCTCGATGTGCTGGCGCTGGTCCTCGCCGACCGGGACGGCGTCCGCCTGGTAGAGCAGGATGTCGGCGATCTGCAGGATCGGGTAGGTGAACAGGCCGACGGTGGTGCCGTCGGCGCCCTGCTTGGAGGACTTGTCCTTGAACTGGGTCATCCGGCTGGCCTCGCCGAAGCCGGTGAGGCAGTTCATCACCCAGCCGAGCTGGGCGTGCTCGGGCACGTGGGACTGGACGAAGAGGGTGCACCGCTCCGGGTCGAGCCCGGCGCCGAGCAGCTGGGCCGCGGAGATCCGGGTGTTCTCGCGCAGGGTGGCCGGATCCTGCGCGACGGTGATCGCGTGCAGGTCGACCACCATGTAGAAGGCGTCGTTGGCCTCCTGGAGGTCCACCCACTGGCGCACCGCCCCGAGGTAGTTGCCCAGGTGGAAGGAGCCCGAGGTGGGCTGGATGCCGGAGAGGACCCGAGGACGGTCCTTGGCCGGACCGGTGACCGCTGCGTTGACCATGGGCGCCATTGTTCCAGCTTCACCGACCGCTCAGGAAACATCCGCCCCCGTAGCCCCGGACACTGTGACCGCGCTCACCCTGATCCGTTCGATCCGGCGGCCGTCCAGCTTGGCCACCGCGAGCCGCAGCCCGGCCTCCGTGGCCACCTGGTCACCGGTGCCGGGGAGGCGGCCGAGCTCGCTGACCAGGTATCCGGCGACGGTCTCGTAGGGCCCCTCCGGAAGGGTGACGCCGGTCTCGGTGGCGAAGTCCGCGAGGTTGAGCAGCCCGTCCAGCTCCATCCCGCCGCCGGCCAGCCGCCGGGTGGCGGTGGTGTCCAGGGCGTCGTACTCGTCCCGGATCTCGCCGACCACCTCCTCGACCAGGTCCTCCAGGGTGACGATCCCGGCGGTGCCGCCGTACTCGTCCACCACGATGGCCAGGTGGTGGCCCTCGCGGCGCATCTCGCTCATCGCCGCCAGCACCCGCTTGGTGGCCGGGAAGAGCCGCACCGGGCGGGTCAACTCCCGGACCAGGCAGGCCTGTTCGCCGCGCGCGCCGTAGAGGTCGCGGACGTGCACGAAGCCCGCCACGGCGTCGTAGGAGCCCTCGGTGACGGGGTAGCGGGAGTGCGGGGCCCGGCTGGCCTGCTCGCGCACCTCGGCCAGCGGCCGGTCCGCGTCCAGGAAGGTGACCTCGGTCCGCGGCACCATCACCTCGCTCAGCCGGCGCTCCCCGGCGGCGAACACGTCGGCGATCAACTCCCGCTCGTCGTGGCCGAGTTCGGTGCTGGCCGCGACCAGGTCGCGGAGCTCCTCGGAGCTCGGCCCGGGCTGCTCGCCGCGCAGCCCCCGGACGTAGCCGAGCAGCCGGGCGAAGGGCCGGAGCAGCTCGGCGAGCAGGGCGGCGAGCGGGAGGAGGAGCAGCAGGGCGAGGGTCACGGACAGGAGTGTACGGAGAACGGCCGGGCCGCCCCCTGGGGGACGACCCGGCCGTTCAGGTGAGCGAGGCTCAGATCAGGCCGAGGGCCTGCACCGCGTCGCGCTCCTCGACCAGCTCGGCGACCGAGGCGTCGATCCGCTTGCGGGAGAACTCGGAGATCTCCAGGCCCTGGACGATCTCGAACTTGCCGTCCTTGGTGGTGACCGGGAAGGACGAGATGATGCCCTCCTCGACGCCGTAGGAGCCGTCCGAGACGATGCCCATCGAGGTCCAGTCGCCCTCGGCGGTGCCGTTGACCCAGGTGTGCACGTGGTCGATCGCGGCGTTGGCGGCCGAGGCGGCCGAGGAGGCGCCGCGGGCCTCGATGATCGCCGCACCGCGCTTGGCGACGGTCGGGATGAACTCGTCGGCCAGCCAGGCCTCGTCGTTGACGGCCTCGGCGGCGTTCTTGCCGTTGACCAGCGCGTGGAAGATGTCCGGGTACTGGGTGGCCGAGTGGTTGCCCCAGATGGTCAGGCGCTGGATGTCGTTGACCGTGACGCCGAGCTTCTTGGCCAGCTGGGCGACGGCCCGGTTGTGGTCCAGGCGGGTCATCGCGGTGAAGCGCTCGGCCGGGACGTCCGGCGCGTTGCGCTGGGCGATCAGGGCGTTGGTGTTCGCCGGGTTGCCGACCACCAGGACCTTGATGTCGTCGGCGGCGTTGTCGTTGATGGCCTTGCCCTGCGGGCCGAAGATGCCACCGTTGGCCGACAGCAGGTCGCCGCGCTCCATGCCGGCGGTGCGCGGGCGGGCGCCGACCAGGAGGGCCACGTTGGCACCGTCGAAGGCGACCGACGGCTGGTCGGTGATGGTGATGTCGCGCAGCAGCGGGAACGCGCAGTCGTCGAGCTCCATCGCGGTGCCCTCGGCGGCCTTGACGCCCTGCGGGATCTCCAGCAGGCGCAGGTTGACCGGGACGTCGGCGCCGAGCAGGTGGCCCGAGGCGATGCGGAAGAGCAGCGCGTAGCCGATCTGGCCGGCCGCGCCGGTGACGGTGACGTTGACGGGGGTGCGAGTCATTTTCTGTCTACTCCAGCGATCGCCAGGGTGCCACGCCCCACCGCGCGCCCGCGCTGGAGCCGAGGACGATCTCTCGACATCGAGAGATCCGGGCGTCAGGTTATCGCAAGCCCGCTGCCCGGCGTGAGCACGGCGCTGGCTGATACGTCACAACGGGCACGTACGAACGCCCGGAACGCAACGGCCCCCGCCGGAGCGGGGGCCGTCGGGTGCCGGCGGGTGCCCTCGGGGTCAGCGGCGTTGCCGGCCGATGAAGTGGCCGAAGTTGTCCAGCACCGAGAGCCGCAGCCACGGGTCGGGCTGGGCGATCAGCGTGAGCAGCACGATCACGGCACCGAGGAAGCCCAGCACGGTGACGTCGGTGAAGCGGCTGCGCACCGCCAGCATGCCGACCTCGGGCAGCACCAGCCGGAGCGCGGCGCCGACCAGCAGGGCGGCCCCGGTCAGCAGCAGCCCGTACTTGAAGTCGCCGAACCAGGTGACGCCCAGGCCGATCACCGCCAGGCCGAGCACCAGCGTTATCGGCCACTGCCGGACCGGCAGCGGGTGGCTGCGGTCCAGCGCCGCGGCCGAGCCCTCGGGCGGAAGGGTGCCCGTGGTCTTCACCGGCCGCCGTCGCGACCGGCCTGGCATGGCCGCCACCGGGGTCAGCCGTTCGCGGCGCGCTCGGCCGCCACCACGATGTTGTTGAGCAGCATGGCGCGGGTCATCGGGCCGACGCCGCCCGGGTTCGGCGAGATCCAGCCGGCCACCTCGGCCACGCCGGGCTCCACGTCGCCCTGGATCTTGCCCTCGCCGTCCCGGCTGACGCCGACGTCGAGCACCGCGGCGCCCGGCTTGACGTCCTGAGCCTTGATCAGGTGACCGACACCGGCGGCCGCGACGATGATGTCGGCCTGCTTCAGGTGCTTGGAGAGGTCCCGGGTGCCGGTGTGACAGAGCGTCACGGTGGCGTTCTCGGAGCGGCGGGTGAGCAGCAGCCCGATCGAGCGGCCGACGGTGACGCCGCGGCCGACCACGACCACCTCGGCGCCGTCGATCTCCACCTTGTGACGGCGGAGCAGCTCGATGATCCCGTACGGGGTGCAGGGCAGCGGGCCGTCGATGCCGAGGGCGAGGCGGCCGAGCGAGGTGGGGTGCAGGCCGTCGGCGTCCTTGGCCGGGTCCATCAGCTCCAGCACCGGGTTGGGGTCCAGGCCCTTGGGGAGCGGGAGTTGGACGATGTAGCCGGTGCAGGCCGGGTCGGCGTTGAGCTCCCGGACCACGTCCTCGACCTGCTGCTGGGTGGCGTCGGCGGGCAGCTCGCGCTGGATCGAGGCGATGCCGACCTCGGCGCAGTCGCGGTGCTTGCCGTTGACGTACCAGCGGCTGCCCGGGTCGTCGCCGACCAGCAGGGTGCCGAGGCCGGGCACGATGCCCCGCTCCTTCAGGGCCGCCACGCGGACGGCGAGTTCGGACTTGATCGCGGCCGCAGTGGCCTTGCCATCGAGAATCTGGGCAGTCATGCCGCCATTCTCCCGGATCGGGAGCGGTGCCCCGGCGCGTGCCACCCGGGTTGCGGTTGCGCCACATTTCGGCACGGACGGTGAGCACCGCTGGACACGGCGGGTACGCCCCAACCACGATGTACGGGACGTGACACACGGGGGGACCACCGCAGTGAGCAATCCGTACCAGCAGCCGCCGCCTGATCCGTACGGCGGGTACGGGCAGCAGCAGCCGCAGCAGCCGTACCCCGCAGCAGCCGGCGGGTACCCGCAGCAGGGCTATCCGCAGCAGACCTACCCTCAGCAGGCCTACCAGCAGCCGGGCTTCCCGATGGCGCCGGCGGCCGAGCCGAACAGCATGGCGACCGCCGCCCTGGCGCTGGGCTTCGCCTCGATCGTGATCTGCTTCTACGGCGCGCTGCTCGGCCCGGTCGGCCTGGGTCTGGGCATCGCTGGCTTCAACCGCTCACAGCGCACCGGCGTCGGCCGCTCCCAGGCGATCGGCGGCATGGTGCTCTCCTCCCTCGGCGTGCTGATCGGCATCGCCGGGCTGGTCTTCTACGAGACCATGGTCGAGAACTACGTCCCGTGATCCAGCAGTTGACGACCCGCTGGGCGGGCACGGCCGGAACGCGGCGCGGCGGCGCGCTGCGGGTGGCGACGCGCGCGGCCGGAGCGGCGGTGGCCGCGCTGGCGGTCGCCCTGCTGCACGACGCGCACGACCCCGGGGTGCTCTGCCCGCTGCGCCGCTTCACCGGGATCCCCTGCCCGGGCTGCGGTTCGACCACGGTCTTCATCGAGGCGGGGCACGGCGATCTGGCCGCCGCCCTGCTGGCCAATCCGGTGACGGTGGTGGCGGGTCTCGGCCTGCTGCTGGCGCCGCTCGGCCCGGGGCGCTGGTGGTGGGGTCTGTCGAACCGTCACCGGAATGTCCTGATCGGTACCGCTTTAACGGTGTCCTGGCTCTGGCAGTTGCACCGCTACGACTTCCTGCTGCCGTGATCGCAAGGCTTTCTGACGGAAAGTGACCTCCGCCATGTCACTCCGTTCCGCTAATCTCCCACCCGGTCGGCACGTCAACTGCCCGTCCGTCCCAGGGTTCTCCTGCCCGTCCCAACCTCACCATCCTGCCCGGAGGCATTGATGAGCTACCCGCCCGACCCGAACAACCCGTACGGCCAGCAGCCCCCGCAGGGCTACGGCTACCCGCAGCAGGGTGCCCCGCAGGGCCAGCCCGGCCAGCCCGGCTACGGCTACCCCCAGCAGGGCCAGCCCGGCCAGCCCGGTTACGGCTACCCGCAGCAGGGTGCCCAGCAGGCCGGCTACGGCCAGCCCGGCGGCGGCTACCCGAACCCGGGCAACGTGCAGAACTTCTACGCGGGCTGGGGCAGCCGCGTGGTCGCCCGGATCATCGACTTCCTGGTCGTCAGCCTGATCCCGTACATCATCGTGTTCGCGATAGCCACGCCCGGCATCGACCCCGAGACGGGCCAGATGAGCGGCGCGGGCGGCTACTACGCCCTCCAGTTCCTGGTCGGCGTCTTCACCTGGGCCGTGCTGGCCTGGATGAAGAGCTCCATGGGCCAGTCCCTGGGCCAGAAGGCCGTCAACATCCGCATGGTGCGGGAGGCGGACGGCCAGCAGCTCAGCTTCGGCGCGGCCTTCGGCCGTGAGGCGCTGCACATCCTCGACGGCATCTGCTGCATCGGCTACCTGTGGCCGCTGTGGGACGCCAAGAAGCAGACCTTCGCGGACAAGATCATGGGCACCGTGATCGTCAAGTCCAACTGACGTCACGTCACGCAGCGGCCCCGCACACCTCACGGTGTGCGGGGCCGTTTCGCGTCCGCAGGATCCCGCGCCTGCGGGATCAGTGGAAGAAGTGCCGGGTCCCGGTCAGGTACATCGTCACGCCGGCCGCCTTCGCGGCCGCGATCACCTCGTCGTCGCGGACCGAACCACCGGGCTGGACCACGGCCTTGACGCCGCCGTCCAGCAGCACCTGGAGACCGTCCGGGAACGGGAAGAACGCATCCGAGGCGGCGTAGGAGCCCTGGGCCCGCTCACCGGCCCGCTCGACCGCGAGCTTGGCCGAGTCGACCCGGTTGACCTGGCCCATGCCGACGCCGACCGAGGCGCCGCCCCTGGCCAGCAGGATCGCGTTGGACTTGACGGCCCGGCAGGCCCGCCAGGCGAAGGCCAGCTCGGCCAGCTCCTCGGCGGACAGCGCCTCGCCGGTGGCCAGCGTCCAGGTCGACGGGTCGTCACCGGCCGCGTCCACCCGGTCGACCTGCTGGAGCAGGGCGCCGCCGGAGATCGGCCGGACCTCGACCGCGTTGGCCGGGGCCTCGGGGGCGCGCAGCACCCGGATGCTCTTCTTCCGGGCCAGCACCTCGACGGCGCCGTCCTCGTACGCCGGGGCGACGACGACCTCGGTGAAGATCTCGGCGATCTGCTCCGCCAGCTCGACGCTGACCGGGCGGTTCACCGCGATCACGCCGCCGAAGGCGGAGAGCGGGTCACAGGCGTGCGCCTTGCGGTGCGCCTCGGCCACGTCCGCACCGGTGCCGATGCCGCACGGGTTGGCGTGCTTGATGATCGCGACGGCCGGCTCGGCGTGGTCGTACGCGGCCCGGCGGGCGGCGTCGGTGTCCACGTAGTTGTTGTACGACATCTCCTTGCCGTGCAGCTGCTCGGCGCCGGCCAGGCCGCCCGTGCCGTCGGCGTAGAGGGCCGCCTGCTGGTGCGGGTTCTCGCCGTAGCGGAGCACGTTCTGGCGCTCGTAGGTGGCGCCCAGGAAGGCGGGGAACCCCACGGCGGAGCCGCTGATGTCTGCAGCGGTGTTCTCGGTGTAGCCCGAGCCCTCGAACCAGGAGGCCACCGCGACGTCGTAGGCGGCGGTGTGCGCGAACGCGGCACCGGCCAGGCGCTTGCGGGTCAGCAGGTCGAAGCCGCCGCCCTGAACGGCCGTCAGGACGTCCGCGTAGCGGGCCGGGTCGACCACCACGGCCACCGAGGGGTGGTTCTTGGCGGCGGCGCGGACCATCGACGGGCCGCCGATGTCGATCTGCTCGACGCACTCGTCCGGGGTGGCGCCGGAGGCCACGGTGGCGGTGAACGGGTAGAGGTTCACCACGACCAGGTCGAAGGGCTCGATCTCCAGCTCGGCCAGCTGCGCGCGGTGCGACTCCAGCCGGAGGTCGGCCAGCACACCGGCGTGCACGCGGGGGTGCAGCGTCTTCACGCGCCCGTCCAGGCACTCCGGGAAGCCGGTCAGCTCGGAGACCTCGGTGACCGGGACCCCGGCGGCGGAGATCCGGCCGGCGGTGGAGCCGGTCGAGACGATGGTGACCCCGGCGGCGTGCAGGCCCTGGGCCAGCTCCTCCAGACCGGTCTTGTCGTACACGCTGATCAGCGCGCGGCGGATCGGGCGGATGTTCTCCGAGACGGGGGGCGTGGTGGAGCTGGCACTCATGCCGGAATCCATACCTTTCGGTCCTCGATGCGGTGACCCTCGCGGGCCAGGCGGCCCACGACGTCGACGAGCAGCTGGCGCTCGACAGTCTTGATGCGCTCGTGCAGCGCTTCCCCGCCGTCCGCGTGGTCGGTCTCCTCGACCTCGACCACACCCTGGGCGATGATCGGACCGGTGTCCACGCCGCCGTCCACCAGGTGGACGGTGCAGCCGGTCACCTTGACGCCGTACGCGAGCGCGTCCGCGACCCCGTGCGCGCCGGGGAAGGCGGGCAGCAGGGCGGGGTGGGTGTTGACGATCCGTCCGGCGAAGGCGGCCACGAACTCCGGGCCGAGGATCTTCATGAACCCGGCGGTGACCACCAGGTCCGGCGCGTACGCGGCCACGGCGGCGGTGAGCGCCACGTCCCAGGCGGCCCGGTCCGGGTGGTCCTTGATCCGCTCCACGAAGGTCGGGACGCCCGCCTTCTCCGCGCGGTCCAGGCCCGCGATCGCCTCCCGGTCCGCTCCGACGGCGACGATCTCCGCGCCGTAGGCGGGGGTCACGGCGTCGATCAGCGCCTGGAGGTTGGTGCCCGAACCGGAGACCAGCACCACGAGACGGGCGGGGCCCGGGTCACGCGGCGGGAAGGTCTGCACGGCGTCGGTCGGGGTGGACTGGGCGGAAGCAGCGGCCACTGCGTGAATCTCCGTCGGTCGGGTGCCCGCTGGTACGTCCACCGTCGGTGGGGCCACTACGGGCGGCGCCAGGTCGGGCCGGGAACCAGTGCCTCGCCCGGCAGGTTATGACCCGTAAGGAGCGTCGTTCGGTGCGTGCTCTCGGCGTGCCGGCCGGGAGGTCTCGTAGCGGAGCTACTTGGCCTTTCGGCTGGTGCGGCGAGAGTGCGTGCCGGGCGGCGCGACGGGTCATGACCTGCCGGGCGAGGCACTGGTCCGGGCGTCGACCGTCACCACGATAACGGCTGGTCGGAGGGCCCTCGTAACCACCCGGCAACGCTACGCGCGTAGTTGAGACGGGGATCTCGCGGCACGCGGATCCGCCATACCCGTGTGACTCCCGGACACCCCTGCGGGATCATTGACCCGGCCCACCCCCACGGCCCGACCACCACGACGAAGGAATTGGCTGACAGATGAGCAGCGGAGACGACACCGGCGAGCGCAACCCGTTCGCGCCGCCGCCGGCGGATGCCCCCGACCAGCCCTGGCAGCCGCGCACCCCGCCGCCCGGCGCCTCCAAGCCCTCCGGCGAGGGCGAGAACCCGGACGACCACGGCCTGGTCCCGCCGCCGCACCCCTGGAGCCCCGGCCACCGGGGCAACGGCTGGGGCACCCCGCCGCCGGCCCCGCCGCAGCCCAAGTTCGACCCCAACGACCCGGTGCAGCGCCGCTCCCGGCAGGCGCTGATGGCCGGCATGGGCGGCATGTTCTGCGTGGTGCTCGGCATCCCCTACGTCGCCCTGCTGCTCGGCGCGCTGGCCGCCTACTGGGGCATCAGCGCCCTGCGCAGCAAGCAGCGCGTCAACCCCGACGCCCTGACCGGCCCCTCCGCCGCCGGCCCGCAGCCCGTCCGGCCGCAGACCCCGGCGGCGGTCGGCGGCCTGATCACGGGCGGCGTCACCGTCCTCTTCGTGCTGGCCTCGCTGGGCGTCACGCTCTACTACCAGGACTACGTGACCTGCGTGAGCGACGCCCTGACCTCGCAGGCCGCCGACAGCTGCGACAACCTCGCCCCGAGCATCATCGTCAACCTGTACAACCCGGGCCGGTAGCCCCCGTACGTACGTCCGAGGGCCGGCGCAGGCGCGTCAGTCGGGCCCGGCGTCCGTCCGGCGGGCGCCGAGCCCGGAGAGGCGGACCACCGCCGCGTGGGTGGTGCGGCGGGCGCGGGGGAGGTGACGGGTGGTCAGGGTGGGCCAGGCGTGGGCGAGGAGTGCTCCGGGGACGGTGGTGGCGGCCAGCCAGGCGAGGGCGGCGAGGGCGTACTGCCAGGGGACGGGGCCGAGGCCGGACATCCGGGCGGCGGCGAGCGACCCGCCGGCGGCCCAGGCGGCGAGCCCCGCGGCGGCTCCGGCCAGCAGCGAACTGCCCAGCGCCGCCAGCCCGGTGGCCACCGGGTGCCAACCCCGCCGCACCGCCGCCCGCCCGATCAGGGCCGCCGGGACCAGCCCCGCCAGCAGCGGCAGGACACAGACCACCGGCCACCACCCCGCCGCCCCGCTCTCCGGGAGCAGCGCGAAGAGCGGGAAGTCCGGCACCTCCCCGACCCGGGCCCCGAGCGGCGCGACCACCGTGCCGGTGCCGACCTCGAAGCCCGGCCCGAGGGCGTAACCGGCGGACCAGACCACCGCGTTGGGGACCAGCAGCGCGCACGCCAGGGTCAGCCCCCCGACCGTCGCCGGCCCGCCGCCGAAGCCCGCCGCGGACCGCCCCGCCGCGCCGAGCCCGAGCAGCACCGCCCCGCCGAACACCGCCCCGCCCGCCCCGGCCAGGCCGAGCACCCCCGCCGCGGCGGCCCGCAGCACGGCCGGCCCGCCGCCGGTGGGCCGGGCCCGGGCGGGCCACCGGCCGGTCCACCGCCGCGGCAGCGCGAGGCGGGCGGGCAGCCGCAGCCGGCCGTCCACCGATCCCATGCCCGCCGCGAGCGAGGCGGCCACCAGCAGCGCGACCGCCGCCAGGTCGGGCAGCGGACGGGCCCGCAGCTCCCCCTCCCCCGCGCAGTGGGCGACGGCGGCCAGAGCCACCGTCAGGTACCCGGCGCACACGGCCAACGGGGCGCGCCAGTGCAGGCGCTCGCGCCGCCCCAGGCGCTGCCCCGTACGGACCAGCAGCACGGTGGTGACCAGGGTGGGCAGCAGCGGGGTGAGGGTCAGCGGGGCGGCGGCCGGGCCCCGGGTGAGCGGGGCTCCGTGGCCGAGCAGCCAGAGCGCGGCGGCCACCCGCCCGGCCCCGGCGGCGGTGTCGTCCGCGTACGGGGTGACCACCCAGAGGGCCAGCACCGGCACGGCCACCAGGGCCAGGGTGAGCAGCGCGGTGCGGACTCCGGCCAGCAGGTCGGCGAGGAAGGGGCGGACTCCCAGTTCGCCCGGCAGGCCCAGGATCGGACGGCCCATCAGCTGCGTCATGGGCCTCATGCTCCCAAGATCACCCGTTGTGCCCCGTGAAGAGGCGAAGCTCCGCCGTGTCCCGGATTATCACCTTATGTGCCCAGTCCCGGCCCGACGTCGGCCCGACCCCCTGCCCCGGGAGGCGCGGTGACCTCCCCCGCGCCCGCACGTCCGCACAGCGATCCGGCCCGGCTGCTCCGGCTGCTGACGCCCCGTGAGACCCAGGCCCTCGCCCTGCTCGCCTCCGGCCGGGACACCGCGGCCGTCGCCG
>NZ_JBVJLD010000013.1:66322-158897 GCF_055584905.1 Kitasatospora sp. NPDC088742 | reverse complement strand
GGCGTGGTCGGCGCCGACCACGTCGGCGATCTCCGGGGTGGCCAGGCCGACCACGTAGTGCAGGATGGCGAGATCCTCGTCCGGCGTCGCGGTCGGCCGCTGGGGCGGCACCCGGGTGGGATCGCCGCGCTCGGCCACGGTGGCGCGCAGGATGCGCCAGGCGTCGGCCGTCGGGTTGGGGCTGCCGAGCAGCTCGGGCCAGGCGGAGGCGAGGGCGCCGAACGCCTCCTCGACCACGGCGGCGGCCTGGGCGGCGTCCCGGAACCAGACCCGGGCGTAGCTCAGGTAGCGCGGGTGGTGCAGCTCCCGGAAGGCGGCGAACTCCACCGAGGAGACCGGGTCATGACGGTTGGTCACATCAGCCTCTCGATCGGGGAAGGCGACGGGGGCGGTGACGAGTCGGCAGGGCTTCACTCTAGGGCCTCGGGCGACTGCTCTGTGTGACAAGTCCCATCAGATACCCGTGCGAGGGATGCGATTGAGCCGTTGTGTGACGGTGTGTCAGTTCCCTTGGCGCGGAACGCGATCGGCGCTCCGGCGGGACGGTCCGCGCGTGCGCGGAGGGCGCCGGGGCCACCCGGCGGCCGGGGCGCGGCCGCGGTGGGCCGTACGAGGGGCGCGAGGCCGTGCGAGGACGGCACAAGGGCCGTGCAGGGGCCGTGCGGGGGATGTGTGGCGGCCGTGCGGGGGGCGGACGGAGCCGCGGGGGGAGCCCGGGGGTGGTGCCGACGCGCGTGGTGGGCGTGCGAGCGCCGGTGGCAGCGCGCCCCGGACCGGTCGCGCTGCTCGGCGGCGCCGGTCCGGCCGCACGGGCGGCAGCCGTCAGGGTCCGGGTCCTGGACCGGTCGGTGTGCGGTGCCGATCCGGGCGGGGGCCGGACCCCGGGGGGTTCAGCAGGTGCGGTTGGGTTCGTCGGGTTTGCGGCGGGCCCGCTTGGCGGCGGCCGTGGCGGCCGATGCGGCGGCGGCTGCGGCGGAGGGAGCGGCGGCGCGGCGGTCGGGCTGCTCGGGGACGCCGGCTGCTTCGAGCGCCTCCCGTGCGGCCAGGTAGGCGTGCACGGCGGCGATGCCGTACACCGGCTGGATCAGCTGGTTGCCCTTGAAGAACGGTCGCGCCGGAGCGAAGCCCGCCGCGACCACGAGGTCGCGGATCTCCGCTATCTCCTCCTCGGTCCGCGCGGTGAAGCGGACCTCCCACCCCTTCTTGTACAGATGGCCCTCCTCGCCGCTGCGGCGGGCCAGGTCCGGCTGACGGACGTAGCCGGGCAGTCGGCCTAGGCGCAGCTGGGCAGCGCGCAAGGAGGCGGTTTCGTCACGTGGCATGAGTGTGATGTTAGGCAATCCGGCACGCGCGGTGTGACCCCCGGGCGGCTGTGATGCGTATGGCGCTCGTCACTCTCGGTCAGGCACCGCAGGTCGTGGAGGGTGCCGGGGTGGCGCGCCGTTGGCCGAAACGGTGTGCGAAATGCGGATGGTACAGGCCAACTGCGGTCGATACCGGCAGTCCGATGAACAGCCTTTGGGCCGAATGGGTGAGGGTATGAGGACTTTAGTGCGGGCTAGTCCCGGTTTCGCGACGGTTGGGTAACGGTGCGTCAGGTCGTGGATGCGGAGCGGGGGGTGTTGGGGAGGGTAGGCGGCATGAGCAGCTACCAGATCCCTTCCCCGTCCCCCTCCCTCGAGGAGCTGGCCCGCCGCCAGCAGAACGTGATCACCGCCAACCAGCTCCGGGCCCGCGGTGTCCCCACCCGGCTGGTGAGCGACCGGTGCCGCCGCGGCGGCCCCTGGCAGCGGCTGCTGCCCAAGGTCTACCTGCTGCAGGGCGGCGAGCCGACCCCGGAGCAGCGGATGTGGGCCGCGCTGCTGTACGCCGCCCAGGACGGCCGCGAGGAGGGCCGCCGGGAGGGCGCGGTGATCACCGGCGCGGCCGCCCTGGCACTGTACGGCTTCGCCTCCGCGCCCCGGCTGCCCGCCGTCACCGGGGTCGAGGTGCTGGTGCCCCGCCAGCGCCGCCTCAAGGACGCCGGCGAGGTCCGGATCCGGCGCACGGAGCGGGAGTTGGAGGCCCGCTCGGTGCACGGCCTGGCCTGCGCCCCGGTCGCCCGGGCGGTCGCCGACACGCTGCGGGAGTGGACCGACTCGGCCGCCTTCGACACCGGCGAGGTGCACCCGTCGCAGCTGCGGGCGGTGCTCCGCGAGTCGGTCTCCGGCGGCGCGAACAGGTGCACCTCGCGGGACTTGCTGGCCGAGCTGGCCGAGGCGGGGCTGCTCACCGAGCCCCGGGTGCGGGCGGCGGTGGACGAACTCCTGGCCGCCGGGCGGGAGTCGGCGCTGGAGCGGCTGAACGAGCTGGTGGACGAGTGGCTGCTGCCGGTGCCGCTGGCCGGCCCCGAGCTGCGGATGAAGGGCGGCACCTTCGTGGCCGTGCCGGACCTGTACTGGCCGGGTGCGGCGGTGGCGGTGGAGGTGGACTCGGAGCTGCGCTGCGTCAGCGAGGGCGAGGCGGCCTGGGTCCGGGGCGGCCAGCACCGGATGGAGTACCTCGGGGTCCGGGTGGTCTACGTCTCCGCCGACCGGCTGGAGGCCGAACCCGACGCCGTGGGCGGCGAGTTGCGCGAGGCCTTCGTGGCCGGCGGCGAGGACGTGGTCGAGCTGGTGGTCACCTGAGCCCGGTGGTCACCCCCGCACCGGACGCGGACGCGGCGGCCCCGCCGGCCCGGGTTCACGGACGGACGATCGGGGTTCCCGTCAACTCCACGCCCGCAGCCGTGAGTTCAGCCAGGGCGGCCTCCGTGGTGGGGCCCGAGACCCCGGCCGTCAGATCGAGCAGTACCCGGGTGGCGAAGCCCTCCCGGCGCGCGTCCAGGGCGGTCGCCCGGACGCAGTGGTCGGTGGCGATCCCGACCACGTCCACCTCCGTCACCCCGCGCTCGCGCAGCCATCCGGCCAGCCCGGCGCCGTTCTCGTCGGCGCCCTCGAAGCCGCTGTAGGCGGCCGAGTACGCCCCCTTGTCGAAGACCGCCTCGATCGCGCCGGAGAGCACCACCGGCGACAGGTTGGGGTGGAAGCCCACGCCCTCGGTGCCGGCCAGGCAGTGCACCGGCCAGGAGTCCCGGTAGTCCGGTTCGGCCGAGAAGTGCGGGCCCGGGTCGATGTGGTGGTCCCGGGTCGCGCAGATGTGCGCGTAGCCGGGGGTGGAACCGGCGATCAGGTCGGTGATCCCGGCTGCCACCTCGGCGCCGCCGGCGACGGCCAGGCTGCCGCCCTCGCAGAAGTCGTTCTGCACGTCCACGACGATCAGTGCCCGCTGCATGGCGTTGCTTCCTTCTCCCCCGACGGGGGCGGTGTGGTGGGCCCGGATGTTCGCCACTGTAGGGAGTGACGCGCGTAGGGGAAAGGGGAGTGCCCCGGGCTCACCGGCCGAGCAGCAGCTCGGTGGGCAGCACCGGCTCGCCGCGGGAGAGCTGGGTGGCCGAGAGCGGCAGGGCGGCCCGCGACCTGACGTGGCGTTCGCGCGCGGCGGCCAGCGGCTCGCGGCCGACCACCTCACCGCCCTTGACCAGCGGCACCTGGAGCAGGTGCGGCTGCAGCGCGTCCGGGACGGCCCCGGTGCCGGTCACCTCGGCCTCCGCGAAGCCGTCCGCGTCGGGCCGCCGGGCGGCCCACTTCCGGCCGCCGACACTGGACTTGGCGCCGGCCGAGCGCTTGGCCACCGAGACCAGCGGGCCGTCGGGGCCGGCCGCCCGGGCGACCAGCTTGTAGACCATCGCGCAGGTCGGGTGCCCGCTGCCGGTGACCAGGCTGGTGCCGACCCCGTAGCCGTCCACCGGGGCGGCGGCCAGTGCCGCGATGGCGTACTCGTCCAGGTCGGAGGTGACGATGATCCGGGTGGCGGTGGCGCCGAGGTCGTCCAGTTGGCGGCGGACCCGGTGGGCCAGCAGGGTGAGGTCGCCGGAGTCGATCCGGACCGCGCCGAGCTCGGGGCCGGCCACCTCGACGGCGGTGCGGACCGCCTCGTTGAGGTCGTAGGTGTCGATCAGCAGGGTGGTGCCCCGGCCCATCGAGTCGATCTGGGCGGTGAACGCGTCCCGCTCGCTGTCGTGCAGCAGGGTGAAGGCGTGCGCGGCGGTGCCGGTGGTCGGGATGCCGTGGGTGAAGCCGGCCTCCAGGTCGGAGGTGGCCTTGAAGCCCGCGACGTAGGCGGCCCGGGCGGCGGCCACCGCGGCCTGCTCGTGGGCCCGGCGGGCGCCCATCTCGATGCACGGGCGGTCCCCGGCGGCGCTGGTCATCCGGGAGGCGGCGGCGGCCACCGCCGAGTCGAAGTTGAGGATCGACAGGATCAGCGTCTCCAGGATCACCGCCTCGGCGAAGCTGCCCTCGACGGTCATCACGGGGGAGCCGGGGAAGTAGACCTCGCCCTCGGCGTAGCCGTGGATGTCGCCGGTGAAGCGGTAGTCGGAGAGGAAGCGCAGGGTCGGGTCGTCCACCACGCCCTGGTCGGACAGCCAGTCCAACTGCGGGGTGGTGAAGCGGAAGTCCTCGACCGCGTCCAGCACCCGGCCGACCCCGGCCAGCACGCCGTAGCGGCGGCCGTCGGGGAGCCTGCGGGTGAACACCTCGAAGACCGAGCGGCGGTGGGCGGCGCCGCTGCGCAGGGCGGCCTGCAGCATGGTCAGTTCGTACCGGTCGGTGAGCAGCGCGGTGGAACGGCGCGCGGTGGTGGCGTCCATGAGGATGATGCTAGCGGACTTAGCGTCACTTTGACGATTTCTCGTACGAGTGGGACCGGATTCGCTCACGGGTCCCCCGGATGGAAGCATGAGCGGTGGAGAACCGAGCCCCGACGAGGAGTGTCAGCCGTGAGTGTCGCGCCCGTGGAGATCGAGCGCCCGGAGGTCGAAGGCATTCCGGCACTGGAGCCGGACACCCCCTGGGTCACCATCGTCCACAACGACCCGGTCAACCTGATGAGCTACGTCCAGTACGTGTTCCAGGCCTACTTCGGCTACCCGAAGGACAAGGCCAGGACGCTGATGATGGAGGTGCACCAGAAGGGCCGGGCGGTGGTCTCCAGCGGGACCCGCGAGGAGATGGAGCGGGACTGCCAGGCGATGCACGGCTACGGCCTGTGGGCCACCCTCCAGCACGACTGAGCGGGCCGGGAGGCCTGACCGACCATCAACCACCCCACGACGTAGACGGGCTGACGAGGAATCATGGCTGGGCTGTTCGAGAGTGCCGGTGACGGCGGTGCGGCGATCGCGCTGGAGGAGGTCGAGGCGTCCATCCTGCGCTCCTTCGAGGTGCAGATGCTGGAGCTGATCGGCCCGGGCCCGGGTGGCGAGAGCGACGATCCGCTGGCCGCGCTGTTCGCCGAGGGCCCCTCCAGCCCGCCCTCCGACCCGGCGCTGGCCCGGCTCTTCCCGGACGCCTACGGCGGCCCGGACGGCCTGTCGGGGCCGGAGGAGGCGGCCGCCGCCGGGGAGTTCCGCCGCTACACCGAGCTGGACCTGCGGGCCCGCAAGCGGGACGACGCGCTCGCGGTGATCCGTTCGCTGGACGGCCTGGGCGGCGCCGGCGGCGTGCTCAAGGCCTCCCCGGAGGAGTGCCGGCACTGGCTCGGCGGCCTGAACGACCTGCGGCTCGCCCTCGGCACCCGGCTGGAGGTCAGCGAGGAGGACGACGAGGGCCTCTACGAGCTGGACGACGAGGACCCGCGCAAGCCGCTGGTGATGGCCTACCTCTGGTTCGGCATGCTCCAGGAGTCGCTGCTGGAGGCGATGGCCGGCTGACCGCCGCGCCGTCGAGGAGCCCCGTCCCGGTTGGTGGGACGGGGCTCCCGGCATTCCGGGCAGATCCCACCGAACCGGGACGGTCCATGCTCAAATATCGCTCAGATACGCACCGGTATCCGGGCGTGCCGTGGTACGACTGCCACTCCCCACGAGCAAGGACGGTGGCCCATGGCCCAGCAGCAGTTCGACGAGGTGACGGATCCGGTCCCCGACGAGGAGGGCTACGAGCGGGGTCTGGGCAGCCGTCAGATCCAGATGATCGCGATCGGCGGGGCGATCGGCACCGGGCTGTTCCTGGGCGCGGGCACCGCGATCTCCAAGGCCGGGCCGAGCCTGATCCTCAGCTACGCGGTGGCCGGCCTGGTGATCTTCGCGATCATGCGGGCACTGGGCGAGCTGCTGACGTACCGTCCGGTCTCCGGCAGCTTCGCCGAGTACGCCCGGGAGTTCCTCGGCCCGTTCGCCGGCTACGTGACCGGCTGGACGTACTGGCTGTTCTGGGTGGTCACCGGCATGGCCGAGACCACCGCCGCCGCCGTCTACGTGAAGTTCTGGGCGCCGTCCATCCCCCAGTGGATCTCCGCCCTGGTCTTCCTGGTCATCCTCTACGGCGCCAACCTGATCTCGGTGAAGCTGTTCGGCGAGATCGAGTTCTGGTTCTCGATGATCAAGGTGACCGCGATCATCGGCATGATCCTGATCGGCATCGGGGTGCTCACCCTCGGCTTCAGCGACGCCGGGGACACCGCGGCCATCTCCAACCTCTGGTCGGACGGCGGCTTCTTCCCCAAGGGCATCGGCTCGACGGTGATGACCCTTCAGATCGTCATGTTCGCCTACCTCGGCGTCGAACTGGTCGGCGTCACGGCCGGCGAGAGCGAGGACCCGGCGAAGACCCTGCCGCGGGCCATCAACACCCTGCCCTGGCGGATCGCGCTGTTCTACGTCGGCGCGCTGGTGGTCATCCTGGCCGTGGTGCCGTGGCGCGAATTCGCCCCCGGGGTCAGCCCGTTCGTGGCCGCCTTCGAGAAGATGGGCATCCCGGCCGCCGCCGGCATCATCAACTTCGTGGTGCTCACCGCCGCGCTCTCCTCCTGCAACTCCGGGATGTACTCCACCGGCCGGATGCTGCGCGACCTCGCGCTGCGCGGCCAGGCCCCCGGGAAGCTCACCGCGCTCAACACCAACAAGACCCCGGCCGTCGCGATCACCGTCTCCTGCCTGCTGATGGGCCTGGGCGTGGTGCTCAACTACCTGGCCCCGGCCAAGGCCTTCGAGTACATCACCTCCGTCGCCACCGTCTGCGGGCTCTGGACCTGGGCGATGATCCTGATCTGCCAGATCCGCTACCGCGCCGCCTGGAAGGCCGGCCACCTGCCGCCGCCCACCTTCAAGGCCCCCGGCGGGGTCGTCGCCAGCTGGGCCTCGCTGGCCTTCCTGGTGCTGGTCGTGGTGCTGATCGCGATCGACGAGGACAGCCGGATCTCGCTTTACGTCTTCCCGGTCTGGGCGGTCCTGCTGGTGGTCGGCTACCAGGTCCTCAAGCGCCGCAACCCGCAGGCGGCCACCGGCCACGACCACGACCACGTCCACGCGAGGTCCGGCGACTGAGACTGACCGCCGGGGTGCCGCGGGGCCGTGGCTATCCTGGCCGGATGCTGACCATCACCCGAGAGCTGCACGACGCGATCGTCGCCCACGCCCGCGCCGACCACCCGGACGAGGCGTGCGGCGTGGTCGCCGGCCCCGAGGGCACGGGCCGGCCCGAGCGGTTCGTCCCGATGCTCAACGCCGCCCGCTCGCCCACCTTCTACGAGTTCGACTCCGGCGACCTGCTCAAGCTCTACCGGGAGATGGACGACCGGGACGAGGAGCCGGTGGTGGTCTACCACTCCCACACCGCCACCGAGGCCTACCCCTCCCGCACCGACGTGAGCTACGCCTCCGAGCCGAACGCCCACTACGTGCTGGTCTCCACCGCCGAGGGCACCGAGCCGGGCGACCCGTTCCAGTTCCGTTCCTTCCGGATCGTCGACGGGGTCATCACCGAGGAGCCGGTGGAGCTGGTCGACGCGTACTGAGCAGGGCCCGAAGGCCCGCCGCACCACCCCCGGGTGACGCGGCGGGCCTTCGGGCTGGCCGGCATACGGGGGCAGCGTCGCGGTGTGCCGGCCAGCCCGGTGTCCCGGGATGTGACACACATTCATCCGGATGGCGAGACGTGGATGTCGGAGCGGGGCGGGGAATCTATACGATGAGCCCATGCGTTCCGTCGATGTGAGCAACCAGGCCCAGGGCACCCGCCTTGTCGCGCGCCTGCACGTCGACCTGTGCCGGCTCGCCAGCGCGATCTGTCCCGGCCCCGCCGCCGCTCGCTGAGCCCGGCCAACCGCCTTGCCCCGTACGGGGATCGCACCGCCCTGCCGCGCCCCTGCGGCCCACCCAGAACCCACCTCCACAGGAGCGCAGTCATGGCCATCGAGGTCCGCATCCCGACCATCCTCCGCACCTACACCGACGGCGCCAAGTCCGTCGAGGGTGCCGGTGCCAGCCTCGGTGAGCTCTTCGCCGACCTGGACGTCCGCCACCCGGGCATCGCCGCCCGCCTGCTGGACAACGGCGAGCTGCGCCGCTTCGTGAACGTCTACCTGAACGACGAGGACGTCCGCTTCCTGGACGGCATCGAGACCGGCCTGGCCGACGGCGACAGCGTGACGATCCTCCCCGCGGTGGCCGGCGGCTCGATCTGATGAAGTACGACAGCCCGCTCGAAGCCGTCGGCAACACCCCGCTGGTCCGTCTGCCCCGCATCTCCGCCGCCGTTCCCGGCAACGGAGAGGGGCTGGTGACCCTCTGGGCCAAGCTGGAGGACCGCAACCCGACCGGATCGATCAAGGACCGGCCGGCCCTGCACATGATCGAGCGGGCCGAGGCCGCGGGGCTGCTCGCCCCCGGCTGCACCATCCTGGAGCCCACCAGCGGGAACACCGGCATCTCGCTCGCCATGGCGGCCAAGCTCAAGGGCTACAAGATGGTCTGCGTCATGCCGGAGAACACCAGCGAGGAGCGGCGCGAGCTGCTCCGGATGTGGGGCGCGGAGATCATCGCCTCCCCGGCGGCCGGCGGCTCCAACACCGCCGTCCGGATCGCCAAGGAGATCGCCGCCGAGCACCCGGACTGGGTGATGCTCTACCAGTACGGCAACCCGGACAACGCCGGCGCGCACTACGCCACCACCGGCCCGGAGATCCTCGCCGACCTGCCCACCGTCACCCACTTCGTGGCGGGCCTGGGCACCACCGGCACCCTGATGGGCGTCGGCCGGTACCTGCGCGAGAAGGTCCCCGGCGTCCAGGTGGTGGCGGCCGAGCCGCGCTACGACGACCTGGTCTACGGGCTGCGGAACCTGGACGAGGGCTTCGTCCCGGAGCTGTACGACGCCGAGGTGCTCACCACCCGGTTCTCGGTGACCTCCGAGGACGCGGTGCGCCGCACCCGGGAGCTGCTCCAGCAGGAGGGCATCTTCGCGGGCGTTTCCACCGGCGCCATCCTGCACGCCGCGATCGGGGTCGGCCGCAAGGCGGCCCAGACGGGTGAGCGGGCGGACGTGGTGTTCGTGGTCGCGGACGGCGGCTGGAAGTACCTCTCCACCGGCATCTACACCGCCGAGACCACCGAGGCGGCGGTCGAGGCGCTCCAGGGCCAGCTCTGGGCCTGACGGTCCGTCAGGCTCCGCCGGAAGGCGCGTTCCCCACCCCGGGGACGCGCCTTTCCGCGTCTCGGAGCCGGACAGGCTCTAGTGCCGGGCACGGCACTAGCGCAGAGCGCGCTGCACCCGGGACCAGGTCTGCCCGTCGACCTTGCCGACCCGGCGGCGGAAGGCGGTCACCGGCACCTCGCGCAGTTCGTCCGTCTCCAGCCAGCTGGCCCGCCCCTGGCGGTCGCCGACCGTGCCGGGCGGCAGCGGGAGCACGCCGGGGCGGCCGGCGTGGTGCTTGCTGGTGATCTTCACGACGGTGGCGGTGCGGCGGTTCACCCCGAGCACCAGGCAGGGGCGGTCCTTGGCCCCGGGCCCGTCCTCGAACGGGACCTCGGCCCACCAGATCTCCTGCGGCGCCGGGCGGGTGGCCGTCCGAGACCGGCCGGCGGGTGTGCGGCGGGTCGCGGGCGCCGGGGTCACGCGCCTGCGCAGCACCCACAGGACGGCCGCGAGGGCCACCACCACCAGCAGTGTGATCAGCACCTTGTCCATCCGCAGACCGTACCCCGGGGGCGGCGGAGCGCTGTGACAGTCGGGGATTTATCCGTTCGGTGCTGCCGATTCGTCACGGAACAGCCACGGAGTCCGTTCCGCACTAAAGATCCTCGTTGGGCCGGAAAAGCTGACCACGGAAGTTCAGCCGCACCTGAAGGTGGCCCAGATGTCCTTTTGCAGCCGTGAGTTGTGGTCCTACTCCGAGATCGCCAGGCACATCAACGTCCAGCCCGACACCGTCCGGAACTACCGCCGCCACGGCCTGCTGCCCGACCCGGACGTGGTGGACGGCAGCGGCCATCCGCGCTGGTTCGCCGAGACCATCCGGGCCTGGGCCCGCAACCGCCCGGGCAACCGGTGACGCCCCACCCGTCGTCGGCGGCCCGTTCTGGTGACATCAGCCACAGCACGGCACGGGGACGGGGGCAAAGTGACGTCCGGCCCTTACTCTCGTCTGGCAGCCCGGCCACCGCCTGCCGGTGGGCGCCCGGGTCACGGACCATGACCCGGCGGGGTGGAGGGGCTCGGCATGAAACTGACCGTGGTGGGGTGCTCGGGGAGCTTCCCCTCGGCCGAGTCGCCCTGCTCCAGCTACCTGGTCGAGGCCGACGGCTACCGGGTGCTGATGGACCTCGGCAACGGCGCGCTCGGCGCGCTGCAGAAGTACGCCGGGCTCTACGAGATCGACGCCATCCTGCTCAGCCACCTGCACGCCGACCACTGCATCGACCTCTGCGCCTACTGGGTGGCGCGCAACTACCGCATGGAGGGCTGCCCGGACCCGGTCCCGGTGTACGGGCCCGACGGCACCGCCGCGCGGCTGGCCCGCGCCTACGACATGCCCGAACAGCCGGGCATGACCGAGGTGTTCGACTTCCACACGCTCACCGAGGGCAGCTTCGAGCTCGGCCCGCTGCGGATCACCGTGGCCCGGGTGAACCACCCGGTGGAGGCCTTCGCCTTTCGGATCGAGCACGAGGGCCGCAGCCTGGTCTACTCCGGGGACACCGGCGAGAGCCCCGAGCTGGTCGAACTTGCCCGGGGCACCGAGCTGTTCCTCTGCGAGGCCGCCTACACGGACGGCAAGGAGACCTACGCGGCGGTCCACCTGAACGGCCGCGAGGCCGGTCAGCACGCGGCCGCCGCCGAGGTCGGCCGGCTGGTGCTGACCCACATCCCGCCGTGGACCGACCCCGAGGTCAACCGCCGCGACGCCCAGGCGGTCTTCGCGGGGCCGGTCGAACTGGCCCGCCCCGGCGCGGTCTACGAGCTCTGACGGCGCCGGGGCACGGGCCGCTCAGCCGGTCAGCCGCTCCCGCAGCGTTCCCTCGGGGTACTCGGTGCGGTGCACGCCGCGCCGCTGGAGCAGCGGCACCACCTGCTCGACGAAGTCGTCCAGCCCGCCCGGGGTCAGGTGCGGGATCAGGATGAAGCCGTCCGCCGCGCCGCTCTGGACGTGCTCGTCCAGGGCGGCGGCCACCGACTCGGGCGTGCCGACGAAGGAGTGACGGCCGCTCAGCTCGATCACCACCTCGCGCGAGCTGAGGCCCTTCTCGGCCGCCAGCTTCCGGTAGCGGGCGGCGAGTTCGAGGGGATCGCCGAG
This sequence comes from Kitasatospora sp. NPDC088742, assembly GCF_055584905.1. Classification (NCBI taxonomy): domain Bacteria; kingdom Bacillati; phylum Actinomycetota; class Actinomycetes; order Kitasatosporales; family Streptomycetaceae; genus Kitasatospora; species Kitasatospora sp. NPDC088742. Next base: position 147,245 of record NZ_JBVJLD010000013.1, on the reverse strand, counting down.
CCGGGTGCGGCCCTGCACCAGGGCGGAGCCGACCACCGGGTCGGCGGCCGGCAGCGGGCCGTCCGGGTCGTGGCCGGAGAGGTCGAAGCCCCAGATCTGCTCCAGGTGGGCCAGCGCGGTGCGCGGGCCCACCTGCTGACGGCGGATCAGCGCCGAGCGCTCGGCCGCCTCCGCCTCGGTGGAGCCGAGCGCGAAGGTCACCCCCGGCATGATCTTCAGCTGCTCGGGACGCCGCCCGTACGCCGCCAGCCGCCGCTTCACGTCGGCGTGGAAGGCCCGCCCGGCCTCCGGTGAGGAGTGCCGGCTGAACACCACGTCGGCGTGGGCGGCGGCGAACTCCCGTCCCTCGTCCGAGTCCCCGGCCTGGATGATCACCGGCCGCCCCTGCGGGGAGGGCGGCAGCGGCCCGGCCCCTTCCACGGTGAACTGCGGGCCGGAGTGCCGCACCGCCGCGCCGTCCGAGGCCCAGAACTCCGAGGCCACCCGGACGAACTCCTCGGCCCGGCGGTACCGGTCGGCGTGGTCCAGGTAGCCGCCCCGGCGGAAGTTCGCCCCGGTGAAGGCGTCGTTGGAGGTGACCACGTTCCAGGCCGCCCGGCCGTCCGAGAGGAAGTCCAAGGAGGCCAGCCGGCGGGCCAGTTCGTACGGTTCGTTGAAGGTGGCGCTGACCGTGGCGGCCAGGCCGAGGTGGGTGGTGACGGCGGCCAGCGCGTTCAGCACGGTGACCGACTCCGGGCGGCCGAGCACGTCCAGGTCGTGGATGCGGCCGTCCACCTCGCGCAGCCGCAGGCCCTCGGCGAGGAAGAAGAAGTCGAACAGGCCGCGTTCGGCGGTGCGGGCCAGCTCGCGGAAGGAGCTGAACTCGATCTGGCTCCGGGAGGCCGGATCGGCCCAGACGGTGGTGTTGTTGACGCCGGGGAAGTGCGCGGCGAGGTGGACCTGCCTCTTCTGCTGACGGGTGCTCATCGGGCCGCCCCCGCGGTGGCGTAGCGGGAGACCGGGCGGGCCAGGCCGAGCCGGTCGCGGAGGGTGCCGCCGCGGCCGCTGCCGGCTGCTGTGGCGTCGATGAACTCCCGGAGATCCTCAGGCAGTTGACGTGGCACCAGGTGGAGGCCGTCGACCGCCCCGGCCCAGTCGGCCGGGCGGACGCCGGGGGAGACCCGTGCCAGCACGAGCAGTTCGCGCCCGGAGGCGGCCCGCAGTGCGGCGCGGGCGGTGGCGGCGGCCTGCGGGGAGGGTGCGTCCAGCAGCACCAGGTCGGCGTGGTGCAGGGCCAACTCCCGCCGGGCGCCGGTCTCCTGGTGGTCGAGCCGGACGGCCACCACCGGGCGGCCCTGCGGCGGACGCGGGGTGATCGAGGGCCCCTTGACCGAGAACCACCGGCCCTCGAAGTCGGTGTGGTGCAGCTTCTCCCGGTCGACGAAGCGGCCGGTGGCGAGGTCGCGGATCTCCGCGTCGTCCTCCCAGCTGTCCCAGAGCCGGGCGGCCACCTCCACCGCGTCGGCGGCCTCCTGCCAGAGCTCCTCGGCGGGCAGCACCGGCCGGCGCCCGAAGGCCCTGGCCTCCTCCTCGGTGGCCGAGACGTCCACCAGCCAGCCGGCCCGGCCCTCGCTCACCCAGTCCAGGGTGTTCACCGCGAGCGAGGTGTGGAACGGCTCGGTGTGGGTGGTGGTGACGGTCGGGACCAGGCCGATCCGCTCGGTGGCGGGGGCGACCCGGGCGAACACCGCGAGGGCGTCCAGCAGGTTGGAGCCGGGGGCGAGCGAGTCGTCCAGGGTGACGAAGTCCAGCCCGCCGCGCTCGGCGAGCAGGGCCAGGTCGGTGAAGTGCGCGGCGGTCAGCGGCCCGGGGCCGTCCAGACCGGAGGAGAGCAGCAGGGAGTGGGGCACGGCGGGGCCTCGGCCTTCCGGAGGTGGTGTCGTGACGGGGCTGGGATCAACCGTGACGACGACACGACGCGGACCACACGCGACCGAAGTCGATGTGGTCGCGGGTCACCAGGAAGCACGAGGCGCGCATGTCCCCAGTGGACCAGCGATCTTGGCGGCCCGTCAACCTCCGGCCGCAACGCACCGACCCCGCCCGGCAGTTGCCGGACGGGGTCGGAGGGGTGGAGGCGGGGCGTCAGGCCTTGGTGATGTCCTCGACCTCGGCGTCGTCCTCGCGACCGGGGGTCTTGAGGTCGAACTTCACGATCGCCCAGCGGAACAGGACGTAGTAGAGGACCGCGAAGACCAGGCCGATCGGGATGATCAGCAGCGGCGAGCTGGCCTTGGAGTAGGCCAGGCCGAAGTCGATCAGACCGGCCGAGAAGGTGAAGCCGACGTGCACGCCGAGCAGCCAGGTGACGGCCATCGAGACGGCGGTCAGCACCGCGTGGATCACGTACAGCGCGGGGGCGATGAAGACGAAGGCGAACTCGATCGGCTCGGTCACACCGGTGACGAAGGAGGTCAGCGCGAGCGAGATCATCATGCCCAGCACGGCGGCGCGGCGCTCGGGCTTGGCGGCGTGCGCGATGGCCAGCGCGGCGGCGGGCAGCGCGAACATCATGATCGGGTAGAAGCCGGAGGTGAACTGACCGGCCGTCGGGTCACCGGCGAAGAAGCGGGTGATGTCACCGTGCACCACGGTGCCGTCGGCCTTGGTGTAGTCACCGGTCTGGAACCAGGCGAAGGAGTTGACGAACTGGTGCATGCCGACCGGCAGCAGACCGCGGTTGATCAGGCCGAAGGCCCCGGCGCCGAGCGCGCCCGCGCCGATCAGGGAGTCGTTCAGGCTGCGGATGGCGTCGCCGACCGGGCCCCAGCAGAGGCCGAAGAACACGCCCACGCCGGTGCCGACGAAGGCCATGATGATCGGGACCAGGCGGCGGCCGTTGAAGAAGCCGAGCCAGTCGACCAGCTTGGTGCGGTGGTACTTCTGCCAGAGCACGGCGCTCAGCAGGCCGATCACGATGCCGCCGAGCACGTCCGGGTTCTGGTACGTCGCGGCGACGTCCTTGCCGGGCAGGACCTGGTACTCGGTGATCGGGAACGCGGTCAGCACGTTCTTGTACACCAGGTAGCCGACCAGCGCGGCGAGCGCGGTGGAGCCGTCCGCCTTCTTGGCGAAGCCGATCGCGATGCCCACCGCGAAGAGCAGCGGCAGGTTGCCGAAGACGGCGTCACCGGCGGTCAGGAAGACGGTGGCGACCTTGCCCCAGCCGAGGCCGTCCTTGCCGAAGACGTCGGGCTGGCCCAGCCGGAGGAGCAGGCCCGCGGCCGGGAGGACGGCGATCGGGAGCTGCAGGCTGCGGCCGATCTTCTGCAGGCCCTGGAGCAGGCTCTGCCCGGCCTTCTTCGCCGGGGACGGCGACGGCGCCGTTGCTGTCGTGGTCATGGGGGTGGTTCCTCAACGTCAGGGCGGGTCGGTCGGGGCGGTGCATCGGGGGCCGAACCGCGAACTGGTCTACACCACTAGTGGTGTAGACCAGTTTTCTAGCACGGGCGGAGGGGGCTCGGTACCCCTGGGTGCCGCGCAGGTGGGAAGCGCTATGAAATCGAAACCTTCTTTTGGATTGGTGATCATGGCTACCCGCCGTAATCGCGATTTTGGCGAGTTGCGCAACAAAAAGGCCCGCTCCCGGTGGGGGTGCCACCGGGAGCGGGCCGCGACCTGAGGGGGTGTCAGGCCTTGGTGATGTCCTCGATCTCCTCCTCGGGCTCGCGGCCCGGGGTGGTGAGGTTGAACTTGGTGATCGCGAAGCGGAAGAGCCCGTAGTAGAGGGCCGCGAAGCAGAGCCCGATCGGGATGATCATCCAGGGCTTGGTGGCGAGGTTCCAGTTCAGCGCGTAGTCGATCAGGCCGGCCGAGAAGCTGAATCCGTCGTGCACCCCGAGTGCCCAGGTGACCGCCATCGAGAGACCGGTGAGCAGGGCGTGGATCACGTACAGCACCGGGGCGATGAACATGAAGGAGAACTCGATCGGCTCGGTGACGCCGGTGATGAAGCTGGTCAGCGCGACCGAGACCATCATGCCCAGCACGGCCTTGCGGCGTTCGGGGCGGGCGCAGTGCGCGATGGCGATGGCGGCGGCCGGGAGGCCGAACATCATGATCGGGAAGAAGCCGGACATGAACTGACCGGCCGTCGGGTCGCCGTGGAAGAAGCGCGGGATGTCGCCGATCCAGGTCTGGCCGCCCGCGTCGGTGAAGCTGCCGACCTGCTGCTGGAAGAAGGTGTTGAGGAACTGGTGCATGCCGATCGGGATCAGCATCCGGTTGGCGACGCCGTAGATGCCCGCGCCCGCCGAGCCGAGGCCCACCAGCCAGTCGCTGGCGTTGGTCAGGCCGGTGCCGATCGGGCCCCAGGCCAGACCGATCACCACGCCGGCCAGGGTGCCGACGAAGGCCATGATGATCGGGACCAGGCGGCGGCCGTTGAAGAAGCCGAGCCAGTCCACCAGCTTGGTGCGGTGGTACTTCTGCCAGATGATCGCGCTCAGCAGGCCGATCAGGATGCCGCCGAACACCCCGGGGTTCTGCGGGGTCCCCTTGGGCAGCGCCTCGGTGACGGTGCCGGCCATCGGAAAGGCCGTCAGGACGTTGTGGAACACCAGGTAGCCGACCAGCGCGGCGAGCGCGGTGGAGCCGTCGGCCTTCTTGGCGTAGCCGATCGCCACGCCGACGCAGAACAGCAGCGGCAGGTTGGAGAAGACCGCGTCGCCGGCGGTCGCGAAGACCGTGGCCACCTTGCCCCAGCCGAGGCCGTCCTTGCCGAAGACGTCGTCCTGGCCGAGGCGGAGCAGGATGCCGGCGGCCGGCAGGACGGCGACCGGGAGCTGGAGGCTGCGTCCGATCTTCTGGAGGCCTTGCATGAGGCCGGCTCCCGGCCTCTTCGCCGGGGCGGCGGCGGTCGTACTCATGGGCTGTCCTTCGGGCGGTGGGCGGCGTTGCGCACCGATCGGCGATCGGCCGATTGGTCTACACCACTGGGGTGCGAAAGCTTTTCTAACACGCCGTTTAACCCCGGAGGAAATAGTCCGGACGATTCGGGTTCCGGTAATTCGGACGCAATTTCCGCCAGGGTCCATGGTCCTTTTCCGGACATGCCGAAAGGCCCCCGGACCGGTGGGTCCGAGGGCCTTTCGGGAGAGGTGACGCGGGGTCAGGCCTTGGTGATGTCCTCGACTTCGTCGTCGTCCTCGCGGCCCGGGGTCTTGAGGTCGAACTTGGTGATGACGAACCGGAAGACCACGTAGTAGACCACCGCGAAACAGAGCCCGATCGGGATGATCAGCCAGGGTTTGGTGGCCAGGGTCCAGTTGATGGCGTAGTCGAGCAGACCGGCCGAGAAGGAGAAGCCGTCGTGGACGCCGAGGCCCCAGGTGACCGCCATCGAGACGCCGGTGAGCACCGCGTGGACCGCGTACAGCGCGGGGGCGACGTAGGCGAAGGAGTACTCCAGCGGCTCGGTGACGCCGGTGACGAAGGAGGTCAGGCCGACCGAGAGCATCAGGCCGGTGATCTCCTTGCGGCGGTGCGGCTTGGCGCAGTGCGCGATGGCCAGCGCGGCGGCCGGGAGGGCGAACATCATGATCGGGAAGAAGCCGGAGGTGAACTGACCGGCCGTCGGGTCGCCCGCCAGGAAGCGGTTGATGTCGCCGTTGACCACGGTGCCGTCCGGCTTGGTGAAGGTGCCGAACTGGAACCAGAGGAAGGTGTTGAGCAGCTGGTGCATGCCGATCAGCAGCAGGGCGCGGTTGGCGAGGCCGAAGATGCCGGAGCCCACCGCGTCCAGGTCGGAGAGCCACTCGCTGAAGGAGTTGAGCGCGTCGCCGATCGGCGGCCAGACCCAGAGGCAGAGGCAGGCGAAGGCCAGGCCCATCAGCGCGGTGATCATCGGGACCAGGCGGCGGCCGTTGAAGAAGCCGAGCCAGTCGACCAGCTTGACCCGGTGGTAGCGGACCCAGAGCCAGGCCGACATCAGGCCGATCGCGATGCCGCCGAGCACACCCGGGTTCTGGAAGACCGCGTTGGAGGACTTCTGGGCCGCGTAGTCCACGCACTGGTTGCCGACCAGCTTGGCCGCGCCGGCGCAGTCCTCGGGGAAGGCCTGGAGGATCATGTAGTAGACCAGGAAGCCGGTCACCCCGGCGAGGGCGGTGGAGCCGTCGGCCTTCTTGGCCATGCCGATCGCGACGCCGATGCAGAACAGCAGCGGCAGGCCGAGGGTGGAGCTGAGCAGTGCGCCGCCGGCGGCGGCGAAGACCTTGGCCACGTTGTCCCAGCCGAGACCGTCGGCGCCGAACACGTCCGGCTGGCCGATCCGGTTGAGCAGACCGGCGGCGGGGAGCACGGCGACCGGGAGCTGGAGACTGCGGCCCATCTTCTGGAGGCCGCCGTACAGGCCGTGCCACCACTGTTTCTGCGGAGCTACGGCGCCTGCCGAACTCATCATCGTCCTCCGAGTGCCGAATCGGTCCGGGCCAGGAACACCGGAGGGCGGCGGCACGTTGTCCGAAGTGCACCTAATATTGGTGTAGACCACTTCTGACCGAGCGGGCCCGCCGGGTCCGAGGTCCTACTGATCGTCATCCTCGGGTGATCATCGGTGGCGCGCGCGCCGTACTCGGCCAAAAGTGGACTAACGTGGCAAGTCGGTCGGACTCGGGCGATGCTGTCCGTGCGCCGTGGTGGGCGCGGCAACTGAGCCCGCGTCACCTTCCGGCCACTGCCACCAGCACCGAGCGGTACGGCTCCCGGCAGAGCTGCCGAGGGCCGAGACAGAGGGAGAAGGACATGGCCAGCAAGGCTGAGAAGATCGTCGCCGGTCTCGGCGGGATCGACAACATCGAAGAGGTCGAGGGCTGCATCACCCGCCTCCGCACCGAGGTCAAGGACGCCTCCCTGGTCGACGAAGCCGCGCTGAAGGCCGCCGGCGCCCACGGCGTCGTCAAGATGGGCACCGCGATCCAGGTCGTCATCGGCACCGACGCCGACCCGATCGCCGCCGACATCGAGGACATGATGTGAGCTGAGACCCCCTCAGGTCCCGCCACGCCACGCACCGGCCCGTCACCCCGTCAGGGGGTGTGCGGGCCGCAGCGTTTCCCGTCGCAGCGTTTCCCGGAGGCGTGCCCGTAGCGGATAGGCTCGGTGCCATGTCTCGCATCGACGGCCGCACGCCCGATCAGCTCCGCCCGGTCACCATCGAACGTGGATGGAGCAAGCACGCCGAAGGCTCCGTCCTGGTCTCCTACGGGGACACCAAGGTGCTCTGCACCGCCAGCGTCACCGAGGGCGTGCCGCGCTGGCGCAAGGGCAGCGGCGAGGGCTGGGTCACCGCCGAGTACGCCATGCTGCCCCGGGCCACCAACACCCGCGGCGACCGCGAGTCGGTCCGCGGCAAGATCGGCGGCCGCACCCACGAGATCAGCCGGCTGATCGGCCGCTCGCTGCGCGCCGTGATCGACCACCGCGCGCTGGCCGAGAACACCATCGTGCTCGACTGCGACGTGCTCCAGGCCGACGGCGGCACCCGCACCGCCGCCATCACCGGCGCCTACGTCGCGCTGGTGGACGCGGTCTCCTGGGCCCGCGACAAGAAGCTGCTGCGCGCCAAGGGCCAGCCGATCACCGGCGGGGTCAGCGCGGTCAGCGTCGGCATCATCGACGGCGTCCCGATGCTCGACCTCCGCTACGAGGAGGACGTCCGGGCCGAGACCGACATGAACATCGTCTGCACCTCCGACGGCCGCTTCGTCGAGGTCCAGGGCACCGCCGAGGGCGCCCCGTTCGACCGCGCGCTGCTGGACCAGCTGCTCGACCTGGGCACCCTGGGCTGCGCCGAGCTGGACGAGGTCCAGAAGAAGGCGCTGGAGTCGCTCCAGGCCTGACCGTGGGTCGGGCACCTGACAGTGCGTCGGGAACCGGGGAGGGCCGTCACTCGTCCTCCCCGGTGCCGTCCCACCGACCGGAGGACCCGATGCCGTTCAGCACCCACCGCTCCACCGTCCTGTCCGTCGCCGCGCTCGCCCTGGTGCTGCCGCTGGGCGTCGGATGCTCGGCCGCGCAGAAGGCGCTGGACTGCGGCAACACCGCGGTGACCGTGAGCACCGACATCGCCAACGTGAGCAGCGCCTTCGGGAACGCGCAGAACGACCCGCAGGCGGCCGGCCAGGCGCTCCAGAAGCTCAAGACCGACCTGGACCAGCTGGGCCGCAACTCCAGCGACACCGACGTGGCCAAGGCCGTCACCGACCTCCAGGCCCAGGTCGAGAAGCTCCAGCAGGCCGCGAACGACAAGCGGGTCCCCGACCTCAAGCCGCTCGGCGACGCGGCCGCCAACCTCTCCAAGGTCTGCACCGGCTGACGCCCCGTCGGACGCCCTAGGCTGGCCGCATGACTACCCGACGACTCGTCCTCGCCACCTGGAACCGGCACAAGGTGACCGAGCTGCGCGACATCTTCGGTGCGGCCGGCCTCGACGTGGAGCTGGTCGGAGCCGACGCCTACCCGGAGGTCCCGGAGGTTCCGGAGACCGGCGTGACCTTTGCGGAGAACGCCCTGCTGAAGGCGCACGCGCTGGCGCGCGCCACCGGCCTGCCCGCGGTCGCGGACGACTCCGGCCTCTGCGTGGACGTGATGAACGGCGCGCCCGGCATCTTCTCGGCCCGCTGGGCCGGGAAGCACGGTGACGACCAGGCCAACCTGGACCTGCTGCTGGCCCAGCTCTCCGACATCGCCGAGCCGCACCGCGGCGCGCACTTCGCCTGCGCGGCGGCGCTGGCCCTGCCGGACGGCACCGAGCGGGTGGTCGAGGGCCGGCTGCTCGGCACCCTGCGCACCGAGCCGGCCGGCAGCGGCGGCTTCGGCTACGACCCGGTCCTCCAGCCGCTGGGCGAGACCCGCACCTGCGCCGAGCTCACCGCGGACGAGAAGAACGCCATCAGCCACCGGGGCCAGGCCTTCCGCGGGCTCGCGCCGGTGGTCCGGGAGCTGCTCGGCTGACGCACCGCCAGAGAGCCCTCCGCACAACGGGGAAGGCCCCCGCCTCCGAGTGATCGGAGGCGGGGGCCTTCCCCGTTGTGCGGCCTGAGGGATTCGAACCCTCACGAGGTCTCCCTCACGGGCACCTAAAGCCAGCGCGTCTGCCGTTCCGCCAAGGCCGCAGGGTGCTTCGTCGCCATGCTACTTGGCCGGTCGGCCACCCGGCACCCGCCCGGTGGCCGGTGCCCGCGCGGCGTACGCCGGAGCGGCCGGCCGGCGCTGCCGGATCCGGCCACGCCGGAACCCGCCGACCCGGCCGGGCCGTTGTGATCGGCTCCGCGCCGCGGCCGGCCCCCGGGCGGGCCCGGAACGCCACCGGGCACGAATCACTGTTGGTGCCAAAGGGCCGGGCGCATACGGAAGATGAACGGGTGGTGAGGATCACCTGACGGTTCAGGTCTCGGTTCTTCGTCGATTGGTACAGACCTATTGACCTGTGTGGTTCAGACCACATAGCTTCTCGGCAATTCCCCCACAGCGTGCGTTCCCACAGCGCGCGCCGGCACTCTCCCCTGGAGGAACGAGTGTTGATCCGATCCACGACGGAGCAGCGTCCCACCGCCGCCGACCGTCGGACGTCCGGCAAGCGGGTGGCCTTCGCCACCGCCGCCGCCATGGCCGGACTGCTCGTCGCCACGCTCGGCACCGTGCCCTCGCAGGCCGCCGCCGCCGTCGACAACCAGTCCTGTCGCCCCGACGGGATGTACACCACGCCCGGCGTGGACGTCCCGTACTGCAGCGTCTACGACACCGAGGGCCGCGAGAAGATGGGCGCGGACCACCAGCGCCGCATCATCGGCTACTTCACCGGCTGGCGCACCGGCAAGGACGGCACGCCCGCCTACCTGGTGAACAACGTCCCCTGGGACAAGGTCACCCACCTCAACTACGCGTTCGGCCACATCGACGCGAACAACAAGCTCTCGGTCGGTGACGACACCCCGACCAACGAGGCGACCGGCATCACCTTCCCCGGCGTGGCCGGCGCGGAGATGGACCCGACGCTTCCGTACAAGGGTCACTTCAACCTGCTGACCAAGTACAAGAAGCAGTACCCGAACGTCAAGACCCTGATCTCGGTGGGTGGTTGGGCCGAGACCGGCGGCTACTTCGGCAACGACGGCAAGCGCGTCAACTCGGGCGGCTTCTACTCGACCACGGTCAACGCGGACGGCTCGGTCAACCAGGCCGGCATCAACACCTTCGCGGACTCCTCGGTCGACTTCATCAAGAAGTACGGCTTCAACGGCGTCGACATCGACTACGAGTACGCCACCTCGATGAAGGACGCGGGCAACCCGCTCGACTGGACCACTGCGAACGCCAAGCGCGGCTCGCTGGTGAAGGCCTTCGACGCGCTGCTGAAGACCCTGCGCGAGAAGCTGGACCGGGCCGGCGCCACCGACGGCAAGCACTACATGCTGACCGTCGCCGCTCCGTCCTCCGGGTACCTGCTCCGCGGCATGGAGACGTACCAGATGGCGAAGTACCTGGACTACGTCAACATCATGTCGTACGACCTGCACGGCGCCTGGAACAAGTACGTCGGCCCGAACGCCTCGCTGTTCGACGACGGCAAGGACGCCGAGCTGGCGGCCGCCAACGTCTACGGCACCTCGCAGTACGGCGGCATCGGCTACCTCAACACCGACTGGGCGTACCACTACTTCCGCGGCGCGATGACGGCCGGCCGGATCAACGTCGGCCTCCCGTACTACACCCGCGGCTTCAAGAACGTCACCGGTGGCACCAACGGCCTCTGGGGCACCGCCTCGACCAACACCTGCCCGGCCGGCTCCGGCCTGACCACCTGTGGTGACGGCGCGGTCGGCATCGACAACATCTGGAACGACAAGGACACCAACGGGGTCGAGTCCCCGGCGGGCTCCAACCCGATGTGGCACGCCAAGAACCTGGAGAAGGGCATCGTCCCGGACTACCTCTCCAAGTACGGCGTCGGCGACACCGCGCTGCAGGGCACCTACACCCGCAACTACGACTCGACCCTGGTCGCGCCGTGGCTGTGGAACGCGCAGAAGAAGGTCTTCCTCTCCACCGAGGACGAGCAGTCGGTCGGCGCCAAGGCCGACTACGTCGTGAACAACGGCATCGGCGGCGCGATGATCTGGGAGCTGGCCGGCGACTACAAGTGGGACGCTGCCAAGAACCAGTACGTTCCGGGCTCGACCCTGACCTCGCTGATGTACGACAAGTTCAAGGCCGCCTCGTCCTACGGCGCGACCCGCTCCACCATCGCGCTGCCGAAGCAGACCCTGCCGATCGACGTCCAGTTCAACAGCTTCGCGCTGGGCGACTCGAACTACCCGATCAGCCCGAAGCTGCAGATCACCAACAACTCCACGGTGACCCTGCCGGGCGGCACCGAGTTCCAGTTCGACTACTCGAGCTCGGCCCCGGGCAACGCCAAGGACTCCTCGGGCTTCGGCCTCACGACGATCCGTCAGGACCACACCGGCAGCAACGTCGGCGGCCTGAAGGGCGTCTACAACCGGGCCTCGGTCAAGCTGCCCTCCTGGCAGTCGCTGGCCCCGGGCGCCTCGCTGACCATGGACTTCACGTACTACCTGCCGGTCTCGACCCCGAGCAACTGGACCGTGAACGTCGGCGGCACCCTCTACGGCCTGGCCGTGGACCTGACCCGCGGCAGCGGTGGCGCGACCTCCTCGCCGTCCCCGTCCGCCTCGGCCAGCCCGTCCTCCTCGCCGTCGACCTCGGCCAGCCCGAGCGCCTCCGCCTCTCCGTCGGCTTCGGCGTCCCCGTCGGCCTCGGCCTCGCCGTCCGCCTCCGCCTCCCCGTCGGCCTCGGCCAGCCCGTCCGGCGGCACCTGCACCGCGCCGAGCTGGAGCTCCGGCGCCGTGTACGCCACCACCACCAAGGTGTCCTGGAAGGGTCACGCCTACCAGAACAAGTGGTGGACGACCAACGAGGACCCCTCGACCACCGGTCAGTGGGGCGTGTGGACCGACCTCGGGCCCTGCTGAACTGAGGCCCTGAGGTAACAGACGGCGGTGGCGGTGCACCCGGTCGGGGGGTGCGCCGCCACCGCTCCTTCGCGTCCCCTGACGGAGGGTCAGACGGTCTCGATCTTGAGGTCGCGGAGCAGCTTGGCGACGTGGCCGGTGGCCTTGACGTTGTAGAGGGCGCGCTCGACCTTGCCCTGCTCGTCGACGATCACGGTGGAGCGGATGACGCCCTGGTAGGTGCGGCCGTAGTTGACCTTCTCGCCGTAGGCGGCGTAGGCCTCCAGGACGGCGTGGTCCTCGTCGGCGAGCAGGGTGACCTTGAGGTTCTCGGCCTCGCGGAACTTGCCGAGCTTGGCCGGCTTGTCCGGGGAGATGCCGATGACGTCGTAGCCGGAGCCCGCGAAGACCTCCAGGTTGTCGGTGAAGTCGCAGGCCTGCTTGGTGCAGCCGGGGGTGAGGGCGGCCGGGTAGAAGTAGACGATCACCTTGCGGCCGAGGTGGTCGGCGAGGGAGACCTGGTTGCCGTCGGCGTCCGGCAGGGTGAAGGCGGGGGCGGTGTCGCCGGGCTGAAGGCGCTCGCTCATGGTGGGGCTTCTCCTCGTGCTCGCTCGTGGGTCGTGCCCTCGCCAACCTACCTCCGTTGGTGGGTGGCACTGCGCGGCCCGGGCGGGGAGCTGACAGACTGACACCTGACGAAGCGCTAGACCGAGTGAGAAGGGGTGGCCCGAGTGGGCAAGGCCGGAGCACAGCAGAACGCGGGGCGGTCCACCGCACAGATCGAGGCGGACATCGCGCGTACCCGCACCCAGCTCGCGGCGACCCTGGACGAGCTGGCCGTCCGGGTGCACCCGAGCACCATCGCGGCGCAGACCAAGGCCAAGGTGGCCGGCGCGGTCGAGGAGAAGGCCGGCCGGGCCTACGTGGCCGCCAGCGGTGCGGTGGAGCAGCTCAAGGCGCGGTTCACCGACGAGAAGGGGCAGCCGCGCCCGGACCGGATCGTCCCGGCCGCGCTGGTCGGCGTCGGCGTGGTGCTGCTGGTGGCCGCGGTGCGGCGCCGCGGCCGCGGACGCGACTGAGTGCTCGGCGGAAGCGGACGGGGTCGGGCCGAGGAGGCCCGGCCCCGTCTCCGCATGCCGGTCCGGCGTCACGCCGGGGCGGGTGTCCGGGTACCGTCGGGGGCGTGAACGAAGAGCTGAACGAGCAGCGCGAGCAGACCCGGCACGAGCGGCTGGGCGAGAAGCTGCCGATCAAGATGCTGCACGACCGGGTGCTGGTGAAGACCGAGGGCAGCGAGGGGGAGCGCCGCTCCACCGGCGGCATCCTCATCCCGGCCACCGCCGAGCTGTCCAAGCGCTGCACCTGGGCCGAGGCGGCCGCGGTCGGCCAGAGCGTGCGCTCGGTGGAGCCGGGCGACCGGGTGCTGTACGACCCGGAGGACAAGCTGGAGGTGGAGGTGGGCGGCGCCACCTACGTGCTGCTGCGCGAGCGCGACCTGCACGCGGTGGCGGCTGTCCGTTTCGGCGACGCGGAGGGCTCCACGGGGCTCTACCTCTGAGGGCCTGACGGGGACTCAGGGGCGCGGGCTCCGGCCGCCTCCTGGGCTCCCCGGCTCGCTCCCTGGGACGGGTTCGGGCTCGGCGGGACGGCCGGGCCGGTGGCCGTGGGGGAGCCGCTGCCGGAGGGGGAGGGCGGTGCGGACGGTGTGCCGGCGGGGGAGCGGCTCGGCAGCCGGGACGGGGAGAAGGACGGCGAAGGCGAGGGGGACGGGGAGAGCGGGCCCACCGGGGTCCGGCTCGGGGTCGTCCCGCTGGGGGCCGGGGTCGGGCTGACGGTGGGTGAGGCGGTCGGCGAGGTGGTGTCGTCCGGCTGGGCGTTGCCCCGGCTCGGCCGGAGGTCGAACTGCTGCACGGGCGAGCCGCGCAGTGCCCCGGTCATGTAGGCGGTCCAGATCTGGGTGGGGAAGGCTCCGCCGTTGACCCGGCTGTAGCCGGCCGTGCCGGCCAGCGACTCCTTGGCGTGGGTGCTCGGGTTCTCCCTGAACAGGCCGACCACGGTGGCCAGTTCGGGCGTGTAGCCGGCGAACCAGGCGGACCGGTTGCTGTCGGTGGTGCCGGTCTTGCCGGCCGCCGGGCGGCGCAGGCCGAGGGCCCGGGCGCCGGTGCCGCCGGGGGCGACGACGTCCTGGAGCACGTCGGTGACGGCGTCGGCGGTGCCCCGGCCGACCGCCTCCCGGGCGGTGTGGGCGGGCAGTTCGGGCAGGTCGGTGGAGCCGCTGGAACGTTCCAGCTTGAGCACGGCCCAAGGGGCGTACGCCTGGCCGTGGTTGGCGAGGGCGGCGTAGGCGGCGGCCAGGTCCACCGCGCTGGGGGTGGCGGTGCCCAGGGTCATCGAGCTGTTGGCCGGGTCCATCCCGGGGGTGGCGGCCGGCAGGCCGAGCCGGACGGCGGTGTCCCTGACCTTGGCCAGCCCGGCGTCCACACCCTCCTGGGCGTAGACCGAGTTCACCGACTTCACCATCGCGTACCGCAGGGTGATCGAGCCGTAGTCGACGTCGTCCTCGTTGGGCGGGGCGTAGGCGGTCGGGCCGCCGGTCACCGGGCGGCGGGTGGAGCCGTCGTAGAGGGTCTGGGTGGTGATCGGCCGGCCGTCCTGGGTGCGGCCGTCCTCCAGCCCGGCCGCCAGGTCGAAGGGCTTGAAGGTGGAGCCGATCTGGTTGTCCTGCCGGAGCGCGTCGTTGTACTGCTGCTTGGCGTAGTCCGGGCCGCCGTACGCGGCCACCAGCTTCCCGGTGGCGGGCTCCACCGAGGCCCCGGCGACCCGGACGTCGGTGTCGGCGCCGGGCCGGGCGGCCGGGTCCAGCTCGCTGGTCAGCTCGTCCTGCACGGCCTGCACGAAGGCGTCCTGCCGGGCCCTGTCGAAGGTGGTGGTGATCCGCCAGCCGCCGGCCTTGAGGGTGGCGGCGTCCAGCACGTCGTTGCCGGTGAGGTAGGAGTCGGCGATCTCCACCAGGTAGCCGGCCTGGCCGCCCAGGCCGGTGACCGGCTGCGGGTCGAGCGGCTCGGGGAAGGAGACGGCGGCCCGGGCGGCGGCGTCCAGGAAGCCGAGCGTGACCATCCCGTCCAGCACGTAGTTCCACCGGGCCAGCGCCCGGTCCCGGTTGACCGGGGTGGCGGTCTTCACGTCGTAGGCGCTGGGGGCCTGCAACAGGGCGGCCAGGTAGGCACCCTGACCGACCGACAGACGGGAGACGTCCACCCCGTAGTAGGCCTTGGCGGCGGTCTCGACGCCGTACGCGTTGCGGCCGAAGTAGCTGGTGTTGAGGTAGCCCTGGAGGATCTCGTCCTTGCTCTGCCGCTGGTCCACCTTGAGCGCGATGAACAGCTCCTTGACCTTGCGGGAGAGGGTCTGGTCCTGCGTCAGGTAGTAGTTCTTGACGTACTGCTGGGTGATGGTGGAGCCGCCCTGGGTGCCCTTGCCGGTGGCGGTGTTCCAGGCCGCCCGGGCCATGCCGCGCAGGTCGACGCCCTTGTTCCGGTAGAAGCTGCGGTCCTCGGCCGAGACCACCGCGTGCTGGGTGTCCAGCGGGATCTGACGGATCGGCACGTCCTGGCGGTTCACCGAGCCGGTGCGGGCCAGTTCGGTGGTGCCGTCGGCGTAGTAGTAGACGTTGCTCTGGGCCACCGCCCGGGTGTTCGGGTCCGGGACGGGGACGATCAGGTAGAGCGTCACGAAGCCGGCCAGGCCGAGCAGCAGCAGGGTGAGCAGGGCGCCGACCACCATCCGCCAGGTGGGCACCGTCCGGCGCCACCAGGGCAGGGCCCGGCGGCGCGCCTTGCGGGCCGCGCGCCGGGCGCGACGGCGGTCACGCCGGGAGCCCTCGGCCCGGTCCTCCGACTCCAGGCTGTCGGGGGCCGGTCCGTTGGCGTTGCTGGGCTCCGGCTGCTGACTCATGGGGGAAGTATGGGCGATTTGACGGTGAATCAGCTGGTTTGACGAGGTGGCCGGGGTGGCGGGCCGCCGGTAATTCGGCTGCGCGGCGCAGGTGTCGGCGGTACGTTGAAAGGTGACAACCCCATAGCGCAGCAGGTCCCAGCACGGACCGCCAGCTCCGCCCGCGACTCCCGGCACCCCCCGGGGGTCAGCCGGTCGGGGCCGCTCCGGTCTGCCCGCACGGTGCCCTGCCGCGCGCTTCCGCATGCCCGTGTGCACGTGGAAAAGTCGACAAGGAGACACATGATGCTGCTCGCACAGCGGCTTCGCCCACCGGATCCGGCGGGCGCGGCCCGGCTCTACCTCGGGGTGGCCGCCGGGGCGTTCCGCCGCTACTCCACCTACCGGGCGGCCACCCTGGCCGGGGTCTTCACCAACACCGTCTTCGGCTTCATCCTGGCCTACACCTTCCTGGCCCTCTGGCGGGCCCGCCCCGGGCTCGGCGGCTACGACACCGACCAGGCCGTCGCCTACATCTGGGTCAGCCAGTCGCTGCTGATGGCCGTCGCGGTCTGGGGCGGCGGCTTCCAGGACGACGTCCAGCAGCGCTTCCGCACCGGCGACATCGCCGTCGACCTCTACCGCCCGGTGGACTTCATGGGCTGGTGGCTGGCCACCGACCTCGGCCGGGCCGGCTTCCAGCTGCTCGGCCGGGGCCTGGCGCCCACCGCGATCGGCGCGCTGGCCTTCGGCTTCACGCTCCCGGTCAGCCCGCTGGTCTGGGCCGCCTTCCTGCTCTCGGTGCTGCTCGCGGTGGTGGTCAGCTTCGGCCTGCGCTTCCTGGTCGCACTCACCGGCTTCTGGCTGCACGACTCGGAGGGCGTCCGCTCGGTGATGGTGGTGGTCTCGATGTTCTTCTCCGGCGCGTTGCTCCCGGTGGTGGTCTACCCGGGCTGGCTGGGCACCCTGGCCTCCGTGCTGCCCTGGTCCGGGATGGTGCAGATCCCCACCGACGTCATCCTGGAACGGCGCACCGGCACCGCCCTGATCTCCGGCCTCGGCTTCCAACTCGCCTGGGCCGTCGCCCTGCTGGCGCTCGGCCGGGTCGTCCAGCTGCTGGCCACCCGCAAGGTGGTGGTCCAGGGTGGCTGACACGGCGGAGCTCCGCATCACCCGCCAGGGCCTGCTGGCGAAGACCGGCTGGGCGCTGCGCTCCTGGTGGCTGGTGGCCGTCATGTGGAACCGCGCCAGCATGGCCTACCGGGCCTCGTTCGCCATGATGCTGGTCGCCAGCACGGTGGTCACCACGCTGGACTTCGTGGTGATCCTGCTGATGTTCCAGCACACCGGGCAGCTCGGCGGCTGGTCGCTGGCCGAACTCGCCTTCCTCTACGGGACCTCCGGCGTCGCGCTCGGCACGGCCAACGTGCTGGTCAGCTGCGTGGACGCGCTCGGCGACCGGATCCGCACCGGCACCCTGGACGTCATGCTGATCCGGCCCGCCGCCGTGCTGGCCCAGCTCTGCGCCGAGCGCTTCACCCTGCGCCGGGTCGGCCGGCCGATCCAGGCCGCCGCCGTGCTCGGCTGGGCGATCGGCCGGCTGGACGTGCGCTGGACGGCGGACAAGGTGCTGCTGCTCGCGGTCATGCTGGTCTGCGGCAGCGTCATCTTCTGCACCGTGTTCATCGGCTTCGCCACCGTGCAGTTCTGGTGGGGCGAGGCCGGCGAGTTCCAGAACGCCTTCACCTACGGCGGCGGCACCCTGCTCCAGTACCCGCCGACCGTCTTCGCCAAGGAGTTGGTGGCGGGCACCGTCTTCGGCCTGCCGCTGGCCTTCGTCAACTGGCTGCCCGCGCTGCACATCCTCGGCAAGCCCGACCCGCTCGGCCTGCCCGAGGCCTTCCGCTTCGCCTCCCCGCTGGCCGCCCTGCTCTGCGTGCTGGCCGCCGGGCTGGCCTGGAAGGCCGGACTGCGGGCCTACCGCGGCACCGGCAACTGACCACTTTCGCGTACGGAGGTACGGACACATGTCTCTGATCGAACTCGAGGACGTCAGCCGGGAGTTCACCGTGCGGGCGAAGGCCGGCCGGTTCCGCCGGGAGAAGCGGGTGGTCCGCGCGGTGGACGGGCTGAGCTTCCGGGTGGAGGCCGGCGAGTGCGTCGGCTACATCGGGCCGAACGGCGCCGGGAAGTCCACCACCATCAAGATGCTCACCGGCATCCTGGTGCCCACGGCCGGCCGGCTCCGGGTGGCCGGGGTCGAACCGGCCAGGGAGCGCGTGCAGTTGGCCCGCCGGATCGGGGTGGTCTTCGGCCAGCGCACCACCCTCTGGTGGGACCTGCCGCTGCGCGACTCCTACGACCTGGCCCGGCGGATCTACCGCATCCCGGACGCCCGCTACCGGGAGAACCTCGACCGCTGCGTCGAACTGCTGGACCTGGGCGGCCTGTTGGACACCCCGGTGCGGCAGCTCTCGCTCGGCCAGCGGATGCGCGGCGACCTGGCGGCGGCCCTGCTGCACGACCCGCAGGTGCTCTACCTGGACGAGCCCACCATCGGGCTGGACGTGGTGAGCAAGGCCCGGGTCCGGGAGTTCCTCCGCGAGGTCAACCGGGACCGCGGCACCACGGTGCTGCTCACCACCCACGACCTGACCGACATCGAGCAGCTGTGCGGCCGGGTGATGGTGATCGACCACGGGCGGGTGGTCTACGACGGCGGCCTGGACGGGCTGCACGCGGCGGCCGAGAGCGAGCGCACCCTGGTGGTCGACCTGGCCGTGGAGGGGCCGGAGATCGAGGTGCCCGGCGCCCGGGTGGTGAGGGTCGAGGGCCCCCGGCAGTGGCTGGCCTTCCCGGCCGAGCAGAGCGCCGCCCCGTTGGTCGCCGCGGTCGCGGCGCGGTACCCGCTGGTGGACCTCTCGGTCCGCGAGCCGGCCATCGAGGACGTGATCGCGCGGATGTACGCCGAGGTGGCGATCGGCTGAGCCGGTGCCCCTGACCCGTGCCCGTTCACTCGGGAGAGTGGAATCGGTGACTCCGGGGTGTCGCGGGTCGTTGACCCCCCGGAGTCATGTACGGGTGCGAGGAGTTGGGCGGGGATGGCGGGGCAGACCGGCCGGGCGGACGGACTGGTGCCGGTGGCGCGGCCCGTGATCGGCGAGGAGGAGATCGCGGCGGCGGTGCGCGTGCTGCGCAGCGGCTCGGTCGTCCAGGGGCCCGAAGTCGCGGCCTTCGAGCGTGAGTTCGCCGAACTGGTGGACGGCCGGGAGTGCGTGGCCGTCAACTCCGGCACCTCCGCGCTGCACCTGGCCCTGCTGGCGCTCGGCATCGGGCCCGGCGACGAGGTGGTGGTGCCCTCGTTCTCCTTCGCCGCCACCGCCAACGCCGTCCGGCTGGCCGGGGCCGAGCCGGTCTTCGCCGACATCGAACCCGGGAGCTTCGGCCTGGACCCGGCCGCGGCGGCCGCCGCCGTCGGCCCGCGCACCGCCGCGCTGCTCCCCGTCCACCTGTACGGACACCCCGCCGCCATGGGCGGGTTGGGGCGGCTGGCGGAGCGGCACGGGCTGGCCCTGGTGGAGGACGCCTGCCAGGCGCACGGCGCCGCGCTGGGTGCCACCCCGGCCGGGGCCTTCGGGGCGGCCGGCTGCTTCAGCTTCTACCCGACCAAGAACATGCACGCCCTGGAGGGCGGCATGGTGACGGTGGCCGACCCGGCGCTGGCCCGGCAGCTGCGGCTGCTGCGCAACCAGGGCATGGAGCGGCGCTACCGCAACGAGATCGTCGGCGGCAACCTGCGGATGACCGACGTCTCCGCCGCCGTCGGCCGGGTGCAGCTGCGGCGGCTGCCGGCCGCCAACGAACGTCGGCGGGCTCACGCGGCCTTCCTGGACCAGGAGTTGGCGGACCTGGGACCGGCCGGGCTGGTCACCCCGGCGGTGGCGCCCGGGGTGCGGCACGTCTACCACCAGTACACCGTCCGGGTCCCGGGCGGCGGCCGGGAGCGGGTGCGGCAGGAGCTGGCGGCGGCGGGGGTGGAGAGCGAGGTGTACTACCCGGTGCCGATCCACCGGCTGCCGCCGTTCCAGGGCTGGTGGGAGCTGCCGGAGACCGACCGGGCGGCGGCCGAGGTGCTCTCGCTCCCGGTCCACCCCTCGCTGACCGAACGGGAGTTGGGGCAGGTGGCGGCGGCGGTGAGGGATGCCGTCGCGGGGCCGTCGGCCCGGACGCCGGGCGAGGCGGTGCACAGTGCGCGGGTCTGAGACCGTGCCCTCGCAGGGCGGTTCGCCGGAGGCGGTGGCCTCGCAGGCCGGGCCGCTGCGGGTGGGGCTGATCGGCTTCGGGGCGATGGGGCGCAACCACGCCAGGGTGCTGGGCGGCCTCCCGGGGGTCGAACTGGCCGGGGTGGTCGACCCGTTGGGCGGCGCCGGCCCCTGCGGGGTGCCGGTGCTGCGCGGGCTGGACCAGCTGCTCGCCCTCGGCATCGACTACGCCGTGGTGGCCTGCCCCACCGCCGGGCACGAGGAGGTCGGGCTCCGGCTCGCCGAGGCGGGCGTGCCCGCGCTGATCGAGAAGCCGCTGGCCCCGGACTCCCGGGCGGCCGGCCGCCTGGTGGCCGCCTTCGACGGGCTGGTCGCCGGGGTGGGTCAGGTGGAGCGGTACAACCCGGCGCTCCAGCAGCTGCGCGCCCGGCTGGAGGCGGGCGAGCTGGGGGAGGTCTACCAGGTGTCGACCCGCCGTCAGGGGCCCTTCCCGCAGCGGATCGCCGACGTCGGGGTGGTGCAGGACCTGGCCACCCACGACATCGACCTGACCGGCTGGATCACCGGCCAGGCGTACGCCTCGGTGGCGGCCAGGACGGTGCGCAAGAGCGGCCGCCCGCACGAGGACATGGTCGCGGTGGTCGGCACGCTGGCCGACGGCACCATGGTCAGCCACCTGGTGAACTGGCTCAGCCCGCAGAAGGAGCGTCAGGTCGCGGTCACCGGGGAGCGCGGCTGCCTGGTCGCCGACACCCTGACCGGGGACCTCACCCTGCACGCCAACGGCGCGGTGGCCACCGAGTGGGAGCTGGTCCGGGCCTTCCGCGGGGTGACCGAGGGGGACGTGGTCCGGTACGCCTTCCCCAAGCGGGAGCCGCTGCTCAGCGAGCACGAGCAGTTCCGCGAGGCGGTGGCCGGGCGCCCGGCCACCATCGTTTCGCTGGCCGAGGGCCTGCGTACCGTCACGGTCGCCGAGTCCGTCCTGGCCGCCGCCGGGCGGCCCGTACCGCTGGAGGTGGCGGGATGAGCGCCGGCCCGGTACCCGACGTGACCGTGGTGGTCGCGGTCTTCGACACCATGCCGTACCTGACGGTCTGTCTGAGCTCGCTGGTGCGGCAGACCCTGGGCCCCGGGCGGCTGGAGGTGGTCGCCGTGGACGACGGCTCCACCGACGGCAGCGGCGCCGAGCTGGACCGCTTCGCCGCCGCCCACCCCGGCCTGTTCCGAGTGGTCCACCAGGCCAACTCCGGCGGCCCCGCCGCCCCCAGCAACCGGGCCACCGACCTGGCCCGCGGCCGGTACGTGTTCTACCTGGGCGCGGACGACTGGCTCGGCCCCCAGGCGCTGGAGCGGATGGTCGCGATGGCCGACCGGTACGGCTCGGACGTGGTGCTCGGCCGGATGGTCGGGGAGGGCGGGCGGCACGTCCCGCAGGGCGTCTTCGACCGGACCGAACCCTCCGTCGGCTTCGCCGGCTCCTCGCTGGCCTGGGCGCTCTCCGACACCAAGCTGTTCCGCCGGGAGCCGCTGGTGCGGCACGGCATCCGCCGCCGCGAGGACCTGCCGGTCTACTCCGACCAGCCGTTCACCCTCCAGGCCCTGCTGCGGGCGGACGGTCCGGTCTCGGTGCTGGCCGACTACGACTGCTACCACGCGGTGCTCCGGGCCGACCGGGGCAACGTCACCGTCCGCTCCGGCCTGCTCAACCGGCTGCGCGGCCTGGAGGCGATCACCGCCGTGGTCGGGCAGCTCACCGAGCCGGGCAGCCCGGAGCGGCGGGCGCTGAACCTCCGTCACTTCGGCTGGGACGTCCCGCAGCTGCTCCAGGAGGGCCTGCTCGACCTGCCGCCGGCGGACCAGCGGCGGCTGGTGGAGGGGGTCGGCCGGCTGGTCCGGGAGCACTGCGCGGTCCTCCCCGAGCTGGGGACCGCCGAGCGGCTGCGGCTGGAGCTGGCGGCCGAGGGCCGCTGCCGGGCGGTCCGCGGGCTGGTCGAGGACGAGGCCGGGGTGTCGGGGGAGCGGCTGACGCTGCCCCGGCAGATCTGGCGGGACGTGGTGCCGGAGCGGGCCAGGCGGGAGCTGCGGCGCCGGGCCGGGTGGCGGAGGTTCACGGCGAAGGTGACGGGGGGCTGACGCGAGGAGTGGGCGTGGACGTGGGCGTCGAAGGTACGGACCGTACGGTCTGCGTGGTCGGGCTCGGCAAGATCGGGCTGCCGCTCGCGGTGCAGTGCGCCGGGCGCGGGTGGCGGGTGCTCGGCGCGGACACCGCCCCACTGGTGGTCCGTCAGGTCAACGACGGCGAAACGCCGTTCCCCGGCGAGCCGGAGCTGGCGGAGCGGCTGAAGCGGGCCGTCGCGGAGGCCCGGCTGACCGCCGGGGGCGACACGGCGGCCGCCGTGGCCCGGGCCTCGGTGGTGGTGGTAGCGGTGCCGCTGCTGACCGCGCCCGACCACAGCCCGGACTTCACCCTGCTGGACCTGGCCACCGACGCCGTGGCGGCCGGGCTGCGGCGCGGGGCGCTGGTCTCGTACGAGACCACCCTGCCGGTCGGCACCGTCCGGGGCCGGGTGGCCGAGCGGCTGGCGGCCGGTTCGGGGCTGCGCCCCGGGGCGGACTTCGGGCTGGTGTTCAGCCCCGAACGGGTCTCCTCCGGACGGGTCTTCGCCGACCTGCGCCGCTACCCGAAGCTGGTCGGCGGCATCGACGGGCGCTCCACCCGGCAGGGCGCGGAGTTCTACGCCTCGGTGCTGGAGTTCGACCCCCGGCCCGAGCTGCCCCGGCCGAACGGCGTCTGGGAGCTGGCCTCGGCCGAGGCGGCCGAGTTCGCCAAGCTGGCCGAGACCACTTACCGGGACGTCAACATCGGTCTGGCCAACCAGTTCGCCCGCTACGCCGACCGGATCGGGGTGGACTTCGCCGAGGTCGCCGAGGCCTGCAACTCCCAGCCCTACAGCCATCTGCACCAGCCCGGGGTGGCGGTCGGCGGCCACTGCATCCCGGTCTACCCCCGGCTCTACCTCTGGGGCGACCCGTCCGCCACCGTGGTCAGGGCAGCCCGGGAGGCCAACCTCGCCATGCCCGGCCACGCGGTGGACCGGCTGGCCGCCGTCCTGGACCTGACGGACCGTCCGGTGCTGGTGCTCGGCGCGGCCTACCGGGGCGGGGTCAAGGAGACCGCCTGCTCCGGCGTCTTCCCGCTGGTCGACGCCCTCTGGTCGGCCGGGGCCCGCCCGTACGTCGCCGATCCGCTGTACGGGGCCGCGGAGCTGACCGCGCTCGGACTGCCGCCGCACCGGGGCGAGCCGGTGAGCGCGGCGATCGTGCAGACCGACCACGCCGAGTACCGGACGCTGGGGTCGGAGCAGCTGCCCGGGCTGCGGGTGCTGCTGGACGGGCGGCGGGTCACCGACCCGGCGCGCTGGGCCGGGGTGCACCGGATCGTGCTGGGCGGAGGCTCCTGAGCCTCTCGGGGTGACCCGGAACTGCCCCTGAACTCCACCGTGCCCTGCCGTCTCCGGGCGGAGTCCGGGGCAGACTGGCGGGGTGAGTGCCGATCAGACGGCCGGGACCGGGGTCCGGTTCACCGCCGCCGACGAGGAGAAGCGCCGGGGCGTCCGGCGGATGAAGCTGTTCGCCACCGGGCTGCTCGGGGTGGCCACGGTGGTGTTCGGCCTGGCCACCTGGGCCGACGCCGCCGGGGCGGGTGCCTGGGCCGGGTACGTGGCGGCGGCCGCCGAGGCCGGGATGGTGGGTGCGCTGGCGGACTGGTTCGCCGTCACCGCGCTGTTCCGCCGCCCGTTCGGGCTGCCGATCCCGCACACCGCGATCATCCCGACCAAGAAGGACGCCTTCGGCAAGTCGCTCGGCGACTTCGTCGGCGACAACTTCCTCTCCGTGCCGGTGGTCCGCGAGCGGCTGGGCCGCATCGGCATCGCCCGCCGGCTCGGCGAGTGGCTGGCCGCGCCGGGCAGCGCCGAGCGGGTCACCAGCGAGGCGGCCGCCGCGCTGCGCGGCGTGCTCGCAGTGCTGAACGACGACGACGTGCAGGCCGTGGTGGCCGAGGCGGTGACCAGGCGGGCGGCCTCCACCTCGGTGGCCGAACCGGCCGGCCGGCTGCTCGGCAAGGTGGCCGCCGACGGCGGCCACCACGGGGTGGTGGACCTGGTGGCCGTCCGGGTGCACGACTGGCTGACGCAGCATCACCAGGACGTGGTGCGGCGGATCACCCAGAAGACCCCGGGCTGGACCCCGAGGTTCATCGACCACCAGGTCGGCGAGCGGGTCTACAAGGAGCTGATGCGCTTCGTCACGGACATCCGGGACGACCCGCGCCACCCGGCCCGCGGCGCGGTGGACGACTTCCTCGCCGACTTCGCCGTCGAGCTCCAGCAGGACCCGGCCACCATCGCCCGGGTGGAGCGGGCCAAGGGCGAACTGCTCGCCCGCCCCGAGGTGCAGGACCTGATCGCCTCCTCCTGGGCGGCCGTGCGCACCCTGGTGCTGACCGCCGCCGAGGACGAGGAGAGCGAGCTGCGGCGCCGCATCCGCGACGGGCTGCGCTCGCTGGGGCGCAAGCTGGCCACCGACGAGCGGCTCCAGGCCAAGGCGGACGGCTGGCTCCAGGACGCCGCCGGGTACGTGGTGCTGAACTACCGGGCCGAGATCACCGCGCTGATCTCCGACACGGTGGCGGGCTGGGACGCGGACGACGCCTCCCGGAAGATCGAGGCCAACGTCGGCCGGGACCTCCAGTTCATCCGGATCAACGGCACCGTGGTCGGTGCGCTGGCCGGGCTGCTGATCCACACCGTGGCGGTGGCGCTGGGAGGCTGACGGCGGGTCGGGCTCCGCCGGAGTTAGCATGCAGCGACTGCAACGGTGCACGAGGTGAGGAGAGCGCAGTGGCTGAGGGCGCTGAGGGCAAGCAGGGCAAGCGGGACATCGGGGCGTTCATCGCGGGGATGCCCAAGGCCGAGCTGCACGTCCACCACGTCGGCTCCGCCTCGCCCCGGGTGGTCGCCGAGCTGGCGGCCCGTCACCGGGGCCGGACCAAGGTGCCGCTGGACCCGGCCGCGCTGGCCGAGTACTTCACCTTCACCGACTTCGCGCACTTCATCGAGGTCTACCTGAGCGTGGTCGACCTGATCCGGGACGCCGAGGACGTCCGCGCCCTCACCTACGGCGTGGCCGAGGACATGGCCCGGCAGAACATCCGCTACGCCGAGCTGACCGTCACCCCGTATTCCTCGGTCAGCCGGGGCATCCCGGACGTGGCCTTCATGGAGGCCATCGAGGACGCCCGGAAGTCCGCCGAGAAGGACCTCGGCGTGGTGCTCCGCTGGTGCTTCGACATCCCCGGCGAGGCCGGTCTGGCCGCCGCCGAGGAGACCGCCCGGCTGGCCGTCGACCTGGCCCCCGAGGGCCTGGTCAGCTTCGGCCTCGGCGGGCCGGAGATCGGCGTGCCGCGCCCGCAGTTCAAGCCCTACTTCGACCGGGCCCGGGCGGCCGGCCTGCGCAGCGTCCCGCACGCGGGCGAGACCACCGGGCCGGAGACGGTCTGGGACGCGATCCGGGTGCTGGGCGCCGAGCGGATCGGCCACGGCACCCAGGCGGTCAAGGACCCGGCGCTGCTGGACTTCCTCGGCGAGCACCGGATCCCGCTGGAGGTCTGCCCGACCTCCAACATCGCCACCCGCGCGGTGGAGCGGATCGAGGAGCACCCGATCCGTCAGATGGTCGACGCCGGGCTGCTGGTGACGGTCAACAGCGACGACCCGCCGATGTTCGGCACCGACCTGAACACCGAGTACGAGGTGGCGGCCCGGCTGCTCGGCCTGGACGAGACGGGCGTGGCCGGGCTGGCCCGCAACGCGGTCGAGGCCAGCTTCCTGGACGCACCCGGCAAGGCCCGGCTGATCGGTGAGATCGACCGGTACCTCGCCGGGTGGGACCGCGGCTGAGCCGGCGTCAGCGCTGCGGCTGAGGCTGCGGCGTCAGCGCTGGAGCCACCACCGCTCGGTCAGCGTCCAGGCGGTGGTGGTCAGCAGGTAGAGGCCTCCGGCCAGCGGCAGCAGCAGCGCGAACAGCGCGGTGCCGTAGGAGAGGTAGGGCAGGACGGCGGCGCCGGGCGCGGCCGGGTCCGTGACCGTCCGGCGGGCCCGCCGGAAGCCCAGCCACCCGAGCGCCGCCAGGGCGCCGAACAGGACGGCGAACGCGGCCAGTTCGGCCGGCCCGCCCGCGGCGCCGGGGTGCAGGCCGAGCGGGACGCCGAACAGGGTCGCGCCGAGCAGGTCGTTCGGCGTGGTGAAGAGCCGGTACATCACGGTGAAGAACGGCAGCTGGGCCAGCATCGGCAGGCAGCCCGTGAACGGCGACGCCCCCTCCACCCGGTACAGCTCCGCGGTCGCCTCCCGGAGCTTCTCCGGCCGGCCCTTGTGCTGGCGGCCCAACTCGGCGAGCTGGGGCGCCAACCGGGCCCGGGCCCGCTCGCCCTTGGCGGCGGAGCGGGCCAGCGGGTGGAGCACCAGCCGGACGGCGACGGTGAACAGGACGATGGCCAGGGCGGTCGGCAGGTGCGCGGCGAGGGTCGCGACGGCGCCGTGGGCCAGGGCGACGGCGGGGTCGAGCAGGGTGAACACGGACATGACGGGGTGAGCCCTCCGGGGTCTCTGGAGCGCGCGGGCGTGCCCCTGCTCGTGCTCGTGCACGGAGCGGGTGCGGGCGCGCGGGGATGAGAGGTCGGCGGAGGACGGCCGGTGAGCGGGGTGCTGGTGGTGCCGGTGTTATCGGTGTGACGCGTGCTCAGGCGGCCGTCGGGGCCGCACCCGGTGCCCTGGGGCGGCGACGGCCCCGGGCGTCCGGATCACGTTGCGGGAGGAACGCCGAGCGGTAGGCGCGTCGGCGCAGCGCGCGGTCGCGGACCGCGCTCGGGGCCCGTGCCCCGAGGAGGCGGGCGGTGGCCAGCGCAGTGGCGGCCACCCCGGCCAGCAGGACCAGGGTGGCGGCCGCCGCGACGGCGCCGAGGCTGCCCGAGGAGGCCGGCTGATCGCCCGTCAGCAGGCGTACCAGGCCGAGCAGCACGGCGAGCAGTGACATCGGCCGGACCTCCTCGGACTGGTGTGCGTGCGTTCGGTTCGGCCATCGTACGCGCCCATTGGCCGGGTTCGGACGGCGTGTCGTCAGTTCCCGGCGATCCGGACGGTGGTGCCGGTGGCGGAGGAGGCGTGGGCCGCCTCCAGGACGGTGAGGGTGGCGACGGCGTCCCGGGGGTCGACCGGCGGCGGGGTGCCGTCGGCGAGGGCGGCGGCGATGCCCGCGTAGTAGGCCGGGTAGTCGCCGGGGGCGGTCGGGGCCGGGGCCGAGGAGTCGTCGGTGCCCAGCACGCCGTACGAGGCCGGGCTCTCGGTGCCCCAGGTGGTGCCGGGGGCGGGCCGGTGGCCGTTGCGCAGCTCGGCCTCCTGCGGGTCCATGCCGTACTTGACGTAGCCGGCCGCGTCGCCGAGCACCCGCAGGCGCGGGCCGCCGAGCGGGCTGAGCGCGCTGGTCCACAGGTGGGAGCGGACGCCGGAGGCGTGGCTCAGCGCGAGGAACGCGTCGTCGTCCACCACGGCGCCGTCCCGGAGGGTCTCGACCTCGGCGTAGACCGTGTCCACCGGGCCGAACAGGGTCAGCGCCTGGTCCACCAGGTGGCTGCCCAGGTCGTACAGGGTGCCGCCGACCTCGGCCGGGTCGGCCAGCTCGCGCCAGCCCGGCTTGGGCTTGGGGCGGAAACGCTCGAAGCGCGACTCGAACCGGTGAACCCGGCCGAGCGCGCCGGACTCCACCAGCCGACGGGCCGTCAGGAAGTCACCGTCCCAGCGGCGGTTCTGGAAGACCGAGAGCAGCACGCCGCGCCGCTCGGCGAGCGCGCAGAGCTCCGCCGCCTCGGCGGCGGTGGCGGCCAGCGGCTTGTCCACCACGGTGGGCACCCCGGCGGCGACGGCGGCCCGGGCCAGCGGCACGTGGGTGCGGTTCGGCGAGGCGATCACCACCAGGTCGATCCGGCCGGCGGCGGCCTCGTCGAGGAGCTGCTCGGGGGTGTCGAGGGGGCGGGCGTCCGGGTGCTGCTGGTGCAGCTGGGCGCGGCGGTCGGGGTTGGCGGTGACCACCGCGTCCAGCCGCAGTCCGGTGGTGGTGGCGATCAGCGGGGCGTGGAAGGCGGAGCC
Organism: Kitasatospora sp. NPDC088742; assembly: GCF_055584905.1. Classification (NCBI taxonomy): domain Bacteria; kingdom Bacillati; phylum Actinomycetota; class Actinomycetes; order Kitasatosporales; family Streptomycetaceae; genus Kitasatospora; species Kitasatospora sp. NPDC088742. The sequence continues at coordinate 118,832 of NZ_JBVJLD010000013.1, read as the reverse complement.
GGCCAGGCCGTAGCCGACCAGGCCGACGCGGAACGGGGGAGGGGGTGTGCTGGTCATCCCCCTACCCAACCACGGCGGGGGTGCCGGGCAGCCGCGCCGCAGCACGGCGTGGCCGCCCGGGCCCGTTCCGGGCTGGATCAGCGGCTGGTGGGGGCGGTGGTGCGACGGCGGCGGTGCAGGAAGGCGACCGTGCCGCCGGCCAGCAGGAAGGAGGTGCCGACGGCGGTCATCAGACCGGTGGAGCGGTCGGTACCGGTCTCGGCCAGCTGGGTCCTGGGGGTGGTGCCGGTGTTCGTGGCGATGACGGGGGCCTCGGCCGGTGCGGCGACGGGTGCGGCAGCCGCGGGAGCGGCGGGAGCGGCGGGGGCCGCGGGGGCCGCGGCGGGGACGGCGTTGTGGTCGTGGTGGGCCGCGGCGTCCGCGGCCGGGGCGACCGCCGGTGCGGCGGCGGGGGCCTTGCCGGTGCCGTCGAAGGTGACGTCGGAGCAGGTGTAGAAGGCCTCCGGGCTGTCCGAGCGCTGCCAGATCGCGTAGACCATCTGACGGCCCGTCTTCCCGGTCGGGATGGTCACCGGGAAGGTGTAGTAGCCGTCCACCACCTGCGGGTCGGTGATGCTGGCGAACGGGGTGGTGTCCAGGTTGGACCAGCTCAGTGCGACGTTCGGGTTGTAGGTGCTGTTGGTCAGGAAGAGCTGGAAGGTGCCGCGGTGCGGCGCGGTGGCGCGGAACTTGAAGTTGGTCCTGGCGCCGGCGGTGAGGTTGGTGGCCGGCCAGTCGTTGCGGGGCAGGTCCAGGCCGACGAACTCGTTCGCCCCGGCGCTGCACAGCCGGCCGTCCGGGATCAGCTGGCGGTGGCGGCCGGCCGCGTCGCCGATCCGGACGCCGTTCCAGTCGTACATGGCCTGGGTGCCGCCGAACGCGATGGCGGCCTTGCAGGCGGCCGACTTGGGCTGCTCCGGACCTTCGAGGTAGCAGCCGTAGACCCGGCTGAGCGGGTTCTGCAGGGACCCGTGCGCGGAGGCGGCGCCGGTGCCCAGTACGGTGGAGGCGAGCGCGGTGCCGGCCAGCGTGAACACGGCTGCGGTACGGCGGAATGACATGGGTGGGTGCTCCGTTCGGCATTCAGCGGTGGGGGTCACCGGGTGCGGCGGTGTGGGGCCGCCGCGGTCGGCGATGTGGGGTCGCTGAGGAGAACGTAGCCATGGGGCGTCCGGGAGTTGACGGCCCTTCAGATTGTTAGGAAGCGCTTAAGGCTCCCTTGAGGTCGGCATCAGAGCGTGCTCCGAGGGCGGAGCGGACCGTCCGTTATGGGAAGCGCGGGACGCGCGGGTGGAGTGCCGGGGGTCCGGGGGACCGGGGTCCGGGGGTCCGGCCCGGTGCGGGCGGGACCCCCGGAGGGGCTCAGATCAGGTCGACCAGGTCGGCGATCGAGTCGGCCACCTGGGTCGGCCGGTACGGGAAGCGCTCCACCTCGCCCCGCTGGGTCAGGCCGGTGAGGACCAGGAAGGTCGACATGCCAGCCTCCATGCCCGAGACGATGTCGGTGTCCATGCGGTCGCCGATCATCGCGCTGTTCTCGGAGTGCGCGCCGATGGCGTTCAGCCCGGCCCGCATCATCAGGGGGTTGGGCTTCCCCACGAAGTACGGCTCGACGCCGGTGGCCTTGGTGATGAGCGCCGCGACCGCACCCGTGGCCGGGAGGGCGCCCTCGGCCGAGGGGCCGGTCTCGTCCGGGTTGGTGGCGATGAACCGGGCGCCGTCGTTGATCAGACGGACGGCCTTGGTCAGGGCCTCGAAGGAGTAGGTCCGGGTCTCGCCGAGGACCACGAAGTCGGGGTCGGTGTCGGTGAGGACGTACCCGATGTCGTGCAGCGCCGTGGTCAGACCGGCCTCGCCGATCACGTAGGCGGTGCCGTTCGGACGCTGGTCGTCCAGGAACTTGGCGGTGGCCAGCGCCGAGGTCCAGATGTGCTCGGCGGGGACGTCGAGGCCCATCCGGGCCAGCCGGGCGTGCAGGTCCCGCTGGGTGTAGATCGAGTTGTTGGTCAGGACCAGGAACGGCTTCCCGGACTCCCGCAGCCGCTTGATGAAGGCGTCGGCCCCGGGGATCGGCACGCCCTCGTGGATGAGGACTCCGTCCATGTCGGTGAGCCAGGTCTCGATGGCCTTGCGCTCTGCCACGTAGGTGTCTCCCTAAGGTCTTGCGATGGTCCGGATTCGCACGGACCGGACGCCTGTGGCCGGCCGGGCGCTACTGACTGCCCCAACGCGGGCAAGCCTAGTCGCCCCGGGAGCGGAGGGGCAGGTGGGGAGCGGCGGCCGCCGGGTGGCTGGTTCGGCGGTCGGTTCGGTGGCTGGCTCGGTGAACGGCTCGGTGAACGGTCCGACGATCGGCGCGGGGGTGTCGGCGGGGGTGTGTAGCGTTCGGGGTGTTGGAGACGGGTTTGTCGTGAAAGGCAGTGGGTCGTGACGGAGTTGGTGGAGACCGTGGCCGCGTTCGAGGTGCCGGAGTCCTGGCAGGCGGCGCTGGCCGGGGAGTTGGCGAAGCCGTACTTCGCCGAGCTGACGGACTTCGTGGCGGCGCAGCGGGCCGAGCACCAGGTCTTCCCGCCGAGCGGGCAGGAGTTCGCGGCGCTGGCGGCGACGCCCTACGACAAGGTCCGGGTGCTGGTGCTCGGGCAGGACCCGTACCACGACGACAACCAGGCGCACGGGATGAGCTTCTCGGTGCAGCCCGGGATCAAGATCCCGCCGTCGCTGCGGAACATCTACAAGGAGCTGGACGCCGACCTCGGCGTCCCCGCGCCGGACCACGGCTACCTGATGAAGTGGGCCGAGCAGGGCGTCCTGCTGCTGAACGCGGTGCTCACCGTGCGCGCCCACGAGGCCAACTCCCACAAGGGCAAGGGCTGGGAGAAGTTCACCGACGCGGTGATCTCGGCGGTCAGCGCCCGCGAGGAGCCCTGCGTCTTCGTGCTCTGGGGCAACTACGCCAAGAAGAAGCTGCCGCTGATCGACACCACCCGGCACGTGGTGGTGCAGGGTGCGCACCCGTCGCCGCTGTCGGCCAAGCTGTTCTTCGGCAGCCGGCCGTTCTCGCAGATCAACGAGGCGCTGGTCGAGTCCGGCGGGGAGCCGATCGACTGGCAGCTGCCGAAGCTCGCGGACCTGGAGGCCTGAGCCGCGGCTCTCCCGAGACGGACGCCCGTGGCCGGTGAGGTCGAGCTGTTGTGCGAGGCTGACGGCCGGAGCCGACCACGGGTGTCGGTCGGGGCGGGCCGGGCGGGGCTGAGTGGGTCTCAGCGGGTCTCAGCGGGTCTCGGCGGGTCTGAGCGGGGAGGCGGTACGGGTGCTGCGGCGCTGGTTCGGGGTGGCGGGGGCGTTGCTGGTTCTGACGGGGTGCGGAGCTGCCGGACCGTCAGGGGGTGGTGGACCGTCGGCTCCGGGTAGCGATCCGACGCTTCCTCGTATCTCCGCCGTTGCTTCGGGATCCGCGACGGGTGCTCCGGCGGGGGAGGACCTTGCCGCCAGGGGGTTCTACGTCTCTCCGTTCGGGGCCGCCCAGCGGGCGGCCGCGAAGGCCGCGGGGGACCAGGCGGCGGCGCTGGGCCGGATCGCCCGTGGTTCGGCGGCACTCTGGCTCACCGGCGCCGACGCCGGGCAGGTGGCCGAGGTGCAGACCCGGCGGGCCGCCCTGGAGGGTCGGGTGCCGCTGCTGGTCGTCTACGGCATCCCGCACCGCGACTGCGGCCTCTACTCGGCGGGTGGGGCGGCCGACGGAGCGGAGTACCGGGCGTGGATCGACCGGGTGGCGGCCGGGCTGGGGGACCGTCCGGCCTGGGTGGTGCTGGAACCGGACGCGGTCGCCCAGACGGTGGACGGCTGTGCCGCGGCGGGGCCCGACCGGTTCGCCCTGTTGGCTTACGCGGTCGGTGAGTTGAAGAAGCGCCCGAAGGTGCGGGTGTACCTGGACGCCGGCAACGCGGGCTGGGTCAAGGACCGGTCCGCCCTGGCTCACGCCCTGCAGAGCTCCGGTGCGGGCGCGGCGGACGGATTCGCCCTCAACGTCTCCAACTTCTACTCCACCGAGGAGAGTTACTCCTACGGCCGGGAGGTCTCGGCGGCGCTCGGCGGCAAGAACTTCGTGATCGACACCAGCCGCAACGGCAACGGCTCACCCGGGGGCACCAGTTGGTGCAACCCGCCGGGACGCGCCCTCGGCCAGGCGCCCACCACCCGGACCGGCCTGGAGAAGCTGGACGCGTTGCTCTGGGTGAAGAACCCGGGCGAGTCGGATGGCGACTGCGGCAGGGGAGAGCCGGCTGCGGGGGACTTCTGGCTCCCGTACGCGCTGGGGCTGGCCGGGGCGGCCTGACGCCCGCCGCCGGAGCGGACGCTCCAGGCCACCCCGGGGCGGAGCTGTCCTGAGGAACTGTCTTGTGGGGCTGTCTTGTGGAGCTGTCCTGTCAGAGCAGGCGGGGGGCCGTCGCGGCCTGGACCTCCTCGAAGGTGTGGCCGGGGGCGACCTCGACCAGGCGGAGACCCTCGGGCGTGACGTCGATGACGGCCAGGTCGGTGACGATGCGGTGCACGACTCCCCGTCCGGTGGCGGGAAGTGACAGCTCGTCGACGATCTTCGGGGAGCCGTCCTTGGCGGTGTGCTCCATCACCACGACGACCCGGCGTGCGCCGTGCACCAGGTCCATCGCGCCGCCCATGCCCTTGACCATCTTGCCGGGGATCATCCAGTTGGCCAGGTCGCCGGAGGCCGAGACCTGCATCGCACCGAGCACCGAGACGTCGATCCGGCCGGCCCGGATCATGCCGAAGGAGACGGCGGAGTCGAAGTAGGCGGCGCCGTCGGCGACGGTGACGGTCTCCTTGCCGGCGTTGATCACGTCGGGGTGCTCCTCGCCGGCGTCGGGGTACGGGCCGACGCCGAGGATGCCGTTCTCGGAGTGGAGCACCACGTGCACGCCGGTCGGGAGGTGGTCGGGGATCAGGGTCGGGATCCCGATGCCCAGGTTCACGTACTGACCGTCGGTCAACTCCCGTGCCGCGCGGGCGGCCAGCAGGTGGCGGAGGTCGCTCTCCCGGTCGGTGGTGGTCCGTGCTTCGGTGGTGGCCCGTGCTTCGGCGGCGGCCTGTGGGTGGGCGGCAGACTGCGGGTGGGTGGTGGCCTGTGTGTCGGTGGTGGCGCGCGCGTCGGTGGTGGTCATGGGTCAGTGCCCCCGGGAGTCGGTGTGGACGGTGCGGCGCTCGATCCGGCGGTCGTCCGGGTCGGCGGTGACCACGCGGTCGACGTAGATGCCGGGCAGGTGGACTGCGTTCGGCGGGATCGCGCCGGGATCGACGATCCGGTCGGCCTCGACCAGGGTGATCCGACCGGCGCCCGCGCAGAGCGGGTTGAAGTTCTGCGCGGTGGCGTGGAAGACGCAGTTGCCGTGCCGGTCCGCCACCTCGGCGCGGACCAGCGCGAAGTCGGTGGTGATGGCCTCCTCCAGCAGGTAGCGGCGGCCGCCGAACTGCCTCGTCTCCTTCGGCGGTGAGGCCACCGCCACACCCCCGTCGGCGGTGTACCGCCAGGGCAGTCCGCCCTCCTCGACCTGGGTGCCGACCCCAGCCGGGGTGAAGAAGGCCGGAATGCCCGCGCCACCGGCCCGCAGGCGTTCGGCGAGGGTGCCCTGCGGCGTGAGCTCCACCTCCAACTCCCCGGAGAGGTACTGGCGGGCGAACTCCTTGTTCTCCCCGACGTAGGAGGAGGTCATCCGTGCGATCCGACCGGCCCGCAGGAGGAGGCCGAGGCCCCAGTCGTCCACGCCGCAGTTGTTGGAGACCACCCGCAGCCCGGTGGTGCCGGCCTCGACCAGGGCGCCGATCAGGGTGCTGGGGATGCCGCAGAGGCCGAAGCCGCCGACGGCCAGTGCGGCGCCGTCGGGGATGTCCTCGACCGCGCGGGCCGGGGAGTCCAGGACCTTGTCCAAGGGGAGTCACCTCATGAGGGGTTGGGGGTCTGCTGCGCTCCCACCTTCACCGCGCGGCCGGGCGGCTTTCCATGGCGGCCGGGGCCATGGGTCGGACGGATGCCATGGGTGCGCGGCACACCTGACGAGGCCCTTCCGTACCCGGGGAGGGCGATATGGCGGGCCATCACACAATCCCGGGGGCTGCTGCGTCGTCCCGTCACATGTCGCCCGACAGGTGGCGCACCTACGGTTCCGGAATCCACCACCACCGTTGCCGCGCCGACAGCTGCCCCGCGTGGGCACCCCGGGCCTGGTCGAGCCGCGTCCCGAACGTCCCGAACCCTGCCGACGCGATGGCCCGGACGCCGCGGTCGCAGCCCCTCCTCTACCGCAGCCCCTCAAGCCCAGCCCCAGCCCCTCAAGCCCAGCCCCAACGCCGTACCCCCAGCCGTCAGGAGTCGGACACCATGCGCAAGACCACCCTCAGCACCAGAGCCGTAGCCCGGACGGACCGTCAGGAGGCAGGCCCGTCCGTCTCCGTGGGGGACGGAGGCCGGGCGCGGCGCCGTGGGCTGGCCCTCGTCGCGGCCTGCGGGCTGCTCGTGACGGGTGCCGTGGGCTGCGCCAAGGCCGGGACGGCCGGGACCACGTCGGCCGACGGTGGGGCCGGGGCGGCGAAGAGCCCGGTCAAGGTCGGCCTGGTGTACTCCAAGACCGGGCCGCTGGCGGCCTACGGCAAGCAGTACGCGGAGGGCTTCAAGGCCGGCCTGGACCACGCGACCAAGGGCACGGGCACGGTGGACGGCCACCCGGTCGAGCTGGCCGAGCAGGACGACGCGGGTGACCCGGCCAAGGCGGTCTCGGCGGCCAAGGACCTGATCGGCAAGGGGCACAAGATCCTGGTCGGCTCGACCGCTTCGGGCGTCGCGCTCCAGGTCGGACCGATCGCGGCGCAGAACAAGGTGCTCTTCATCAGCGGCCCGGCCGCCGCCGACAAGGTCACCGGGCTGAACAAGTACACCTTCCGTTCCGGTCGTCAGTCGTACCAGGACATCCGGACCGCGGCCTCCTTCATCGGCGACGCGAAGGGCAAGAAGGTCGCGGTGCTGGCCCAGGACAACGCCTTCGGGCAGGCCAACGTGGCGGCGGTGAAGGCGGTGCTCGGCGAGCAGGGCGCGAGCGTGGAGTCGGTGCTCGCCCCGCCGAGCGCGACCGACCTCACTCCCTTCGCGACGCAGGCCAAGTCGGCCAAGCCCGACCTGCTGTTCGTGGCCTGGGCGGGGGAGACGTCCGCCGCGCTCTGGACCTCTCTCAACCAGCAGGACGTCTTCGCCTCGACCAAGGTGGTGACCGGGCTCGACCTGGCAGCCTCCTACCCGCTCTTCGGCCCGGCGGCCGAGAAGATCTCCTTCCTGAACCACTACTTCGACGGCGCGGCCGGGACCGAGGTGGAGAAGGCGATGGCCGCCGCCGTCGGCAAGGCCGGTGCCAAGCCGGACATCTTCACCCCGGACGGCTTCACGGCGGCCCAGATGGTGGTGCACGCGATCGAAGCCAACAAGGGCTCGGCCGACGACACCGACGCCCTGGTGAAGGCGCTGGAGGGGTGGAGCTTCGACGGGGTGAAGGGCCGGCTGACCGTCCGGGCCGAGGACCACGCGCTGCTCCAGCCGATGTTCCAGGTGAAGCTGACCGGTGCCGGGGCCGCTGCCAAGCCCTCGGTGGAGAAGACCGTCCAGGCCGACCAGGTGGCACCTCCGGTCGCCAAGATCGCGGGCTGATCCCGGTGACGGAACGCGGGGCCGCGACCGCCGCCGAGGCGGTGGGCGTCGGCAGGGCGGTGGGCGTCGGCAGGGCGGTGACGGCGGTGGGAGGCCCGGGTCGGGAGCAGCCGGGGCGGGTGCTGCGGCTGCGCGGCGTCGGCTGGTCGGTGCGTGGGGTGCCGATCGTCGAGGACGTCTCGTTCGACGTGCGGGAGGGCGAGTTCATCGCCTTCATCGGACCGAACGGCGCCGGCAAGACCTCCCTCTTCAACCTGATCTCCGGCATCTACCCGGCGACCCACGGCTCGATCGAGCTCGACGGTGCGGACATCACCACCGAGTCGGTGCACGGCCGGGCCCGTCGGGGCCTCGGCCGGACCTTCCAGACCTCCTCGCTGTGGGCCGGGATGACGGTGGCGGACCACGTCCGGCTCGCGGCCCAGGCGGCGGCCGGACCGGCGGCCTCGTACCGGATCTGGCGCCGGGCCGGGCGGTACGCGACCCAGGTCGCCGAGACCCTGGAGCGGACCGAACTCGCCCACCGCGCCGACACCTTGGCCGGTGCCCTCTCGCACGGGGAGAAGCGCAAGCTCGAACTGGCGGTGTTGTTGGTCTCCGACCCCCGGCTGATCCTGCTGGACGAGCCGATGGCCGGCGTCAGCGCGGAGGAGGTCCCGGCGCTGACCGCGCTGATCCGCTCGGTGCACCGGGACCTCGGCCGCACCGTACTGATGGTGGAGCACCACATGGACGTCCTGCTCGGCCTGGCCGACCGGCTGGCCGTGATGCACCACGGCACGCTGCTCGCACTCGACACGCCCGCGGCGGTGATGGCCGACGCCACCGTGCAGCAGGCCTACCTGGGGGAGGGGCTGTGACCGACTCCCACGACTCCGCCGCCGCCCCGGCCGCTGCCCCCGCTCCCTCTCTTGCTCCCTCTCTTGCTCCCTCCAGCTCTCCCGCCTCTCCCTCCGGACAACCCGGGGCCGCCGAACCGCTGCTGACGGTCCGGGACCTGCGGGTGGTGATCGACGGCCTCCACATCCTGCACGGGGTGGACCTCGAGGTGGCGCCCACCGGCGTCACCGCCCTGCTCGGGCGCAACGGCGCCGGGAAGACCACCACGGTCAAGGCGGTGATGGGGCTGGTGCCCCGGACCGGGAGCCTGCTGTTCGCCGGGACCGAACTCGTCAGGCTGCCGACCCATCTGGTGGTCCGTCAGGGCATCGGGTACGCACCCGAGGACCGGGGCATCTTCGCCGGGCTGACCGTCGCCGAGAACCTCCGGTTGGCCGAGCGGGACGGCGCCCCGGCGTACGACCTGGTCCACGAACTCTTCCCCGAACTGAAGAGGCGGGCCGGGCAGTTGGCCGGGACGCTGTCCGGCGGTCAGCAGCAGATGGTGGCGATCGGGCGGACCCTGCTGAACGGCAATCGGTTGATCATCGCCGACGAGCCCACCAAGGGCCTGGCGCCGAAGATCGTGGCCGAGGTGGCGGAGGTGCTGGAGCGGGCAGCCGCGACCGTGCCCGTCCTGCTCGTCGAACAGAACCTCGCCCTGGTCCGGCGCCTGGCCGGCACCTGTGCGGTGCTGGCCGACGGACGGACCGCCCACCGGGGCTCCACCGCCGAGCTGTTGGCCGACGAGGAGGCCGCCCGCCGACTGCTCGGTGTCGGCCGCCCGACACCCGCCCAGCCGGCCCCCTCCCCTGCTCCCGTCACCACGGAGGTGGCTCCCTGATGGACACCGTCGTCCTCCTCACCTGCACCGGCCTCGGGCTGGGTGCGCTGTACTTCCTGGTGGCCTCCGGTCTCTCACTGATCTTCGGGCTGATGGACGTGCTCAACTTCGCCCACGGGGCGCTGCTCTCGGTCGGTGCGTACGCCACCTGGTGGGCGGGCACCGAGGGCGGGATGAGCTTCTGGTTGGCGGTGGTCTTCGGTACGGCGGTCGGCACGGTCGCGGCCGTGCTGCTGGAACTGCTGCTGATCCGTCCTCTCTACAGCCGGCCCCGGGACCAGATCCTGGCCACCGTCGGGGTCGGTCTCGCGGTACCCGCGCTGCTGATGGGCATCTGGGGTGCGGACGCCCGGCCCTTCCCCCAACCCGCCGCCCTCTCGGGCACGGTGGGGCTGTTCGGCGCGATCGTCCCGGTCAACCGCTTCGTCCTGCTCGCGGCGGCCGGCCTGGTCCTGGTGGCACTGCGCCTCTTCCTCGGCCGCACCAGGTACGGGCTGGTGGTCCGGGCCGGGGTGGAGGACCGCGCGATGGTCACGGCCCTCGGCATCGACGTCCGAAAGGCGTTCACCCTGGTCTTCGCCATCGGGGGAGCGGCCGCTGCCCTCGGCGGTGCGCTCAGCGGCCTCTACTTCGGCTCCGTCCACCCCGGCCAGGGGACCAGCCTGCTCGTCTTCGCCTTCGTGGTGGTGGTGATGGGCGGCATGGGCTCCGTCACCGGAGCGGCGCTGGCCTCCGTCGCAGTGGGTCTCGTCCAGCAGTTCGCCAACTACGCTGCGTCCGCCGGGCTCGGTGCCGCCGGACTCGGCGACCTCTCGGTCGTCGTGCTCCTGGCCGTCCTGCTCCTGGTCCGGCCGCGCGGACTCACCGGGAGGCTCGCGTGAGCACGGACACCTCAACCACGAGCACCAGCAGTACCGCTGACGCCAAGTCTGCTCCCGGGGCATCGGATCGCACCATCCCTCGAACAGGTGAATCAATCGGGAAGGTCTCGACAGCTGCTGGGCGGCGCGCCCTACGCTGGTGGCCGATCGCTCTGCTGATCCTGTTCCTTGTCGCCCCATACAGTGCGCTTCCCGTTCCGGGGCTCCTCGACGGCCCGCTCGGCAGCCCCGGAAGTCTTCAACTGATCGCCCTGTGCCTGGTGTACGGGGCCCTGGCCACCGGCTACGACCTCCTGCTCGGCCGCACCGGTCTGCTCTCCTTCGGCCACGCGCTCTACTTCGCCGCCGGTCTGTACGGGACCGACCTCGGCATGCTGGAGCTCCAACTCCCCTTCGCCGCCGCCGCGCTGTTCGGTGTCGGGTGCAGCGTCAGCCTGGCGCTGCTGCTCGGCTCGGTCAGCCTCCGGGTGACCGGCATCGGCTTCTCGATGGTGACCCTCGCCTTCGCCCAGGCCGGCTCGATCCTGGTCCAGCGCAACCCCGGCGGGGTCACCGGCGGCGAGGAGGGCCGGGCCGCCCCGGTCGACCTGCTGCCCGGATCCCTGGTCGGGATCGAGAACACCGCCAATCTCTACTGGATCGCCCTCGGGTACCTGGTGCTCACGCTCGCGGTGGTGCACTGGACCGTCAACTCCCCGACCGGACGGGTCTGGGAGGGCATCAAGGAGAACGAACGCCGGGTCGAGGTGCTCGGCCTGCGACCCTACGGCTTCAAGCTGGTCGCCTTCGTCATCGCCGGCGGCCTGGCGGGGCTCGGCGGAGTGGTCTACCTGCTGCTCACCGGCGGTGCCACTCCGCAGGCCGCCGGCTCCGACGCCACGCTCGCCCTGCTGGTCATGGTGGTGCTCGGCGGCTCCGGCAGCCGCTGGGGCCCGCTGCTCGGTGGCGTCCTCTACACCTGGGCCGGGCACCGCCTGGGTGATCTGGCCAATTCCTCCGCCATCGCCGACCTCCCGGTGGTGCTCCGGGTGCCGCTCTCCCAACCGCTCTTCCTGCTCGGATCCCTGTTCGTCGCCGTGGTGTACCTGCTGCCCGGCGGTCTCGCCAGACTGCCCGCCCGGATCCGCACCGCCCGTTCCGGGACCGCCCGTTCCCGGACCGCCCGTTCCGGGACCGCCCGTTCCCGGACCGCCCGTGCCGGGGGCACCGGGCCGGGTGTCCCCGGCACGGACTCCACCGAGGCCGGGGGGACCACCCCCGCCCGCTCCCCGGAAGGTGACCCCGCATGAGCTCCGTGCCCAGTCCCACACCCGTGCCCGTCCCCGAGGAGCTGACCGTCCCCGTGCCGGGCGGCGAGCTGACGGTGCTCCGCTGGCCGGCCACGGACCCGGCGGCGGGCGAGGCCCTCCCCACCGTGCTGGCGGTGCACGGCATCACGGCCAACGCCCTCGCCTGGAGCGAGGTGGCACGCCAACTCGCCGGCCGGGCCACCCTGGTGGCACCCGACCTGCGCGGCCGGGCAGGCAGCCGCACGGTCGCCGGGCCGTACGGTCTGGCCAGGCACGCCGACGACCTGGCCACTCTGACCAGCGCCCTCGGCCTCGGCCGGGTGCGGCTGGTGGGCCACTCGATGGGCGCCTGGGTCAGTGCCCTGGCCGCCGTCCGCCATCCCGAACTGGCGGACTCCCTGGTCCTGGTGGACGGAGCGGTGAGCTTCCCGTTGCCGCCCGGCGTCAGCGAGGACGACGCGCTGGCCGCCGTGCTCGGCCCAGCCCTGGCCCGGCTGGACATGACCTTCGAGAGCCGGGCCGCCTACCGGGCGTTCTGGCAGCGGCACCCCGCCTTCGCGGGGGAGTGGCGGGCCGCGCTGGACGACTACACCCAGCGCGATCTGATTGGCGAGGAGCCCGAGTTGCGCTCCTCCTGCGTAGCCGAGGCGATCCACCAGGACGGCCGTGAGGTCCTGCTGGACAAGGACGCGGCCACCGCGATCCACCAACTGCCCTGCCGGGCCGAACTGCTCTGGGCCGCGCGCGGTCTGATGAACGAGCCCCAGGGCCTCTACGACGCCGGTCGGATCGAGCACGCGGGGCTGGACCGGGACCGGGTCACCGTGACGGCGGTGCCGGACACCAACCACTACACGATCATCGGCGGCCCGGCCGGTGCGGCCCGGATCGTCCGCAGCCTGGTCGCGGGCTGACGGTACGTCGGTGCGGGGCCGTCGTCGTCGCGGACGGCGCCGGCCCCGCACCGGTCAGGACGAGGGAGTCCCGAGGAAGGCTCCCCAGCCGCCGTCGGGCGCCTTGCCGACGCCCAGGGTGCGCAGCTTCCGCAGCGTGGACTGGTCCTGCACCTCCAGCCACTCCACCAACTGACGGAACGACACCAGCCGGACGTCGGGCTTGCCCGCGATCGTCTTCAGGGTCTCCTCCACGGCGTCCATGTAGATGCCGCCGTTCCACTGCTCGAAGTGGTTCCCGATGAAGAGCGGCGCCCGGTTGCTGTTGTAGGCCCGGTCGAACCCGGCCAGGTACGCGTCCTTGGCCTGAGCCCGCCACTCGTCGTACTTCGACGGATCGCCCTTGGTGCTGCCGGCGGACTGGTTGGCGAGGATGTTGTAGTCCATCGAGAGCACCTGGAAGCCGTGCCCCGGGAAGGGGACGGACTGCAGGGGGAAGTCCCAGATCTTGCCGTCCTGCACCTTCTGCGGCCAGATCTGGAGCCCGCCCGGCGAACTGGCGTCGTACTTCCAGCCCATCTTGACCGCGGTGGGCAGCAGCGTCTTCTGCCCCTCCAGGCACGGGGTCCGGCCCCCGATCAGCTCCTTCCGGTAGTCGAAGGGGAGCGGATCGACGTCCGTGAAGCCGGTGTTGGTGCGCCACTGGGTCACGAAGGAGATCGCCTGGTCGATCTCGCTCTGCCAGTCCTCCGGGGTCCACTTGTTGACCCCGTTGCCGTCCGAGCGGGTGGAGCAGAAGTGCCCGTTGAAGTGGGTGCCGATCTCGTGGCCGGCCGTCCAGGCCTGACTGATCAGCTTGAGGGTGCTCTTCACCGCGCCGTCGGAGAGGAAGGGGATGTCGGAGGCACCGACGGAGTGCTTCGGCGGGTGGTAGAGGCTGGACTTCTCCTTCGGGAGGGCGTAGATCCCGGAGAGGAAGAAGGTCATGGTGGCCTTGTACTGCTCGGCCAGCTTCAGGAAGCGCGGGAACTGAGCGTCCTCGGTGCCCCCGGCGCCGTCCCAGGAGAAGACCACGAACTGGGGCGGCTGCTCACCGGGCTTGAGCTTCTCCGGCTTCGGCTGGTTGGGCTGGGCACCCGTGTCCACGTTGGACCCGTCCCCGATCGGGGTGCCCTTGACCGTGGGCTTGGCCGAAGTGCCGCTAGGGGAGGCTCCGTTCGGGCTCGCACTGCCGGTGCCGCCCGTGCCTCCCGAAACGGTTCCGCCGCCGCTGCTGCCGCACGCCGCCACGGCGCCGAGCGCGGCGGTCGCGGCGGTGGCACTGAGCACGGTCCTGCGCGAGATGCTGCCCATGGTCTCCCCAGCCGTAGTGCATCCGACCGTCCGACAGGAAAAATCGGATATTGATGGATATTTCTGCGCCAGCATGCCACGAGGTGGGGTGGGTACTCCAACGCCCCTTGACTACTGCTCATCACGCAGTACAAGGGGCGTCGGGCTCCAGGGCAGGAGCTTTGTTGCAGTCTTGGGACAGACCGTCGGACCGGCGCCGCACCGAACGGGTCCGGCAGGGCCCGAGCGGTGCGTTGACGCCGGAGGGGCGGCGGGGCGGCGGGACGGAGGGGGCGGCGCGCCAGGGGTCAGGTGAGCGCGAGCTCGCGACGGCGACGGCGGACCAGCCGGGCGACGGTGGTGCTGATCGCGGTGGCCGCGACACAGGAGACCACCAGGCTCAGCCAGTCGGTGTTGAACCAGTGGCTGTTCAGCCAGCCCAGGCTGACGATGTAGCTGGCCCAGACCAGGGCCGCCAGCGCGGAGAGCCGGAGGAACCGGCGGCTGGAGTCGGCGGAGTGACCCACCGCCAGGTCGAGGATGGTCCGGCCGGCCGGGACGAAGCGGGCGACGATCACCAGGAGGGCCGCGGTCCGGCCGGTCTGACCGGTCAGGTACTGCTGGAGCCGCGCGACGCTGGCGGCCAGCTCGGGCCGGTGGTCGAGGCGACGCTGGACGGCGGGCGAACCACGCCGGGCCAGGTTGAGCAGCACCAGGTCACCGAGGAAGGAGGCGATGGCGACGCCGGCCGCCAGGAGCAGCGGGGCGCCGTCCATCTCCGCGGTGTTGAGCACCGCCAGGATCACCAGCGTGCCGCTCGGGATGAAGGGGAGGAAGGCGTCACCGAGTACGGCGAAGAGCGCGAGTGCGCAGATCCATACCGGTCCTACTACCGCTGCGGCATCCAAGGCGAAGCTCCCTGTTCAGTCGCCTGGAGGCGTCCAGGTGGCTCTGTGGAGTCAACGCTAGCGGGTAGACGTTTCATGTCATGAAGCACCCCCTTGTGTCACGTGCCACAGGAGGGCCTGCGGGGGCCGCGGCGGGCAGTGGATCCGTCGGAGTCGGGCCCGGGCCGACCTGACGTTGTGCCGACGGGCGGAGCGCGCCCGGAATGGCGCAAGCCCCTGAGGCGGGGTACCGCTCCAGGGGCTCGCTGGGGTCCAGCGGGACTGGTCCAGTCCGCCGACCTTGCAGGTGGAGTGCGGTGGGCGATTCCCCTCCGTCACCGATCGGTAGCCTGCCGCATTCGCCCGGTCCGGCGCGAGCCCAACGCCTGGCGACTTCTGGCGGTGGCGGCAAACCGCCAAGATGAAACGATCTCTGGTGGATCATCAGCTCGCGGACGATCCCGGAAGGCCCTCCCGGCGCCGATTCGTGAGCGTACGGACCGGACGGACTGTGTCAGCTCGCCCGCCGCAGTCCGTGGTCTCAGCAGGCGCGTTCCTCCCCGTCCGTCACATCGGCCCGCGAAGGGAACAGACGGAGCTCCGGGCCGGTTGTGTGAGCCCGAACGATGGCAACGCCAGTGGTAGCAGTACGTCAGCAGGAGGAGACCGGCATGACCTTCGAGGACGAGCAGCGGACCGACCCGTCAGACACCGGCACCGGCACCGCCGTCGGCAGGGGTGCGGGTCGCGGTAGGGCCGCCGATCCCGTCAGGGGGGCCGCACGGGGCAGCGCCCCGGCCCCGCTCTCCATCCTCGACCTGGCCACCATCGGCAGCGGCTACTCCCCGGCCGAGGCCCTCGCCACGACCACCGCGCTCGCCCAGCAGGCGGAGCAACTGGGCTACCACCGGTTCTGGGTGGCCGAGCACCACGGCATGCCCGGTGTCGCCAGCTCCACCCCCGCCGTCCTGCTCGCGCACCTGGGCGCGCACACCACCACCCTCCGCCTCGGCTCCGGCGGCGTGATGCTGCCGAACCACGCCCCGCTGTCCGTCGCCGAGCAGTTCGGCATGCTGGAGGCGCTCCACCCGGGCCGGATCGACCTCGGTCTCGGCCGGGCCCCGGGCACCGACATGGCCACCGCCAGGGCGCTGCGGCGCGGCACCGAGGAGGGCCCGGACGATTTCCCGCACCAGCTCTCCGAGTTGACGCACTTCCTGGACGGTGACTTCCCCACGGGCCACCCCTACGCCCGGCTCACCGCCGTCCCGCGCGGCGACGCCCGCCCGCCGATCTGGCTGCTCGGCTCCTCCGGCTTCAGCGCCCAACTGGCCGGCCGGCTCGGCCTCCCGTTCGCCTTCGCGCACCACTTCAGCGCGGCCAACACGGTGCCCGCGCTCGACCTCTACCGCAGCTCCTTCCGTCCCTCGGCGGTGCTGGACGAGCCCTACGCGCTGATCGGGGTCAACGCGGTGGCGGCCGAGGAGCCCGGCCAGGCCCTGCGGCTGGCGCGCTCCTCCGGCCTGGCGATGCTCCGGCTCCGCAAGGGCACCCCCGGTCTGATCCCCTCGCCGGAGGAGGCCGAGGCCTACCCCTACACCGCGGCCGAGGACGACTTCCTGGACGGCTGGCTCGCCAACCTGGTGGTCGGTGAGCCGGGCGAGGTGGCCGACGGCCTGGAGCAACTGCGCAAGCGGACCGGCGCCGACGAGCTGATGGTCACCTCCCACATCCACGGCCACGAGAACCGGCTCCGCTCCTACCGGCTCATCGCCGAGGCGTACGGGCTGACGGGCTGACCGGCGTACGGGCCCGACGGGCTGACCGGCTGACCGGCTGACGGTCACTCAGCCAGGGCTGGCGGACGGCGCAGGTGTATCGGGCGGACCTCGGGGAGGGCAGGCCGCCCGAGGAGCCGTCCCACGCCTGAGCGCGGGTCAGGCGGTGCGGTCGCGGTCCTCGCGCAGTATGGCGGCGACCCGCTCGGCCTCGCCGGGCCGGGCGAAGTACCAACCCTGGGCGGTGTCGCAACCGGTGATGCGCAGGCGCTCGGCCTGCGAGGCGTTCTCGATCCCCTCGGCGGTGACGGTGAGGCCGAGGGCGTGGGCCAGCTGGACCATCGCCCCGACGATCTGCTCGTCCGCGTCGGTGCGGCGGGAGCGGTTGTCCGGGCGTCCGCCTGGGCCCGGCTCGCGGAAGCCCGCGATGAAGCTGCCGTCCAGCTTGAGGACGTGCACCGGCAGCCGGGAGAGGTAGGCGAGGTTGGAGTAGCCGGTGCCGAAGTCGTCGATCGCGATCCGTACGCCCATGTCGGCGAGCGCCTGGAGGGCCTGGACCGGGCGGCCGCCGGGGCCGAGCACCGCGCTCTCGGTGATTTCCAACTGGAGCAGCCGGGCCGGCAGGCCGGCGCTCTCCAGCGCCTTGGCGACGTCGGCCACCACGTCCGAGTCCCAGATCTGACGGGCCGCCAGGTTGACGCTGACGAAGGTCTCGGTGTCGGGGAACTCGGTGAGCCAGCGCTTGGCCTGACGGCAGGACTCCTCCAGCACCCACTTGCCGAGCGGCACGATCGCGCCGGACTCCTCGGCCAGCGGGATGAAGCGGTCCGGCGAGATGGTGCCGTACCGGGGGTGGCGCCAGCGGACCAGCGCCTCGGCGCCGTGCACCGTCCCGTCGGCCAGCCCGACCAGCGGCTGGTACTCGACGGCGAACTCGCCCCGCTCCAGCGCCGGCCGCAGCGCGGTGGCCAGCCGCTGCCGGGAGAGCTGGTAGGCACCCCGCGCCGGGTCGTAGAGCGTCCAGCGGGCCCGGCCGTCCGACTTCGACCAGTACAGCGTCGCGTCGGCGTCCTTCAACAGGTCGGTCGGGGTGGTCTCGCGGACCTGACGCTCCACCACACCGACGCTCGCGGTCACCGCCAGCTGCTGGCCGGCCACGTCGAAGGGCTCCTCCAGCGTCTTGATCAGGTCTGCGGCGAGTGCGGTGAGCTGCTCGCTCCCGGCGCTGTCGCAGACCAGGACGGCGAACTCGTCCCCGCCGAGCCGGGCCACCAGCCGCCCCTCGCCCCGCGCGAAGCCGCGCTCCAGCCGGGCGGCCACCGCCACCAGGAGCTCGTCCCCGATGTGGTGGCCGAGCGTCTCGTTGATCGCGGCGAAGCCGTCCAGGTCGATGTAGCAGAGCCCGACCCGCCGCACCGCGCCGCCACCAACATCAGCACCAGTGCCGGCACGGGAAGGGCCGGAATCCCCGCCGGCGGCCACCGAGTCGAAGGCCGCGTTCAACCGCTCGAAGAACAGGGCCCGGTTCGGGAGCCTGGTCAGCGGGTCGTGCATGGCCTGGTAGGCGAGCTGGTCGCCGAGGAGTCGCTGCTCGGTGACGTCCTCGACCATGGCCAGGGTGTACATCGGTTCGCCCGAGCCGTTGCGGATCAGCGAGATGGTGACGTTGCTCCACACCACCCGGCCGTCGCGGTGCTTGAGCTGCTTCTCGACCCGAAGCCGGTCGCGTTCGCCCCGGACCAGCTCCAGGTAGAGGCGGCGCGGGGTGTCCTCGGGGTCGATGATCTGGTGGATGTGAGTGTCCACCAGGTCGGGTGCCTCGTACCCGATCATGGCGGCGAAGGCCGGGTTGGCCTCGATGATCAGGTCGTCCGGGCCGACCAGGGCCATCCCGATCCCGGCATCGGCGAAGGCGGCCCGGAAGCGGGACTCGCTGGCTTGGAGGGCGTCGAGCAGGGCGCCGGGGTGCCGGCCCTCACGGCCCAGGGGCGTGGCGCAGACCGGACAACGGCGGTCGGTCCCCTCGTTCCGACCCGGCACGGCATGCTCCCGTCCGCTGCTGACGCTGATCGCACGGCCGCTGCCTCGGTCGACGCCGGGTGGAGGGCGTCGGGCCGGTAGCGCGGCACTGCGGTGATCATAGGACGCGAGAAGTTGCGATGACGACCGCCGCGAGGG
Source organism: Kitasatospora sp. NPDC088742 (assembly GCF_055584905.1). Lineage (NCBI taxonomy): Bacteria > Bacillati > Actinomycetota > Actinomycetes > Kitasatosporales > Streptomycetaceae > Kitasatospora > Kitasatospora sp. NPDC088742. The sequence continues at coordinate 100,124 of NZ_JBVJLD010000013.1, read as the reverse complement.
TGATTCGTCGCGGTTTGGGGACAAGAGCACCGGTACGTGGCGGCGCCCCCGGGGCACATCGTGAGATGCACTCCGGGGGCGCATGCGCCCCTTGCGCACTACCAGTTGACGACCCGGCAGGTGGTCGGTGGGCGAACCGGCAGGCGGTGGGCGGACGGCTGGAACCCTCGGACGGGGCCGGGGGTCAGCGCGCGGCCTGCGGTCAGGCGAGGCTCGCAGTCAGGGTGATGGTGGTGCCGGTCAGGGCCTGGCTCACCGGGCAGTTGGCCTTGGCGTCCTCGGCGGCCTTCACGAAGCCGGCCTCGTCGAGCCCGTCGACCTCGCCGACCACGGTCAGGTGGATGCCGGTGATGCCGGTGCCCGGCTGGAAGGTCACGTCCGCCTGGGTGTCCAGCTTGGTGGGCGGGGTGCCCGCGCCGGTCAGGCCGTGCGAGAGGGCCATCGAGAAGCAGGCCGAGTGCGCGGCCGCGATGAGCTCCTCGGGGCTGGTCTTGCCGTTGGCCTCCTCGGCGCGGGACGGCCAGGAGACGGGGTAGGTGCCGATGCCGGAGGAGGCGAAGGTGGTCTCGCCCTTGCCGTCGACCAGGTTGCCTTCCCAGGCGGTGCGCGCGGTGCGGGTGGTTGCCATGTTCAGGTCCTCCATGTGCTGTGGGACTGGTGGTCCGTCAGTTCCGGTCCGTGCGCGCCCAGCCTACGGCGCCTCCGGGCGCCGGTCCGGCAAAGCGGGGGACCGGGGCCGGGTGTGTCCGGATGCCGGACGTCCCGTCGAACGGCCGGGCCCCGGCGCCGCTCTCCCTGTTAGATTGCAAGGCCCAGCCAGCCGACCCCGGAGAGCCATCCCGATGACGGACCTGCCCCTGAACGCCGCCGCCGACCCCGCAGGTCCCGCGGCCACCGCCGCCGGTTCCACGGCCGCCACCGGTGCCGCGGCGGACGGCAACGGTGAGGTCTCCGAGGCGGTCCGGGCCGAGCTGGTCGCCCTGCGAGAGAGCATCGACAACATCGACGCCGCGGTCGTCCACATGCTGGCCGAGCGCTTCAAGGCGACCCAGCGGGTGGGCAAGTTGAAGGCCGAGCACCGGCTGCCGCCCGCCGACCCGGCCCGGGAGCGGGCCCAGATCACCCGGCTCCGCGAGCTCGCGGAGAGCGCCCACCTCGACCCGGTCTTCGCGGAGAAGTTCCTGAACTTCATCATCGCCGAGGTGATCCGCCACCACGAGGCCATCGCCGGGGAGCCGCAGGCCCGCTGACCGGCCGGAACGCCACGGGGAGGGCCTCGCTCCGCCGGCCGGTCCGGCCCGCCGGGGCGGAACCGGGCCCGGCCGTGGTCCGTCTCCGCTGGGGAGTCCTGGGAGGATTTGCCGTCAACGGCGGCTAAATGTCTGATTTCGCGACAGTTCAGGTGCGGCGTTAGCGTGCTGTTCTCCCCGGACCCTCCGGAAAGGCAGATCGACGATGGCCAGCAAGCAGCTCCAGTCGTCTGCCCGCACCACTCCCGATCTCCCTCCGCAGGCGGCCTGATCCGTGACGATTCCTCAGCCCGGCCCGGCAATGGCGCCCGGCCCGGTGACCCACTCCATCCAACCGGGTGACCCCGAGCAGCCGGGGCCGACGGGCCGCCCCGGGCGCTTCCGCGGTCGGCGGCGGCTGCCGTGGTGGGCGGAGTTCCCGGCGATGATCGCGCTCGGGCTGGTCATCGCCCTGGGCATCAAGACCTGCCTGTTCCAGGTGTTCTCCATCCCGTCCGGTTCGATGGAGAACACCCTGCGGGTCGGCGACCGGGTGGCGGTCAACAAGCTGGCACCGCTCCTCGGCTGGGAGCCGAACGCGGGTGAGCCGGTGGTCTTCAAGGACCCGGGCGGTTGGCTGCCGAAGCCCGCGCAGACCGGCAGCGCGTTCTCCGGGGCGGTCGGCGACGTGCTGAGCTTCGTCGGCCTGCTGCCGCCGAAGGACGACAACTACCTGGTCAAGCGGGTGATTGCGACCGGTGGTGAGACCGTCGCCTGCAACGGCAGCACCCTCACCGTCAACGGCAAGCCGGTCTCCGAGCCGTACCTCCACCCGGGCGACGACTCCTGCGCCGGCATGAACTTCGGCCCGGTCAGCGTCCCGAAGGGCTACGTCTGGGTCGAGGGCGACCACCGCAGCGACTCCGCCGACTCCCGCTACCACCAGGGCGGCCCGGGCGGCGGCGCGGTGCCGGTGGACAACGTGGTCGGTCCGGCCACCGCGGTGGTCTGGCCGCTCGGCCACCTGGACTGGTTCGGCTGGGCCGGCAAGTAGCCGGTGAGTAGAGGTCGCCGACGACCCGTCAGCCCCGGCCGGACTGCCGCCGCACCATCTCGGCGATCCAGACCGGGGCGAACGGTGAGGTGCAGCCCGGGGAGGTCGGGTAGTCCTTCAGCACGCCCAGGCGCTCGCCGATCCCGACCGCGCGCTCCCGGTACTCGGGGTGCTCGATGCCGATCCGGGCCAGGCAGTGGTTCATCGCCCACTGGAGCTGGTCCGGAGCGTCCTTCATCCGGGCCTCGATGACGTCCAGCAGCCCGGCCAGGTCCAGCCCCTCGGGAGTACGGGCCACGCGCTCGGCGGTCAGCTCCCACCCGGCGGCGGCGACCACCGGGTCCGGGTCGGCAGACCAGAACGTCCGGAGCTCCTCGGCGTGCAGGTTCTTCTTCACCACGTAGCCGACCAGCCAGTCCCGGACCTTGGGCGTGCGCGCCTCACGCAACATCAGGTCCAGGTCCTCGTACCCGAAGGCCTTCGGGCGGCAGATCAGCAGCGACAGCAGCCGGGCCGCGCTGTCGCCCGTCGCCCACAGCCGGACGGCGAGCTCCTGCTGCGTCTTCAACCGCTTGGCGACGGCACGCAGCTTGCCCAGGTTCACGCCGTGGTCGTCACCGTGCCGCTCGTTGACCTGACGCGCCTTCGGATCCTCGAGGCCCGCGAGCTCCGCCATGACCTCGGCCACCACGCCGTCGAGGCCCGTCCCACCTGCGGCCGTCCCACCTGCGTCCGTCCCGCGCGTGCCCGTCCCACTGCCCGCATCTGCGGCCCCGCCCGCGCTCGCCGCCGTCCCGGTCATCCGAGCCTCCTGTCACGGCCCGTCGGGCCGAGTCACCGAGAGGTCAGCCTATGGTCCGGCTCCGCCGGAACGGGCTCCGGCACGGCCGCCTCGGCGGGGCGGCTGGTCTGCGCCGCGAAGGCGCCGGCCAGTACCAGCAGGCCGCCGGCCAGCTGCGCCGGGCCGAGGGTCTCGCCGAGCAGGAACCAGGCGGTGACGGTGGCGACCACCGCCTCCAGGTTGGCGACCACCCCGGCCACCGGCGGGGAGAGGAACTGCACGGAGACCACACCGGTGAGGTACGCGAGCACGGTGGCCACCAGCACCATCCAGGCGGCCGGGACGAGGGCCGGCAGCAGGTGGCCGTTCATGGTGACGTCGCCGCCGAGCAGGCTCCAGTCCGCCGTCCAGGGCCGGGTGAAGGCGGTCAGTGCGACGGCGCCGATCAGCAGGCCGAACGCACTCACCGCCATCGGGTCCACCTGCTCCTTGCCCTGCTTGGCGGCGTCGGCCAGCACGAAGTAGCCCACCTGGCAGCAGGCCGCACCGAGGCCGAACACCACCCCGAGGGTGTCGAAGGCCAGCCCGTGCCAGAACTCCACCACGCAGGCCAGGCCGGTCACGGCGACCCCGGCCCCGACGGTCGCGGCCCGGGAGACCGGCTTGCGCTGGACGAACTTCACGTAGCCGAGGAGCAGCAGCGGCCCCAGGTACTCGATCAGCAGCGCCACTCCGACGGGTATCCGGGAGATCGAGGCGAAGTAGCAGGCCTGCACCCCGGCCACCGCGAGCAGACCGAAGCCGATGAGCAGCTTGGGGCGGCGGCGGAAGGCGTCACGGTGCCGGTAGGCGAGCGGGAGCAGCACGATGGCGGCGCCGGTGACCCGGAGCCAGACCACGTGCAGTGGTGAGAGCCCGGCCTCGATCAGCGGCTTGGCCGCCGTGCCGGAGCCGCCGAAGGCGACGGCGGAGACGAGGGCGAGGGAGAGGCCGAGGGTTCGGGCCGAGAAGCGCCGGGCCGGGGGGAGCGGAGGTCGGGGCGATGAGCTGTGCACCGACGCATTCTGTCAGCCGAGGCCCGCTTCGGTAAGGGCTGTCCACGCCCGACGGTCCTGCCGGGCACGTGGCACCGGCAGGACCGTCGACGGAGCGGAACGCCTGCTCAGGAGCGTCGTTGCGTGCGCCTCCTACCGGGAGCCGGTACCCGCACCCGCATCGCTACCGGAGCCGCTCTCCTCCACCGTCTCGCCGGTCGGCGTGGGCGTCGGCGTGGGCTTGGGAGTCGGCTTCGGCGAGGGCGTCGGCGTCGGCGTCGGTGTGGGCTTGGGCGTCGGGGTCGGGGTCGGTATGGGCGTCGCGTCCTGAGTCGGCGTCGGGTCCGGCCGCCGGGAGGTGGCCGGGGAGGACGGGGTCGACGCGGTGTCCGACGGGGTGGAGCGGGAGTTGCGCGGGGTGCTCGACGGGGTCGAGGACGGCGTGCGGCCGCCCGATCCGTTCGACGAGGATGACGAGTTGGCGGAGTCGTCCGCCGCGGAGCCCGAGTCGGAGCCCGAGTCGGGGAAGGAGGAGACCGGCTGGCCGGCCAGTGCCGACTTCATGTACGCCGTCCAGATCTGCGCCGGGAACTGCCCGCCCGCCGCGCCGGCGACACCGGCGGTGCCGCTCAGCGAGACCTGCTTGCCGGTGGCCGGGTCCTGCCCGAACAGGCCGACCACGGTGACCAGTTCGGGGGTGTACCCGGCGAACCAGACCGAGCGGTGGTCGTCGGTGGTGCCGGTCTTGCCCGCGGCCGGCCGGCCGAGGTCCTTGGCCCGGTACCCGGTGCCGCCCGGGTCGCTCACCACGCCCTGGAGCATCGAGGTGACCCGCTGGGCGGTCTGCTCGCTGACGGCCTGGTTGGTCTTGCGCTCGGGCAGGCCGATCCCCTCGCCGCCGCGCTCCAGCGACTGCACCAGCCAGGGCGAGATCTGCCGGCCGCCGTTGTCCAGGGTGGCGTACACCCCGGCCATCTCCAGCACGCTCGGGGTCGCGGTCCCGAGCGGGATCGACGCGACCGCGGCCAGGTCGGGGGTATCGGCCGGGAGGCCGAGCGCCACGGCCGTCTCGCGGACCTTCTCCAGGCCGGTGTCCTGGGCGAGTTGGGTGAAGGCGGAGTTGACCGACCAGTCGGTGGCCTGCCGGAGGCTGATCTGGCCGTAGCTGCGGTCGCCCTCGTTCGGCGCGGCGTACGGGGTGCCCTTGCCACCCACCACCGGCCGGCGACTGGTGCCGTCGTACACGGTGTCGGGGGTGATGGTCCGTCCGGACTGGGTGGTGGCGCGGTTCTCCAGCGCGGCGGCGAGCGCGATCGCCTTGAAGGTCGAACCCGCCTGGTAGTCCTGCCGGGTGGCGTTGTCCACCCAGTGCTTGGTGGCGTCGGTGCCGCCGTAGAGGGCGACCACGGCGCCGGTCTTCGGGTCGACCGAGACCGCGCCGGCCTGGGCGGCCGCGTCGATTTTCCGGGTGTCCGGCTTGAGCTTGTCGGTCAGCTGCTGCTGGACGGAGTCCTGGAGCGCCTGCTGCTTCTTCGGGTCGATGCTCAGCTTGACGGTGTAGCCGCCCTGCGCCAACTGGGCGTCGGTGACCACGTTGTGGGAGGTGAGGTACTCGGTGGCGGCGTTCACCAGGTACCCGGCCTGGCCGGAGAGGCCGGGGGCGCTCTTCGGGGCCTGCACCTCGGGGAAGGTGATCGCGGCCCGGTCCTCGGCGGAGAGCCACTTCTCCTGGACCATCGCGTCCAGCACGTAGTTCCACCGGTCGGTGGCCCGCTGCTTGCCGCTCTCGGTGGCGGTGGCCACGTCGTAGGCGCTCGGCGCGTTCAGCAGGGCGGCCAGGTAGGCGCCCTGAGCGGGGTTCAGCTTGTCGGCGTCGATGCCGAAGTACGCCTGGGCGGCGGCCTGGATGCCGTAGGCGCCCCGGCCGTAGTAGGAGGTGTTCAGGTAAGCCGCGAGCACGTCGTCCTTGGTCTCGGTGGCGTCCACCTTGACCGCTATGAAGAGCTCCTTCACCTTCCGCGAGACGGTCTGCTTCTGGTTCAGGTAGGTGTTCTTGACGTACTGCTGGGTGATGGTCGAGCCGCCCTGGGGGGAGCCGCCGGTCGCGCTGTTCACCGCGGCCCGGACCATGCCCTGCACGTTGACCGCGCCCTCGTGGTAGAAGTTCCGGTCCTCGGCGGCCATCGCCGCGTTGCGGGCGGCTTCGGAGATCTTGTCCAGCGGGACGTTCTGCCGGTTGGTCTCGCCGGTCCGGGTCAGCAGGGAGCCGTCCGAGTAGAGCCAGGTGTTGCTCTGCCGGGTGGCCTGGGCGTGGGCGTCGGGCACCTGGACCAGGGCCAGACCGAGCGCGAACAGGCCGACGCCGAGCGCCGTGAGGCCGAGCGAGGTGAAGAGCGTGAAGCGCCAGGTGGGGACGAGGCGGCGCCACCCGGTCCGGCGGGGCCGTCGCTTGCCGGTCTTCTGCGGGCGCGGACGGCCGTTCGGGGCGGGGCGGGGCAACGGATGGCCTTTCCTGGGAGGACGGAGAACCGTGCCAGCCTGCCCCGAAGCACCCGGCTGCCGTTAGGGACCTTTGTCCTGATTTTACTGAGAACAGCCTTATATGTATTGGTTGCTCAACGATCAGGTGATATGGGCCACTTGAGTACGCGGAGGTGAACCCGGAGGTGAACCCGGAAACGCCGGAAGGCCCTCCATCCGAAGATGAAGGGCCTTCCGGTTGTCTGTGCGCCGCCAGGGACTCGAACCCCGGACCCGCTGATTAAGAGTCAGCTGCTCTAACCAACTGAGCTAGCGGCGCGTGCTGACGAAGAGAACATTACACGGTCGACCCGGAACCACCGAATCGGTTTCGCAGGGCCCCAGCAAGGAGACAGCCCCTAGGCTGACCGGATGTCCAGCAGCGCAGCCGTCCGCGCCGTCCGCGCGCTTCTCCTGCTCAGCGCCTTCGCCTACACGGCCTGGGTGCTGGAGGTGGTCCTGAGTACCGGGCTCGACCCGGTGCAGACCTACGTCAGTGAGCTCGCCGCGGAGGACCAGCCGCTGGGCGGTCTCTTCCGGGCCACCGACCTGGTCGCCGGGGTGGCGCTGCTGGCCGGGGCGGGGACGGCGCTGTGGCGCCTGGAGCGGCGGCCCTGGTCGGTGGCGGGATGGGCGGCGCTGGCCCTGTTCGGTCTGGCCACGGCGGTGGACTCGCGGCTGCCGCTGAGCTGCACCCCGACCGCAGACCCGGAGTGCGCGGCCCGGGAGACCGCCGGTCTGGTGCCCGCCACCCACACCGCGCACGCGATCAGCAGCAGCCTGGCCATGGTCGGGGCGATCGGTGCCGCGGTGCTGCTGACCGTGGCGGCCCGCCGGTACGGCTGGTGGCGTCCGCTGGCCCGGTGCGGGCCCTGGCTGGTGGCGGCCGAGCTGCTCGCCACGGCCTGGAGCCTGGGCGCGATCGCCGCCTTCGAGGCCGGCCGCGGCACGTGGACCCTGGGGGCGGGCCAGCGTTCGCAGATCCTGCTGATCGCGGTCTGGGTGGCGGTCCTCGCGGTGAGCGTCGGCGGTTCGAGGCGCCCGGCGGAGGAGAGGCAGGGCGAGACGGTGGAGGGGCGGTGGTCGTGACCAGCAGGGAGCGGGAAGCGGACGGGGAGCGGTTCGTCCGGGTGGACGGCCGGGCCGTGCACGTCCGGATCTCCGGGCGGGGGCCGTTGGCGGTGCTGAGCGGAGGGCTCGGCTGTTGCTGGTTCGACTGGGACGCGGTGGTGCCGCTGCTCGAACCGCACCGGACGGTGGTCCGCTTCGACCGCCCCGGGCACGGGCTCAGCGAGCCCTCGCCGGAGCCGCCCACCGCGCGCGGTGAGGCGGACCGGATCGCCGGTCTGCTCGACGGCCTGGTCCGGGAGAAGTTGCTGGACGGCCCGGACGCCGAGGCGCCGGTCACCGTGGTCGGGCACTCGATCGCCGCGTTCCACGTCGAGGCCTTCGCCCGGCTGTATCCGGAGCGGACCGCAGCCCTGGTGCTGCTGGACGGTTCGACCGAGCCGCAGGCGCGGCCCGCGCCCGCCCGGGCCGTCCGGGACCTGACGGCCCGTACGGTCGGCGCGGCGCTGGCCGCCGCCGGGCTGCCGTACCTGCTGGGCCCGTCGGCCCGCCGGGCGGTGGCCGCCGCCACCACGCTCGGGCACCGCGACCCGGCGCCGCCGGAGCTGGTGCGGCGCTGCTACCGGACGGGCCGGATGCTCCGCTCGGTGCTGGCCGAGAACACCCGCTACCTGGACGTGGCCGCCGAGTTGGACGTGCTCCGGCGCACCACCCCGCTGCGGGCCCCCGCCCTCGTGCTGGCGGCCGCGACCCGCCCGGGCGGGCGATGGCTGGGCCGGCAGCGGGAGTTGGCGGAGCTGCTCGGGGCCGAGTACCGGGAGGCGGTGCCGGCCGGGCACCTGCTGATGTGGGACCGCCCGGAGACGGTGGCGGCGGCAGTGCTGGACGCCCCGCACCTGTGACGCACCCGGGATGCACCCGGGATGCACCCGGTACGAGGCTGCGAAGCCAGGAGTGAGGCCGGCCGCGACGCCCATGGTGCGCGCCCCTAGGGGCGCGCGGGCGTCGGCGCGCTCTCCTCGGGTGTGATCTGTGCCCAAATAGCCGCGAGAAAGCCCCAAATCTGGTAGGCCGATGGTGTATTGAGACTCCGTCAGGGAGATCCGCAAAACCGGCTATGCTTCCTTCGATCCGGCCCGCCCCGCCCATGTCAGAAACGGGTGGAGTGGCTGGAGAGGGCCCCTTCCAAGGCCGGTACGCGGTCCGATGTTCCGTACACCTTCCGACAGTTGAGGACGCTGATGCTTGGTGCTGGATCGTCATCCGGGGATCGGCGCCCCGCGGCCGGGCTGGGATGGCTCCTGCCCACCACGCTGACCGCGGCGGCGGCCGTCGTGGCCACCGTGCTGATGGACAACACCGCACGCTGGGCCGTCGGTTGGTGCGGGGGAGTGGCCACCCTGATAGTCGCCGTGGTGGCCGCCGAGTCGGCCCGCCGCGGGCGGGCGCTGGCCACCTTCCAGGAGCGGGCGGCCCGTCAGGAGGCCGAGCTCAGGCAGCAGTTGGCCGATCAGGAGGAGCAGACCGCCCGGCTGGCCGAGGCGCTGCCGCAGGCGGTGGCCCGGCTCCAGGGCGGCGAGTTCCTGGAGGACGTGCTGCGCGAGTCGGGTTCCGGCTCCGGTTCGGCCGGCTTCCAGCAGGCCCGCCACGCGGTGCTGCGCACCGTGCTGGAGGCGGTGGACGCGGAGGAGGGTCTGCGTGAGTCCGCGCAGCGCGCGTTCGTGAACATCGCGCGCCGGGTGCAGGCGATCGTGCACCGGCAGGCCCAGGACCTCCGGGAGATGGAGGACCGGCACGGCAACGACCCGGCGGTCTTCGAGGACCTGCTGCGGCTGGACCACGGGAACGCGCTGGTGGGCCGCCTGGCGGACTCCATCGCGGTGCTCGGCGGGGCCCGCCCCGGCCGCCAGTGGAACAAGGGCGTCCCGCTCTACAGCGTCCTGCGCGGCGCGGTCTCCCGGATCCTCGACTACCAGCGGGTGGAGCTGCACCCGGTCTCCGAGGTGGCCGTGGTCGGCCCGGCGGTCGAGCCGCTGATCCACGCGCTGGCCGAGCTGTTGGACAACGCGACCCGCTACTCGCCGCCGCAGACCAACGTGCACCTGACGGCGGTCGAGGTGCAGACCGGCATCGCGATCGAGATCGAGGACGGCGGCCTCAGCCTCAGCGAGGAGGGCCGGGCCCGGGCCGAGCGGATGCTCCGCGACGCGCAGGAGGGCATCGACCTCAAGGACCTCGGCGAGACTCCGCGCCTCGGCCTGGCCGTGGTCGGGCGCCTCGCGCAGGCGTACGGCTTCCAGGTCTCGCTGCGGCCGTCCGCGTACGGCGGCGTGCGCGCGGTGCTGATCGTCCCTCAGGACCTGCTGACCGCGACCCCGGCCAGTTCGGACTGGGCGCACGGCATCGGCGCCGTCTCCGGCCCGCGCCCCGCCGCCCGTCCGGCCGTCGCGGCGGCCCCGTCGGCACCGGCCCGCGCGGCGGTCGGCGGCCCCCGCCAGTCCCTGACCGGCGGCCAGGCCCGGCCCGAGCACAGCTGGGCCGACGACGCCCCCGTGGTGGTGACCGAGCGGGCCGCCAACGGGCTTCCGCAGCGCCGCCGCCACGCCCGTCCGGTCCCGCCGGCCCAGCCGGCCGCGCCGGCCCCGTTGGCGCAGCGCTCCGCCGCGCAGTACCCGGCCGCGCAGCAGCACCCGGGGCAGCACCACACCGGCCAGTACCCCACCGGGCAGTACCCGACGGGGCAGTACCCCGCCGCGCAGTACCCCTCCGCTCCCGCCCGGGCAGCCGCCCAGGCCGCCCCCGCCGCCGAGCCGGTCCAGCCGGGCATGTGGCTGGCAGCCTTCAGCGAAGGCGTGAACGGCCAGTCGGAGCGGACCAGTGACCAGTCGTCAGGTACCACAGGCAGTACCACGGGCAGTAAGGGTGAGCAGTGATTCAGCAGCGGGCCAACATGGACTGGATGCTCAAGGAGCTGGCCGAGAGCGTTCCGCAGACCCGGAACGTCGTGGTTCTCTCGTCGGACGGGCTGCGGATGGCCCAGTACGGTGCCGACACCGACACCGACACGGCGGACCGGCTGGCCGCGGCCTGCGCCGGCCTGCAGAGCCTGGCCACCGCGATCGGCACCGAGTTCCCGCACGGGGACGGCCGGATGCGGCTGGTGGTGATCGAGATCTCCGGGGGCTTCTTCTACCTGATGGCGGCCGGGGCCCGGGCCTACCTCGCGGTGCTGGCCGACGAGGGCGTGGACGCGGGGCTGATGGGCCAGCGGATGCGTGACCTGGTCGCCCGGATCGGCGAGCACCTCAGCACACCCGTCCGCGGCGAGCAGGTCGCATGACCGAGGCCGGGACGGAGTGGGACGAGGGCAACCCGGAGCGCCTGTACGTGATCACCCGCGGCCGTAGCGGGGCGACCGAGCGGACCGTGCTCGACCTGGTCACCCTGATCATCGCCAAGTCCCGCCCGCAGCCCGTGATGCAGCCCGAGCAGGCGGCGATCCTACGGCTGTGCGAGTCCCCCCTCTCGGTGGCGGAGGTCTCCGCCCACCTGTCCCTGCCGATGAGCGTGGTCACCGTCCTGCTGGCCGACCTGCTGGCCGAGGACCGGGTCGAGGCGCGGGCGCCCGTCCCCAAGGCCGAACTCCCCGACCGTGCCCTGATCGAAGCGGTGATGAATGGACTCCAGAGGCTCTGACGCCCTCGCCTCCCGCGGCCCCGCCGCCGTGGACGTGCTGCCGGACACGGTGGCCACCGCCGTCAAGGTGGTGATCGTGGGCGGGTTCGGCGTCGGCAAGACCACGCTGGTCGGTTCGGTGAGCGAGATCCGTCCGCTGACCACCGAGGAGACGATGACCCAGGCGGGCGCGGGCGTCGACGACACCGAGGGCATCGAGCGCAAGACCTCCACCACGGTGGCGATGGACTTCGGCCGGATCAGTATCAGCGAGGAGCTGGTGCTCTACCTCTTCGGCACCCCCGGCCAGCAGCGCTTCTGGTTCCTCTGGAACGGCCTCTTCGAGGGCGCGCTGGGCGCGGTGGTGTTGGTGGACACCCGCCGGCTGGAGGTCAGCTTCGACGTGATCGGGCGGCTGGAGGAGCGCGGCGTCCCCTTCGTGGTCGCGGTCAACGGCTTCCCGGAAGCGCCGGGTTACCCCCTCGACGAGCTGCGCGGCGCCCTCGACCTGCCCGACGAGGTCCCGATCGTGCTCTGCGACGCGCGCAGCCGGGAGTCCAGCCGCGACGTGCTGCTCGCCCTGATGCGCTACCTGTACTCGCTCACCTCCTGACGGGCCTTCCGACGACCGTCCGAAGGCCCCGTCCCCGCTCACCTGACGCGTCGTCACCCTGCCGACGCGTCACCGTCCCGTCTGCCCACCCCCGGGAGCCCACCCCGGGGGACACACCCCGGAGACCCAGTGACCACCACCGACGGCCCGTTCGAGACCCCGCTCGACGGCTCGCCCACCCCGCCGCCCGGCTGCCCCGCCCACGGCATGGCCACCGGCGGGTACGGCCCCGGCGGGATCCGCCGCCTGTACGGCCCGGAGGCCGAGGCCGACCCGAGCGGCCTGTACGAGAAGCTGCGTGCCGAGCACGGCCCGGTGGCGCCGGTGCTGCTCCACGGCGACCTGCCCGCCTGGATGGTGCTCGGCCACTCGGCCAACCTCACCGCGATGCGCAACCCGTCCCGGTTCTCCCGGGACTCCCGCCGCTGGTCGGCCTTCCAGCACAACGAGGTGGCGATGGACTCGCCGCTGATGCCGGTGCTGGCCTGGCAGCCGCTCTGCCTGTTCGCCGACGGGGCCGAGCACCGCCGCCTGCGCGGCGCCGTCACCGACGGCCTGGACCGCTTCGACCGCCGTGGCATCCGCCGCCACGTGACCCGCTTCGCCGACCAGCTGGTGGACGGCTTCACCGGCGCGGGCACGGTCGACCTGGTGACGCAGTTCGCCGAGCACCTGCCGATGCTGGTGGTGACCCAGCTGATCGGCATGCCGGAGGAGTACGGCCCCCAACTGGTCACCGCCGCCCGGGACATGATGCTCGGCACCGCGAGCGCCATCGCCAGCAACGACTACGTGACGGCGACGCTGCGCCAGCTGGTGGACCGCAAGCGCCTGGAGCCCGGCAACGACCTGGCCAGCTGGCTGATCCAGCACGAGGCCGCGCTGACCGAGGACGAGATCGTCGAGCACCTGCGCCTGGTGCTGCTCGCCGCCAACGAGACCACCGTCAACCTGATCGCCGACACCCTGCGGATGGTCCTCACCGACTCCCGCTTCCGGGCCAACCTCTCCGGCGGCCACATGACCCTGCCGGACGCGCTCGACCAGGTGCTCTGGGACAGCCCGCCGCTGTCGATGATCCCCGGCCGCTGGGCCACCATCGACACCGACCTGGGGGGTCAGCAGATCCGGGCGGGCGACATGCTGCTGCTCGGCCTGGCGGCCGGCAACGTGGACCCCGAGGTCCGCCCCGACCTCAACACCCCGCTGTACGGCAACCGTTCGCACCTGGCGTTCAGCGGCGGCCCGCACGAGTGCCCCGGCCAGGACGTCGGCCGGGCGATCGCCGAGACCGGCATCGACGTGCTGCTCACCCGCCTCCCCGACCTGCGGCTGGCCGTCCCGGAGGAGCAGCTGAACTGGAGCGGTGCGTGGCTGGCCCGCCACCTGACCGGCCTCCCCGTCCGCTTCACCCCCGGCCGCCCCAAGGCCGCCGCCGAGCCCGACCCCACCGAGGCCCTGGCCCCCGCCCCGGCCCGGCCCGCAGCGGCGGAACCGGTCGCCACCGTCCCGCAGCAGCGCCAGCGGCAGCGCCGCAGCTGGTGGCGCGTCCTCACCGCCTTGGTCCGCCGCAGCTGACCACTGCGGCCCGCCAGGGCAGCGCCCCAGGGGCGCGAGGCTCTGCTGATTTGCGGCTCCGCCGCGGGGCGCGCAGGGGAACGGCAGCACCTGCAACTGGCCGACGGCGGGTCAGTTGCGGGTGCGCCGCCTCCCGACTCGCGCAGTTCCTCGCGCCCCGGCATCACCACCCGGTGGCCGCGCAACGCAAGAAGGCCCCCCATCCGTCGATGGGAGGCCTTCCGACTGTCTGTGCGCCGCCAGGGACTCGAACCCCGGACCCGCTGATTAAGAGTCAGCTGCTCTAACCAACTGAGCTAGCGGCGCCTGCTGACGTCGGAGACTCTACGCGATCGGGGCGCCCCGACGGAAATCGTGACGCCCCGACCACGGAGAGCCGTGTCAGCTGGGGGCCTCGGCCCCCTTGCGGGCGTAGAACCACCAGCAGACGACCAGGCAGACGGCGTAGAAGCCGACGAAGACCCAGAGGGAGCTGGTGACGGGGAAGAGGGCGAACATCGCGGGGATGAAGAAGAAGCCGAAGGCGGCGATGGAGGCGGAGAAGCCGGTGACGGCGCCGGCCTCCATCTCGGCCTGGTGGCGGGCCTCCTCCTGGGCGTCCGGATCGGGGCCGGCGGCGGCGCGGTGCTGGTTGAGGAAGATGACCGGGATCTGGCGGAAGGTGGAGCCGTTGCCGATGCCGGAGAAGAAGAAGGCGCAGAGGAAGCCGACGTAGAAGACCCAGAAATTGCCCTGGTTCCCGCCCGACGGCAGGGCGTTGATCACCACCACGATCGAGGCGCCCATCCCGATGAACGAGATGATGGTGCACCAGGCGCCGCCGACCTTGTCGGCGATCCAGCCGCCGAGCCAGCGGGTGAGGGCGCCGATGAAGGGGCCGACCCAGGCGTAGGTGGTGGCGGAGTACGCGGAGTCGATCGGCGTGAAGGTGGTGTTGATCAGGTTCGGCAGGGCGGAGGCGAAGCCGATGAAGGAGCCGAAGGTGCCGACGTAGAGCAGGGTCATCAGCCAGTTGTGCTTGCGCTTGAAGATGATCTTCTGCTTGGAGAACGGGGCGGCCGCGACCTTGAGGTCGTTCATCAGGAACCAGGCCGCCAGCGCCATCAGCACCAGTAGCGGGACCCAGAGGAAGGCGCCGTTCTGCAGCCAGACCTCGGTGCCGTCCTTCTGCTTCTGCGGCCCGCCGGCCGGCGGGCCCAGGATGCCCGCGGTGATCACGATCGGCGCGACCAGCTGCACCACGCTGACGCCGAGGTTGCCCAGGCCGCCGTTGATGCCGTTGGCGTTGCCCTTCTTCGCCTTGGGGAAGAAGAAGCCGATGTTGACCATCGAGGAGGAGAAGTTGGCGCCGCCGACGCCGCAGAGCGCGGCGATCACCACCATCACCCAGTACGGGGTCGAGGTGTCCTGCACCGCGAAGCCCAGCCAGAGCAGCGGCCCGATCAGGACGACGGTGGAGAGCGCCGTCCACCTCCGCTCGCCGACCACCGGGCCGACGAAGGTGTAGACGAGCCGGCCGAGCCCGCCGGTCAGGCCGGGGATGGCGGTCAGCCAGAACTTCTGCGAGTCGCTGAAGGTGAAGCCGACCTTGCTCAGCTGGACCACCGTCACCGACCAGACCTGCCAGACCACGAAGGCCAGCAGCAGGGCGGGCACCGAGACCCAGAGGTTGCGGTTGGCGACCTTGGAGCCGGTGACGGCCCAGAAGGACGGGTCCTCGGGCTCCCAGGTGGTGATGGTGCTGCCGGGGCCGTAGCTCTCCCGGCGGTGACTGCGGGACTTCTGGTCGAGGGTGCTCAACTAGGCCGTCCTATGGGGGAGTTCAGTGGTCGCGCGGCGAGATTCGCCACGCCAGCAGCACGACCAGGAAGGAGGCGGCCGAGAAGCCGGTGCACCACCAGGCGGTGGCGGTCTCGCCCTTCATCCAGGCGTTGGTGGCCACCGTCAGGGCCCACAGCTGGCCGATCACGATGGTGATCGCCAGCACCAGCCGGGCGGTCAGGACGGCCGAGCGCTCCGGTTCCTGCTCGGTGCCCGCGCCGGGCCCGGGCCCGGTCCGGGTGACCCGGGGGTCGGCGTAGCCGCTGGTGGCCCGGATCTGCGGGTAGCGCTCCTCGACCGGGCGGTTCAGCCGCGGCTGTTCGCTGCCGGGGTGGTAGTCCTCCGGATAGGTCATGACGCTCCCTCGGCGGCGTTGCAGCCGGCCCGTTCGGCCAGCACCGGGTTGTCCTCGCGCAGGCCGCGGCAGAGCCCGGCGCGTTCGGTCTCGCCGGAGCGGGCGGTGCCGATCGCCCAGACCGCGCCCTGCTCGTCCTCGACCACGATCACCCGGGGCAGCGGGCGGGGCGGCGGGCCGGCCGTCACCTCGCCGGTCCGGGCGCTGAAGATCCCTTCGTGGCACGGGCAGTAGAGCTCGCCCTCGCTGCCGCGCTCCTTGCGCCAGAGCACGCCGCAGGCCAGGTGGGTGCAGACGGTGGAGTAGCCGACCACGGTGCCGTCCATCAGCCGGATGGCCATCGCCCGGTCGTGCTCGCCGGGGTAGTTGAAGGTCACCGCCTGACCCCGGGTCAGTTTCTCGGCGACCTTGAGCGGGGGAGCGCTGCCGTCGCCGTGCCGGTGCAGCACCCCGGCGGAGACCACGGTGGAGCCGACCACCAGGCCGCCGGAGACGGTGGCCATGATCCGCAGGTAGTCCCGGCGGGTGGTCAGCGAGTCCGCGCTGATCCGGTCCACCAGGGCGGCGTGCTCCTCGGAGAGTCCGTCCTGCGAGGGTGCCTGAGGGGTGGTCACAGCGCTCCGTTCCCGGGCGTGGCACGCCCGTTGACCTCGATCACGTCGAGTGCGGGGTAGCCGCCGGGCACGGCGGCGCCGTTGAAGGCGCCCGTGCCGGTGGTGCCCTCCCGGCGTTCGGCGGGCACCACCATGGCGACGCCGGTGGAGACGGTGACGTCGCCGAAGGCGAAGAGGGTGGAGACGTCGACGCCCGGCCGCTCGGCCTGGAGCTCCTCGATGGTGCCGTAGAACAGTGCCCCGGTCGGGCAGACCGTCGCGCACATCGGGGCCAGGCCGTAACTGGTGCGGTCGTAGCAGAGGTTGCACTTCATCTGGAGCTTGGCCTCGAGGTCGATCTTCGGGACCCCGAACGGACAGGCGTTGACGCAGTTCGCGCAGCCGATGCACCTGGTCGGGTCCGCCTCCTGGACCACGCCGTCGGCGGTGATCAGGATGGCGTCCGCCGGGCAGACCTCGGCGCACGGGGCGACCGGGTCCTCGCAGTGCATGCAGACCGTGGGCATCGAGGCCACGGTGTGGCCCTCGTCCGGGTAGTCGAGGTGGATCATCGACTTGCCCCGGTGCGAGTCGCACTCCCGGCAGGCCGAGACGCAGGCCTGGCAGCCGATGCAGCGGCCCGGGTCGATGAAGATGGTGCGTCCCAACATGGCGTCAGCTCCTCTCCGCTGTGCCGCGGCCCTGGGGCGAGGTCGGCGGCAGCGGGTCGGTCCGTGAGGCCTGGGCCTCGGGGTACGCCTCCCGGCCCGGCGGGGTCGGCGGCGCGGGCACCTCGTCCAGGTCGGCGGCCCGTTCGATCCGGACGGCGCAGACCTTGTACTCCGGGATCTTGGAGCGCGGGTCGAGGGCGTCGATGGTCAGCGCGTTGGCCGCCACCGGGTAGGGCCAGTGGTACGGCACGAAGACGTGGTCGGCCCGGATCGCCTCGGTGACCAGGGCGGGCAGCACCGACTCGCCGCGCCGGGTGACCACCCGGACCGGATCGCCGGTGCGGAAGCCGTGCGAGGGGTGGATCTCCACCCAGGGGCGCGGGGTCTGCTCCACCAGGGCGCCCAGCCGCCGGGTCTGATTGCCCGACAGGAAGTGCGCCACCGTCCGGCCGGTGGTCAGGGTCATCGGGAAGTTCTCGTCGTACGGGTCGGCCGGCGGGTGCCACTCGACCGTCTGGAGGTGCACCTTGCCGTCGGCGTGGTAGGTCTTCCCGCCCTCGAACAGCCGTGGGGTGCCCGGGTGTTCGGTGTCCGGGCAGGGCCAGGCGATGCCGCCGGTCTCCTCCAGCCGCTGGTAGGTGATGCCGTAGTAGTCGTTGACGGTGCCCCGGGAGGCGATCCGCAGCTCCTCGAAGACCTCTTCGGAGCCGGCGAAGTCGAACTTGTCGCCCACCCCGAGCCGGCGGGCCAGCTCGCACATCACCCAGGTGTCGGTGCGCACCCCGGCCGGGGGCTCCTGGGCCTTGTTGTGCTTGACCACCCGGGCCTCGGCGTTGGCCATCACGCCCTCGTCCTCGGCCCAGGTGGTGACCGGGAAGACCACGTGGGCGTTCTGCGCCGTCTCGGAGAGGAAGAAGTCGAACTGGGCGTGGAACTCCAGGGTGTCGTAGCCGTCCTTCACCACCGCGTAGTTGGGCAGCGAGACGAAGGGGTTGTTGCAGATGCCGATCAGGCCGCGGATCTCCTGGCGCTGCATCTGCCAGACCATCTCCATCATCGAGGTGCCGGCCTTCGGCAGCTCGGACTCCTCGATGCCCCAGATCTCGCAGATCTGCCGCCGGTGCTCGGGGTCGTTGATGGAGCGCCCGCCGGGCAGCAGGTCGGACTTCTGGCCGTGCTCGCGTCCGCCCTGCCCGTTGCCCTGGCCGGTGATGGTGCCGTAGCCGGCCCCGGGCTTGCCGAGGTTTCCGGTGGCGGCGCACAGGTTGATGACGGTCAGGCAGTTCTCCACCCCCTGGGTGTGGTGCTCGATGCCGCGGGCGTGCCAGGCCATCGCCTTCCCGGCGGTGCCGAACATCCGTGCCACCTCGACCACTTGGGACTCCGGGATGCCGCAGACCTCGGCCGCCCGGCTCGGCGGGTAGGCCTTGACGGTGGCCTTCAGCTCCTCCCAGCCGGTGCAGTGGGCGGCGATGAAGGCGTCGTCGGTCAGGCCGTCCTCGATCACCACGTTCAGCACCGCGTTGAAGAAGACCGCGTCGGTGCCCGAGCGCAGCGCCACGTGCACGTCGGCGGTGCGGGCCACCGCCGTCTCCCGGGGGTCGATCACGATCAGCTTGGCGCCCCGGTCCCGGGCGCCCCAGAGGTACTGGGTCATCACCGGGAAGCACTCGCCGACGTTGGAGCCGGCGATCAGGAGGCAGTCGGTCTGCAGGATGTCGGAGAACGGGTTGCCCGCGCGGTCGATCCCGAAGGCCAGCTTGTTCGCCCCGGCCGCGCTCACCATGCAGAGCCGCCCGTTGTAGTCCACGTGCCGGGACTTGAGTGCGACCCGGGCGAACTTGCCCACCAGGTAGGTCTTCTCGGAGAACAGGCTGGCCCCGCCGAGCAGGCCGAAGGCGTCCGCCCCGTGCGCGGCCTGGATCCGGCGGATCTCGTTGACCGTGTGGTCCAGCGCCTGCTCCCAACTCACCTGCCGGAAGGGCTCGTCACGGCTGCGCCGCATCAGCGGGGCGGCGAGGCGGTCGGGGTGGTTGACCTGCTGGTAGGCGTTGATGCCCTTGGGGCACAGGCGCATCCGGTTGATGTCGTGGTTGCGCGGCTCGACGCCGAACACCTTGCCGTGGCCGTCCACCCGCAGGTACATCCCGCACTGCACCCCGCAGAAGCAGCAGTGGGTGGGCACCAGGGTCTGCTCGGTCTGGTCGGCCCGCCAGGCGGCGGCGGGCAGGCCGCCGGCGTCCCGGAAGTTGCGGGTGCCGCGCGGGGCGACGGTCGGGTCCACACGCTCGCTCAACGGTCGAAGCCCTTCTTCACCTGGGAGAGGTAGGCGCCGCCGCGCAGCACCCGCTTGCAGCGCGGGCAGTACTCCGCCCACTGGTCGAAGCCGAGCCGCAGGTCCTGCATGGTGGCGCGCAGGTTGGCCACGTACTCGGGGGTGTCGATCGGCTCGCCGCAGTTCTTGCAGGCGAACAGGTCGTCGGGAGCGTCCGGGTCCTTCTTCTTCGAGGTGTACTTGAACAGCTGCATGCCGACCGCCGCCGGGCGCTGCACGATGTGGAAGAACTTGCCGAACGGCAGGTACACCAGGGTGAGCACCACCGAGACCATGTGCAGCAGGGCCAGGAACTCGTAGCCGCCGCCGTGCAGGAAGATCGACGAGAAGGTCAGCAGCAGGCCGGTCACCGAGATGGTGATCAGGGCCAGCAGCGGGACGAAGTCGTAGCCGAAGCGCTGGCCGGTGGTGGCCTCGCGGTCGCGCATCCGGCGCCAGAGGAAGTAGCCGGCCCCGGCGATCACCAGCACGGCCGCCAGGTCCAGGCCGTGGTACATCGCCCAGCCGAAGAAGGAGTCGGAGGCGAAGCCGAGCACCTTGAAGCCCCAGATCCGCATCTCGTAGCCGGGGCCGGCCGCGCTGGAGGCGGTGAAGGTGAACCAGCCCCAGGTCAGCGGGAAGGTGATCGCGGCGGCCAGCAGGCAGCCCCAGAACATGAGTTGGTGGGCCGCCCAGCGGGCGTGCGAGCGGGCGCCGAGGAACTTCTGGAAGCCCAGGTAGGTGACGATCATCTTCGGCAGCGCGGTCGGGGCCCGGCGCAGGTTCTGCCAGGAGAGCGCCGAGCGCCACCCCTGGGTGAACAGCCGGCGGGCGGCCGGGGCGGAGACCCAGACCACGTAGCGGTAGACCACCCCGAAGGTGAGGAAGACCGTCGCCACCGCGTACGGCACCAGGGCCGAGTCGAAGTCCCTGAGGCCGCGGCTGCCGAGCACGATCGCGGCCAGCAGGAGCAGCGTCGCCCCCGTGGCCACCAACGACGCCCGCACCGCCACCGACTGACGCTGTGCCACCGGCCCACTCCTTCTGCTCGACTGTTTCGCAAGCTACTGACGGCCCGTCGGGTCCGCGCGCGGAGTGGGCCGCTGGAGTGAGCCCCGCTCAGCCCCGGGGCGGGGGCAGCCGGGAGAGGAAGACCTCGAAGGAGGTCGGGTCGATCCCGTACAGGCCGTCGAAGGGGTAGTTCATCTCCTTCACCGCGATCACCAGCAGCGAGATCAGCCCGGTCGTGCAGACCACCAGCAGGATCTGCGCCCGCACGCTGCTCATCCCGAACAGCAGGGTCAGCCCGACCGTCACCAGCCCGCCGATGATCAGCGCCCCCCAGAGCAGCGACGGCACCACGTCGTCGATCTGGTTCAGCCGGGCCCGGCGGGCACTGGCCAGCTCCTCCACGTCCGTCACCAGGTGCTGGTAGACGCCCTGCTGGCGGGTGTCGGCGCCCGGTTGGAAGCCCAGCGCCACCTCCCGGATGCGGTAGACCAGCGCGGTGCAGTCCGGGTCGGTGCCGTGCCGGGCCATCAGGCCCCACTCCTGGCCGACCACCTGGTGGGCGTAGCCGAGGGTCAGCCGCTCCAGCTCGGGGCCCTCCGGGAGCGGCATCTGCCGGGACAGCCAGTAGACCCCGGCCAGCGCGTCCGCCTCCTTGAAGGTGGTGGCCTTGGCCGCCTCGTTGTTCTCCCAGACCACGATCACCACGAAGGCCAGCAGCACCGCGTACAGCACCCCGACCATCGAGAACAGCACCCCGCCGACCTCGTTGTACGCCAACCTCTTGGCGAGGGGCACCCGCCGGCGGATCACCAGCAGAACCGCGGCCACCACCAGCATCGGAACGATGAGAATGGCGATGTCCGCCGGGCTCACCGGCGATCCCCGGATGACGGGGTGTCAGCTCTTGTCGGCATGGCCCATTCTCTGCACGGACGCACGGACGCGCGCGAGCGGAGGTGCTCCGTGTGGCGGCCTGCGGGCTCAGACCATCCGGTGCCGTCCGGCCGACCGCACCTCACGCCGGTGGCCCGCCCAGCCGGCCACCGCCAGCAGGGTGCACGCCCAGACGGCGCAGAACACCGCCAGTGCGATCGCGTTGCCGCCCATCTGCACCGCGACCAGGACCAGGCCCACCGAGAGCGACAGCAGCACCGCCACCGTGGCCGTCTGCACGTCCTCCAGCGCGCGCCAGTACCCGCGCGGCCCGCCCACCGGCCGTGGCCTGGCGTACCGCTCCGGGCCGAACTCCGCCTGCGGTTCCATCCCGCTCACCTCCCAGTACCAGGGACCTCTCCAGCGTGCACCCGGGGCCCCTGGTCAACCACCAGGGGCCCCGGGCACGGGGGAGCGGGGCCGGGCTAGCCGACCTGGACGGGGTAGACCGGGAGGGCGGTGTCCGGGTCGTCCAGGCAGACGCCGCTGCGCAGGTCGAAGGTCTGCTTGTGCATGGGGGAGGCCACGGTGGGGACGCCGTCCACGCTGCCGGTGATGCCGTCGGCGATCACGTCGGCGTGCGAGAACGGGTCGCGGTTGCCGACGGCGTAGACCTCGCCGCCCGGCGTCCGGAAGACGGCGGCCTGCTCGCCCCGGGGGAGGAGGGCGGCGACCCCGCAGGAGGGTTCGAGCTCCTCGTAGGCGCAGACGGTGACCCATGCGCCGTCGGGGGACTGGACCTGGACCTGGCCGGTGCGGTTCATCACTGCTCCTGGAGGGCGGGGGCGGGGGCGGTGGAAATCGGGCCGTCGAGGAAGGTGACGGGGTCGGCGGGGGCGTTGACGAAGGGGGCGAAGGCGCGGAGCTTGGCCGGGTCGTCCAGGACGGCCTTCCACTCGTCCTGGTAGGCCGCCACGTGGCGCTCGGCCTGGGCCTCCAGCTCCGTGGCCAGCCCGAGCGAGTCCTCGGCCACGACCGCGCGGACGTGGCCGAGGCCGAGCCGCTCCAGCCAGGCGGCGGTGCGCTCCAGCCGTTCGCCGGTGCGGGCGTAGTACATCAGGAAGCGGTCGGTGAGCCGGAGCAGCTCCTCGGTGGAGAGGTCCGGGGCCAGCAGGTCGGCGTGCCGGGGGGTGGTGCCGCCGTTGCCGCCGACGTAGAGGTTCCAGCCCTTGGCGGTGGCGATCACGCCGATGTCCTTGCCCCGGGCCTCGGCGCACTCGCGCAGGCAGCCGGAGACCCCGCCCTTGACCTTGTGCGGGGTGCGCAGGCCCCGGTAGCGCAGCTCCAGGTCGATCGCCAGCTGGACCGAGTCGCCCTGGCCGAAGCGGCACCAGCGGCTGCCCACGCAGGACTTCACGGTGCGCAGCGACTTGCCGTAGGCGTGGCCGGACTCGAAACCGGCGTCCACCAACCGCCGCCAGACGGCCGGGAGTTGCTCCCTCCGGGCGCCGAAGAGGTCGATCCGCTGGCCGCCGGTGACCTTGGTGTGGAGCCCGAAGTCGCGGGCCACCTCGCCGATCGCGATCAGCTGCTCGGCGGTCAGCTCGCCGCCGGGGATGCGCGGCACCACCGAGTAGCTGCCGTCCTTCTGGAGGTTGGCCAGGTAGCGGTCGTTGGAGTCCTGGAGGCCGCGCTGCCCCGGGTCGAGCACGTGCCGCAGCCCGAGCTCGGGCCCGAGGGTGGCCAGCACCGAGCCGACCACCGGCTTGCAGACCGCGCAGCCGTCCTCGGCGCCGTTGCCGTGCTCGGCCAGGACTTCGGCGAAGGAGGTCGACTTCCCTGCGGCGACGGCCTGGTAGAGCTCGGCGCGGGAGAGCGCGAAGTGCTCGCACAGGCCCGGGCGGCGCCGCACGCCGAAGCCGTCGAGCAGGGACTGCAGGGTGCCGGTGCAACCGCCGCAGCCGGTACCGGCCTTGGTGCAGGCCTTCAGCCCGGAGAGCTCGGTGACGCCCTCGGCCACGGCGGCCCGGACGGCGCCCTTGGTGACGTTGTGACAGCTGCAGACCACCGCCTCGTCCGGCAGCAGCTCGGCCCCGGGCGGGGGCTCGGCACCCGCCGGGAGGAGGAACGACTCGGGGGCGGCCGGGAGTTCGGCCCCGGTGTGCGGGCGCAGCAGCCCGTACGCGGCGGCGTCGCCGACCAGGATGCCGCCGAGCAGCCGGCCGTCGGCGCCCAGCACCAGCTTCTTGTAGACCCCGGAACCGGAGTCGGAGAACTGCACCTCGACGGCCCGGCCGCCGGCCGCGAACGGGTCCCCGAAGCTGGCCACGTCGGCGCCGAGCAGCTTGAGCTTGGTGTCGGTGTCGGCGCCCTCGAAGGAGAGCTCGCCGCCGCCGTGCAGCTGTTCGGCCACCACCTCGGCCATCTGGTAGCCGGGGGCCACCAGGCCGTACACCCGGCCGTCGCAGGTCTGGGCGCACTCGCCGACGGCGTAGACCGCCGGATCGGTGGTGCGGCAGTACCGGTCCACCGCGACGCCGCCCCGGTCGCCGCAGAGCAGCCCGGCCTCCCGGGCCAGCCGGTCCCGGGGGCGGACGCCCGCCGAGAACACCACCAGGTCGGCGTCGACCAGCCGGCCGTCGCTCAGCCGCAGGCCGTCGGTGACGCCGTCGGCGTCCAGCTCGATCCGCTGGGCCCCGACGCCGGTGTGCACGCCGATGCCCATCCCCTCGACCGCACCGCGCAGGGCGGCGCCGCCGCCCTCGTCCAGTTGGAGCGGCATCAGCCGGGGCGCGAACTCGACCACGCCGGTGCGCAGCCCCAGGCTGCGCAGCGCCCCGGCCGCCTCCAGGCCGAGCAGGCCGCCGCCGACCACCACCCCGCTGCGGGCGCCGGCCGCCGCGTAGGCGGTGATCGCGTCCACGTCCTCCAGGGTGCGGTAGCCGAAGCAGCCCGGGGCGTCCGCGCCGGGCACCGGGGGCACGAAGGGGTAGGAGCCGGTGGCCAGCACCAGGGCGTCGTAGCCGACGGTGCGGCCGCCCTCGGTGGTGACGGTCCGCCGGGCGGTGTCCACGGCGGCGGCCGGGTCGCCGAGGTGCAGCTCGATGCCGTGCTCCGTGAAGAACTCCGGTGTGGCGAGGGCGAGTTCGTCGGGTGAGGTGCCGGTGAAGCGGGCCGAGAGGTGCACCCGGTCGTAGGCGGCGCGGCTCTCCTCGGCGAGCACCACGGCCCGCCAGTCCCGCTCGAAGGCCCCGCGCTCGGCCAGGGCGGCGAGCAGGCGCTGGCCCACCATGCCGTGTCCGACGAGGACCAGGGTCTTGGTCGTCATGGTGCGTGCTCCTCCTGCGCGGGTGCTCCTGTCTCCGACGGTAGTTCCGGGGTGGGGTGCGGCCCACGAGTAAAGGACCCGACCACCAGGGACCTTGGGCCCGAATGACACATGGGGAGAGGCGCGGCGGGACCTTCGGCCCCGGAGCCGGTGGCCTCGGCCCGGTCCGGGGACCGGCCCCGGCTCCCTAGCGTGGAGGTGAGGAGGAACCCGATGAGCGTCTTCGCGCAGGTCCGTGAACCGGGGCCGCTGCCGGCGGCCGGGTGCAGCGGGCCGCCCCTGGTCCTGGCCGTGCACGGCAGCGCCGCCCCGGCGGCGGTCCGCACGGTGGCCCGGCTCGGCTCTCGGCTCGCCGGTCTGACCGGGCGTCACCCCGTGGTGGGACACCTGGACGTACAGGTCCCCTCGCTGGCCGAGGCGCTCGGCCGGCTCGCGGGCGAGGCCGTGGTGGTGCCGCTGCTGCTCGGCGACGGCTTCCACCGCGCGGTGGACGTCCCGGGCGTGGTCGCCGCCGCCACCGGCGTGCGGGCCGTGGTCACCCCGGGCCTGAGCGGCGCCGCCGCCTCGATCGGACTGGCACTGCACGGGCGGCTGCGGGAGGCCGAGGAACGGGCCGGCGGCCGGGCCGACGCCGTGGTGGTGGCCGCCGCCGGCTCCACCCGCGAGGGCGGCAACGACGGCGCGCTGGCCGCCGCCGCCCAGCTGGGGCAGCTGCTCGGCGGCACCGTCCCGGTCCGCACCGCCTACTGCTCCGCGGCCCGGCCCACCGTCCCGCACGCGGTCGCCGAGCTCCGGGCCGAGGGGCACCGCCGGGTCGCGGTCGCCGCCCACCTGCTTGCCCCGGGCCGCTTCACCGCCGCCCTCCCCGCCACCGGCGCCTGGGCCGTCACCGCCCCGCTCGCCGACCACCCGCTGATCGCCCGCGCGGTCCTGCGCCGCTACGCCCTCGGCCGGCGCGAGCTCCTCACGGCGGACCCGAACTGACACACCGTCGACCGACCCCGCCGTCCCGTCGCCCGGGCCCTATAAAACGTTTGGACCCGAAGGGCCCCACGGTGACAATGACGGGATGACTACGCCGCAGGGTCCGGTCGCGGTACCGGAGTTCGTCCGTGAGTACGCCGCAGGCCGCCCCGTGCGGGCCGTCTGGGAGAACGAGCTCGGCGGTCTGACCTTCCAAGTCGGTCTCGGCGAGCGCGAGTTCGTGAAGTGGAACCCGGCCGGGAACACCATCGACCTGTCCGCCGAGGCGGCACGGCTGGCCTGGGCCGCGCCCTACGCGACGGTGCCCCGGGTGCTGGAGCGGGGTGCGGACGGGGGCGGCAGCTGGCTGGTCACCGAGGGCCTGGCCGGCCGGTCGGCGGTGGACGAGCGGTGGCGGCGGGAGCCGGAGCGCGCGGTGCGCGCGCTCGGGGCCGGGCTGCGCCGGCTGCACGAGGCGCTGCCGGTGGCGGACTGCCCGTTCGACTGGTCGGTGCCCGCCCGGCTGGCCTCGGTGCACGCCAGGGTCGCCGCCGGGCTGGTCGAACCGGCTTGCTGGCCCGAGGAGTTGGAGTACGTCGGAAGCGTCCGGCGGGCGCTCGAACTGCTGGCGGACGCCCCGCCGGTGGACCGCCTGGTGGTCTGCCACGGTGACGCCTGCGCCCCCAACACCCTGATCGACGAGGACGGCACCGCCTCCGGCCACGTGGACCTGGGCGCCCTCGGGGTGGCCGACCGCTGGGCCGACCTGGCGATCGCCACCTGGAGCACGCGGTGGAACTACGGCCCCGGCTGGGAGGAGCCCCTGCTGGAGGCCTACGGGGTGGCGCCCGATCCGGAGCGCACCGCCTACTACCGGCTGCTCTGGGAGCTCTCGGACTGAGCGGGCCGGGCGCCGGAAACCGGGCCCCGCCCCCGGGGAGGAGGGCGGAGCCCGACGAGGCGTCAGCCGGTGATGCTGGGCAGGCCGGTCTCCAGGTGACCGGTGAAGCGCTGGGACCAGGAGGAGTCCGAGCTGACGGTGACCGTGAAGTCGTACCAACCGTTCTGGTAGGCGACGGCGTTGAAGTAGTCGCTGGTGTTGCCGCCGGGCTGGACGGTGTAGGTCCACGGCCCGTCGGTGCGGTAGTTGTTCGGGGTGACGGTGAAGGTCACGGCCGAGCTGCCCGCGTTGGCGAGGCGGAACCAGAGGGCGAGCTTGCCGGTGTCCGGCGCGTTCGCGTACGAGGCGGTGACGGTGACGCTCGTGCCGGCCTTGGTGGCGTCGCCCTTGAAGCGGCGCAGGAAGCGGTTCGGGCCGGTGACGCTCAGGTCGTACGGGCCGTTGCCGAAGTTGGTGCCGCAGTTGAAGAAGTCGCTGGTGGAGCCGGACGGGTCCACCGTGTACTGCCACGGGCCGCCGCTGCGGTAGGCGTTGGCGTAGGCCGCGAAGTGGGTGGCGCTGGTGGCCGCGGCGCCCTCGTTGGCCATCTTGATCCAGACCTTCATCACCCCGCCCGAGCCGAACTCCAGGTGGTCCAGGTTGGCGTTGGGCTGGTACGGCAGGGCGCGGGCGGGCCGGGTGCCGGGCTCCTGGAGCGGGAGCGCGTTGTTGGCGGGGGAGGGGTTGGGCAGCGGGCCGCAGGTGGACTGGCCGATCACGAAGGAGGTGTCGGGCAGCGCGGGCATCCCGTAGACCGGGTGGGCGAAGTCGAACATGCCGGTCAGGTCGCCGGTCACCTTGCGCCGCCAGGCGGAGATGTTCGGGCAGACCGCGGGCTTGCCGAGGGCGGCCGTCCAGCGCTCCAGGAAGCGCAGTACCGAGGTGTGGTCGAAGACCTCCGAGGAGACCCAACCGCCGCGGCTCCAGGGCGAGATGGCGACCATCGGGACCCGGAAGCCGAGGCCGACCGGCTGGCCGTTGTAGAACTCCCCGGGCGTCCCGGCGACCGGCACCGGCGGCGGCACGTGGTCGAAGAAGCCGTCGTTCTCGTCGTAGTTGAGGAACATCACGCTGGAGTTGAAGACCGCCGGGTCGGCGTTGAGCGCGTCCATCACCAGGTGCACGAAGTGCGCGCCGTCGTTCGGCGGCGCGTAGGGGTGCTCGGAGGAGGCCTCGTCGGCGACCACCCAGACCACCTGCGGCAGCGTCCCGCCCAGCACGTCGGCGCGGATCGCGGCGGCGATGTCCTCCGGGGTCTTGCCGGTCACCTTGGGCACCGAGCCCATGCCCTTGACCTTGAGCGGGCTGCCGGCCGGGGCGTCGGTGAACTGCTTGAAGTAGGCCAAGGCGTTGTCGCCGTAGTTGTCGGAGGCGTTCTGGTAGAGCTTCCAGCTCACCCCGGCGTTCTCCAGCGCCTCGGCGTAGGTCTGCCAGCGCAGGCCGGACTCGTCGCCGCCGTTGTAGGCCGGGCCGCCCGCCTTGCCGTCCGGGTCGATCTGGCCGCTCCAGTGGAAGGTGCGGTTGGGGCCGGTGGCGCTCAGCGTGGAGCTGAAGTAGGCGTCGCCGACGGTCCAGTTGTCGGCCAGCGCGTAGTGGAACGGGATGTCCTTGCGGTTGAGGTAACCGAGCGCGCGGACACTGGACTTGGCGGCCACCCAGTTGTCCATCCGGCCGGTGTTCCAGGCGCTGTGCTGGTCGTTCCAGGAGTGCGCGAGGTCGCCGTTGCACTGGGCCAGCCGCTCCGGGGTCTGGCCGCCGGCCGCCTTGGTGGCGCTGAACAGCCACGGGTACTGACGGCTCAGCCCGTTCGGCTGGTTGAAGACGCTGAACCCGCCGGGGATCTGGATCGCGGACCGGTCGCCGAAGCCCCGGACACCCTGGAGGGTGCCGAAGTAGTGGTCGAAGCTCCGGTTCTCCTGCATCAGGATCACGATGTGCTTGGCGTCGGTCAGCGTGCCGGTGGCGTCCAGGCCGAACTGCTCCGCCGCCTCCGCCGCTCCGCCGCCGACCGTGGCCGACCCGGCGACGGCGGCCCCCGCCGCCGCGGTCGCCGACAGTGCCATGAACTTCCTACGACTCAGCTCGGACATCCCGCAGCCCGTCCCTTCGCTCCACAGAAGCCGCTGGTGGTGGCCGGTGTTGTCTGCACACGTTGTGTGCACGCCATCGGCCGAGCGGAATCTTTGCGCAGGTCGCGGCCGGTGGCCATGACTTTCCATCAAGGCTTGTTGGACTGTTCAACGCCCGGTCGCCGAGCGAAGGCGAGATGAACGCGGGGCGTGTGCCGGTCGGTCTCAGTCCTTGACGGTGATGCCCAGGGCGTGGGCGAACTGCGGGGCCAGTTCGAAGAGTTGGGCCGAGCCGAGGATGGCGCCGCGCAGTCCGTGCGGGCCGTCGGTGAGGCCGAGGGAGCGGGCGCCGCGGAAGTCGGCCTGCTTGAGCACGGCGCCGGACAGCCGGACCTCCTCCAGGGTGGAGCCCGGGAAGGAGACGTCGGTCAGCTTGGCCTCGCCGAAGTCCACGTCCCGCAGCAGGCAGTCCTCGAAGACCACGTCCCGCAGCACCGAGCCGCGCAGGTTGACCGCCTCCAGCTTGCACTGGCGCAGCACCACCCGGCGGATCGCCGAGCCGTAGGCGGTGAGCCCCGCGAGCACCGTGGAGACCAGGCCCGCGTCCTGCCACTCGCTCTCCACGCAGTCCACCGCGATCCAGCGGCTGCCCTGCACCCAGACCTCGTTGAACCGGGCCTGCCGCATCCGCGCCCCCGACAGCTCGGTGCCGGTGAACGCGCACTCCAGGAAGCTCGACCCGCCGGCCGAGACCGTCTCCAGCGCGCCTTCGAACCGCACGGTGTCGTAGCGGTCGCCGCGCAGCGGGCCGGTGTGCGGGGTGAGCAGGTGCGCGTACGGCAGGTCGTCGAGCTGGTCGGGGACGGACTGCACGGCGGGGCCTCCTGGGGATGGCGAGTTACCGGGCGAAGGCCGGGTTGCCCGCCCACCAGTTGCCGGGGGCCTCGGGGTCGCGGCTGCTCCAGTACTCCACCACGGCCTGGACGAACTCCTCACGGGAGAGCGTACCGTTGCCGTCCAGGTCGAGCCGGGAGAAGGCCAGGTCGGTGGTCTCCCGGGAGAGGTCCGGGAAGTGGCCGCGCTGGAAGGCGTGGAACGCGTCCGGGTCGACCACCCCGTTGCCGTCGGCGTCCGCGATCTCGTGGAAGGCCTCGGCCAGCGCGCCGACGGTGGCCCGGGCGGCGGCCGGGTCGTCCGCCAGGCCCAGGGTGCTGGTGACGAACTCCTCCCGGGTGATCTCCTCGGTGCCGGGCGGCAGGGTCGGCAGGTGCAGCTCGCGCCAGATCCGCAGGTAGCCGTCGACGATCCGGGCCTCCTCCGGGGAGCCCTCCCGGTGGCCCAGCGCGCGGGCGCCGTCCCGGCCCATCAGCACGTGGTCGGCCTCGGTGAGCCGGCCGTCGCCGTCACGGTCCAACTGGTCGAAGCCGTAATCGATCTTGGCGCGGAGCAGGTCCTCGGTCATGGTGTCCTCCGGTGTCGGGCCGGGCCGTTGCGGGGCCCTCGGGGTGGAACGAGCGGGCCGGTCAGTGGTCACGGGTCTCGTGCGAGGCCAGCGCCAGGCCCAGGGCGACGGTGGCCGCGCAGACCAACCCGGCTGCCAGGGTGGCGTGTTCGCCGAGGAAGGTGCAGGCCAGTACGGCCACCGAGGCGGCCGGCAGCAGCACCTGGCCGACCCCGCTCTTGACGTGCCGGGAGTGCAGCGCCCAGACGGTGAGCAGGAAGAGCGCGGTGGGCACGGTGACGGCGGCGGCCGCCGGGACGGCGCTGATGTGCGCCTTGTGGGTGGCGTACTCGATCGCCACCTCCAGGCCGGCCCCGATCGCGGCGGCCGAGCCGAGCACCAGGTAGTGGCCGTAACCCCAGAGGAAGGAGCGGCGGTTGGAGGTGAGGATGTGGTGCACCGGGCGGGCGAAGTAGATCCACCACGCGGAGAAGCAGATCAGGATGCCGCCCGCGGCGAGCGGGATCAGCTCGCCCAGCGCCTCGTGCTCGTCGATGGCGGTCTGCATCGCGATGGTGGCGGCGGCGACCGTCTCGCCGAGCACGATGATGGTGAACAGGCCGTACCGCTCGGCGATGTGGTGCGGGTGCCAGGCCGACTGGGTGTGCAGCTCGGCCAGCGCCGGGACGGAGAGCTCGGCCACGATGCCGAGCGGCAGCACCCAGCCGAGCGCGCTGTCGGGCACCAACAGCACCAGCACCCAGCCGAGTTGGCAGATGGTGATGCCGATCGCGTAGCGCAGGGCCATGGTCCGCGCCCCGCCGGTCTCGGAGGCGGCCGCGCGCAGCCACTGGGTGACCATGGCCAGGCGCATCACCAGGTAGCCGACCACGGACAGGGTGAGGTCCCGGGTGTCGAACATCCGGGGCACCCCGGCGGCCAGGATCAGCACGCCGGTGATCTGCACCAGGGTGGTCACCCGGTACGGCACGTCGTCCACGTCGTAGGCGGAGGCGAACCAGGAGAAGTTCATCCAGGCCCACCAGATGGCGAAGAAGGCGAACGCGTAGCCGAACAGCCCGGCCCCCAGGTGCCCTTCGGCCAGGTCGTGCGCCAGCTGCTTCCCGGCCTGGGCGACCGCCACCACGAAGCAGAGGTCGAAGAAGAGCTCCAGCGGGGTCGCCATCCGGTGGCCCTCGTCCTTGCTGCGCGCGGTCATCCGCCGGAACGCGGCGGGCTGGGAAGGAAGGTCTCTGCTCATGGGGCCACCTGGCGCTCGGCGCGGTTCCGGACGCAGTGATCCTGGCAGTCCGTCACCTCCGGCGCACGTATCCCGGCGACACGCCGTATATCCGACTTATGGTCCTTCTGTCCTGCTGTCAGCGTCAGTTGACGGTGGAGTGCGCGAACCGGGTGAACGGACCGCCGGAACCCGGGCGCGCCCCGCCCACGGGGTCGGTTCCACCCTGTTTGGCCGGATAGATTCCTCCGCAGTGGCAAGGACGACGCGGGCGGACTTCGGGCAATGCGGAAGGTCAAGGCCGGTGGCGGAACACGGGGGCGGGCACACCGCATCCCCCGTGCCGTCGGCCTCGTGATCACCGCGCTGCCCGGCTGCGCCGCCGCACGTCGGGGTGCCGCCGCACCGCCATGCCCGGCTCCGGCCGGGCCGGGGCGGTGCGCGGCGGCGGTCGCCGCCGCGCGGCCCCCTCCGCCGAGGGCGCTACTTCTCCCAGCCCACCTTGGTGATGTCGGTGCTGGCCAGGCTGCCGGCCCCGAAGTTGGCCAGGCCCTTGCGCACCGCCACGATGCTCGGGCGCTGGTAGAGCTCCAGGGTGTGGGCCAGCTCCCAGATCTTGGCGTCGGCCTCGTTGTAGAGCTTGTCGGCCTCGGCCCGGTCCAGCGTCCCGGCGGCGGTGCGCAGCAGGGTGTCGATCTCCGGGGTGGCCAGCTTGGAGTAGTTCCCGAACACGTTGTCGCCCTGCGGGGCGCGGTAGTTGGGGACGCCGGCGGAGAGCGGGAAGGAGCCGGTGTTCCGCCAGCTGGCCAGGTCGAACTTGCCCTGGTTGATGTACTTGGCGAAGTACTCCTTGCTCGGCACCTTGTCCAGGGTCAGCTTCACGCCGACCTGCTGGAGCATCGACTGCACGGCGGTGGCCATGTCGGTCTGGGCCTGGGTGGAGCCGTCGCTGACCACGTAGTGCAGCTCCAGCGCCGCGCCGTCCTTGGTGCGCGGCTGGCCGGCCGAGGTCTCCTTCCAACCGGCCTTCTCCAGCAGCTCCTTGGCCTTGGCCGGGTCGGTCTTGGCCCAGTCGCCGGAGTTGTTCCGGTAGCCGCTCTGGTTGGTCATGTAGAGGTGGTTGTCCAGCGGCTTGAACTCCACCGGCACGCCCGCGTTCACGATCTTGATCAGCGCGGCGCGGTCCAGCGCCTTGGTGAGGGCCTGACGCACCGTCTGGTCGGCCAGTGCGCCGTTGCCGCCGAAGGAGATGTGCACCTCGTCCCACGGGGTGCCGGTGCGGATCACGCCGTCCTTGGCGTCCTTGAGCTGGCCGTAGGCGGTGGCGGTGCCGGCCGAGGCGTAGTCCACCTCGTTGTTGAGGAAGGCCTGGGTGATCGCCGAGCTGGCCAGCACCCGGTAGGTGATCTTGTCCAGCTTCGGCTTCGGGCCCCACCACTCCGGGTTGGGCACCAGGGTGATGGTCTGCGCGGTCTTGTCCAGGGTCCCGATCTTGAACGGGCCGCCCCAGACCGGGACCTTCTCGACCCAGCCGTCGTTGAACGCGTCCGGGGTGGAGATGCCGGAGGCCGGCAGCAGCGGGTTGAAGAGGTTCTGCCAGTCCGCGTACGGCTTGTCGAAGGTGACCTTCACCTCCAGCGCGTCCGCGCCCTGCTCCACGGCGGAGATCTGCTCGTAGCCGGAGGAGTCGGCGATGTTGTACGCCGGGTTCTTCCCGTTCGTGGACTCCCAGACGGCCTTGAAGTCCTGGTAGGAGAGCTGCTTGCCGTCCGACCACTTGGCCTTCGGGTTGAGCTTGTACGTCACCACCTGCGGCGACTTGGAGGTCACCTCGGCCGAGACCAGGTACTCCGGCACCGGGTTGAACACGCCCTTGGCGTCGGTGCGGAACAGCTGGGCCTGGGTGTAGGTCATGATCTCGACCGCGTCGCCGTACCGGCCGTCCACCTGGTACGGGTTCCACTGGGTGATCCACTGCTGGAGCGGCGGGCGGAACTCGCCGCCGTCCCTGATCTTCTCCACCGGCTGCGGGTTGTTGTCCTCGGCGTCCTGCGTCGGCACCACGTTCTTCGCCACGTCGCCACCCGAGCCGGAGCCGGCCGAGCTGCACCCCGTGACGGCGAGCGCCACGGCGGCGGCGAGCACGGCGAATCTGCGGAGGCTGGTGCTGGTGATGGAGTCCATGGGGTTCCCCCAAGAGAAGAGAATTTTTGGGTGCCGCCAGGTGTGGCGGGAGTTGAACGTGGGCAGCCAAGTCGGTGTTCGGCCAGCAGAACGTAACAGCGGATCAGTGCTCTTACCAGGGGGTCTCGTTCACACCTGATCAGAACGACACGTGGCGCAACGCGGCGGCAACGTGCGCTTCGTACTGCGCTGGAACACTGATCCAACCCACCCCAGAACAAAGGTAGTTCGTCATGTCGTCCAGGGGACCGAGACCCGGCTCCGGCGGTGCACGGTGATCCGTTACATAGCCAAGCGCCTCGGCTACCACGCCGTGCTGCTGGTCGTCGCCGTCTTCCTCGCCTATGCGCTCTCCAGCGCCGCACTCGGCCCCCGGGCCTACTTCGAGGCCAAGCAGCCGCGCCCCTCCGCCGCCTCGGTGGACCGCCAGCTGACCGCCCTGAACAT
>NZ_JBVJLD010000013.1:0-66224 GCF_055584905.1 Kitasatospora sp. NPDC088742 | reverse complement strand
TCTCCAGCGCCGCACTCGGCCCCCGGGCCTACTTCGAGGCCAAGCAGCCGCGCCCCTCCGCCGCCTCGGTGGACCGCCAGCTGACCGCCCTGAACATCAACGACCGCACCCCCGTGGTGGAACGCTTCGGCACCTGGGCCGAGGGCCTGGTGCTCCACGCCGACCTCGGCCGCACCATCCACGACACCTCGGTGAACGAGGACTTCGGGCGGCGGATCTGGGTCTCGCTGCGGCTGCTGCTGGTCGGCTCCCTGCTCGGCATGGTGCTCGGCGTCGCGGTCGGCGTCTGGGGCGCGGTGCGCCAGTACCGGTTCTCCGACCGGGCGTTGACGCTCACCTCGTTCGTGCTGCTCTCCACCCCGGTCTTCCTGCTGGCCCTGCTGCTGAAGAACGGCGCGATCGCGGCCAAGGACGCGGCCGGCCACGAGGTGATCCCGTTCACCGGCTACGAGACCCCCGGCCTGGCCGGCGGGATCGGCGCCCACCTCGCCGACTGGGGCCTGCACCTGCTGCTGCCCACCCTCTCGCTGGCCCTCGGCGGCCTGGCCGTCTACAGCCGCTACCAGCGCGCCACCATGCTGGACGTGCTCGGCTCCGACTACCTGCGCACCGCCGAGGCCAAGGGCCTGACCAGGCGTCAGGCGCTGCTCAAGCACGGGCTGCGGACCGCGATCATCCCGATGACCACGATGTTCGCCTACAGCTTCCTGGGCATCTTCACCGGCGCCGCCTTCACCGAGACCATCTTCGGCTGGCACGGCATGGGGGAGTGGTTCATCCAGGCGATCAACGAGCAGGACATCAACTCGGTGGTCGCGGTCAACCTGTTCGCCGCGGTGGTGGTGCTGGCCTCCGGCTTCCTGGCCGACCTGCTCACCGCCGCCCTCGACCCCCGGGTCAGGTCCTGATGACTGCCGTGCTCCCGCTCACCCCGGCCGACCCGGCCGATCCCGTCGCCCCGGCCGCCACCGGCCGCTCCCGCCTGGTGCTGCGCCGCCTGCTGGCCGCCAAGGGAGTCGTGATCGGCGCCGTCACGGTGCTGCTGCTCTTCCTGCTGGCCTTCCTCGGCCCGCACCTGACGCCCTGGGACTACGCCGCCCCGGACTACACCGCGCTGCGCCAACCGCCCTCCGGCCAGCACTGGTTCGGCACCAACGGGCTCGGCCAGGACGTCTTCGCGCAGACCGTCCGGGGCCTGCAGAAGTCCCTGGTGATCGGCCTGCTGGTGGCGGTTTTCTCCACCGTGCTGGCCGGGCTGGTCGGCGCCTGCGCCGGCTACTTCGGCGGCTGGACCGACCGGCTGCTGACCTTCCTGGTCGACCTGATGCTGGTCTTCCCCAGCTTCCTGATCATCACCATCATCT
Organism: Kitasatospora sp. NPDC088742; assembly: GCF_055584905.1. Lineage (NCBI taxonomy): Bacteria > Bacillati > Actinomycetota > Actinomycetes > Kitasatosporales > Streptomycetaceae > Kitasatospora > Kitasatospora sp. NPDC088742. The sequence goes on along the minus strand of NZ_JBVJLD010000013.1, from coordinate 64,860 downwards.
CGCCCCGGCTGAAGGGCTCCGGCTGGATCGCCTTCGTGGTCCTGCTGGCCGTCTTCAACTGGATGATCACCGCCCGGGTGGTCCGCTCGATGACCCGCTCGCTGCGCGAGCGCGAGTTCGTCCGGGCCGCCCGCTTCATGGGTGTCCACCCGCTGAGGATCATCCTGCGCCACATCCTGCCGAACGTCGCCTCCTTCCTGATCACCGACGCCACCATCACGGTCGGCGGCGCGGTGATGAGCGAGGCCGCCCTCTCCTACTTCGGCTTCGGCGTCCGCGCCCCCGACGTCTCGCTCGGCACCCTGCTCGCCGCCGGCACCGACCAGGCCCCGGTCTTCCCCTGGCTGTTCTACTTCGCCGCCGCCCTCCTGGTCCTCTTCGTACTGGCCGTCAACCTGATCGGCGACGGTCTGCGGGACGCCCTCGACCCCACCTCCCGGAGCTCCTCGTGACCACCGCCCCCCTGCTCGAAGTCGCCGACCTGGCCGTGGACTTCGGCTCGCAGCCGGCCGTGCGCGGGGTGGATCTGACACTGCGTCGCGGGGAGACCCTGGGGATCGTCGGCGAGTCCGGCTCCGGCAAGTCCGTCACCGCGCTGGCCGTGCTCGGCCTGCTGCCGGGGGCCGCCCGGGTCCAGGGTTCCGTACGGCTGGAAGGACGGGAGCTGGTCGGCCTGCCGAGCCGTGAACTCGCCGGCCTGCGCGGCAACAAGGTGGCGATGGTCTTCCAGGACCCGCTCTCCGCCTTCACCCCCGTCTACCGGATCGGCGACCAGATCGTCGAGGCGATCCGGGTCCACCAGAAGGTCGACCGCGCCGCCGCCCGCGACCGGGCCGCCGAACTCCTCGACCTGGTCGGCATACCCGACCCGCGCCGCGCCCTGGACTCCTACCCGCACGAGTTCTCCGGCGGCATGCGCCAGCGCGCGATGATCGCCATGGCCATCGCCAACGGCCCCGACATCCTGCTCGCCGACGAGCCCACCACCGCCCTGGACGTCACCATCCAGGCCCAGGTGCTGGAGGTGCTGCGCACCGCCCAGCGGGAGACCGGCGCCGCCCTGGTGCTGGTCAGCCACGACCTCGGCGTGATCGCCGGGATGGCCGACCGGGTCGCCGTGATGTACGCGGGCCGGGTGGTGGAGACCGCCCCGGTGGACGAGCTCTTCGCCCACCCACGCCACCCGTACACCCTCGGCCTGATCGGCGCGGTGCCCCGGCTGGACGGCGCCCGCGGCGCCCTGGTGCCGATCCCCGGCCAGCCGCCCGCACCCGGCGCGGTCGGCGCGGGCTGCCCGTTCGCCGACCGCTGCCCGCTGGTCGAGGACCGCTGCCGCGCCGAGGAGCCCGCGCTCACCGGGGACGGCGAGCACCTGGCCGCCTGCCTGCGCGCCGACTTCCTGGCCGCGACCCGCCCGGCCCCGCAGGAGGTCTACCCCGTCCCGCCGCTGCCCGAGCCGGACCTGACGCCCCGTGAGGAGCGCGAGCCGGTGCTCACCGTCACCGGTCTGACCAAGACCTTCCCGGTGCTCAAGGGCACCGTCTTCAAGCGCCGGGTCGGCTCCGTGCACGCGGTGGACGGCGTCGAGCTGGACCTGCGGCGCGGCGAGACCCTCGGGCTGGTGGGCGAGTCCGGCTCCGGCAAGTCCACCACCCTGTTCGAACTGCTCGGCCTGGCCGCGCCCGAGGCCGGCCGGATCGAACTCCTCGGCCGGGACACCGCCACCCTCACCAAGGCGGACGCCCACCGCCTACGCGGCGAGGTGCAGATCGTCTTCCAGGACCCGATGGCCAGCCTGGACCCGCGCCAGCCGGTCGGCGACATCATCGCCGAACCGCTGCTCGCCCAGCGCGCCCCGCGCGACCTGGTCAACCGCCGGATCCCCGAACTGCTCCGCCAGGTCGGCCTCGACCCGGCCCACGCCACCCGCTACCCGCACCAGTTCTCCGGCGGCCAGCGCCAGCGGATCTCGATCGCCCGCGCGCTCGCCGTCTCGCCGAAGCTGCTCGTCCTCGACGAGCCGGTCTCCGCCCTCGACGTCTCCGTCCAGGCCGGCGTGCTCAACCTGCTCCAGCAGCTCAAGGCCGAACTCGGCCTGGCCTACCTCTTCGTCTCGCACGACCTCTCGGTGATCCGCCACCTCTGCGACCGGGTCAGCGTGATGTACCTCGGCCGCACCGTCGAACAGGGCCCCGTCGCCGAGGTCCTCGACCACCCCCGCCACCCCTACACCCAGGCCCTGCGCTCCGCCGTCCCCCTCCCCGACCCGGCCGCCGAACGCGCCCGCACCCGCACCCTGCTCCCCGGCGACCCGCCCTCCCCGACGGAGCGCCACACCGGCTGCGCCTTCCGCACCCGCTGCCCGCTCTACGCCGGACTCCCTCCCGAGAAGCGCACCTCGTGCGAGCAGACGACCCCGCCGCTCACCGCCGGAGTCGCCTGCCACCACGCCTGAGCTGAAACCTGAGCTGAAACCTGAGCTGAAACCTGAGCTGAAACCTGACCTGACACCTGGTCAGGCACTGCGCAGGTGCGCGGGGAACCACGGGTCGCCGACCAGGCGGGGGCCGTCCGGGGTGTGCAGGGTGAGGGACTGCGGGGAGGTGGAGTACTCGGCGAGGGAGACGGCGCCGTGCCGGGTCTCCAGTTCGGCCTCGACCCAGACCGGGAGCTTGCGCAGCCTGCGGCGGAGCAGCAGGGCGTCGCGGCGGCTGAACGGGAGGGGGCTGCGCAGCAGGAGGCGGAGCGGGCTGTCGGGTGACACCACCGGGACGCCGGTGGCGAGTTCGCAGCCGACGGCGCCGATCGGACCCCAGCTGAGGTTGTAGCTCTCGACCACCGCGCCGGCCTCCGGCAGGGCTGCCAGGGCGGGCACCCCGGTCTGCCGGGCCTCGGGCAACTGGCCGAGGCGGTCCGGGAGTTGCTCGGGGGCGAGGGTCAGTGCGACGGCCGAGCGCGGGGCGTAGCCGGTGATCCGCTGGTCCGGTCGCGGGCCGTGCAGCACGACCGGCAGCCAGGTCTCGGCGGCGGCCTCGGAGTCCCGGGTGCAGCGGACCCGCGCCGGGGAGAGTCCGGCGATGGCCGGGGCGCGGCGGACGGTGACCCAGGGGTTGCCGCGCAGCAGGGTGCGGGCCCAGCCGGGCATCGGCTCGGCGCCGGCCACGGTGCGGCGCAGCGAGGACGGGCAGTGCAGCAGCAGCAGGTCGTGCGCGGTGGGCGTCCGGCCGTCCATCGCCGGGACCGGCCCGACCACCCGGCGGGGGCGGCCCGGGTGCTCGTCGGGTTCGTCGGCCCAGCGGCGGCGGCGCGGCACTGCGGTGGTCATCGGGGGCTCCTTCTCGAACTGCGGTGCCGTCAGACGGCGTTGAGGCCGTGGCGGGCGAAGACGCCGCGCGCGGCGGCCACCTGCCCGGGGGTGGGGGAGGGGGTGCCGGCCAGCGCGAAGTCCTGGCCCAGGGCCTGGTACTTGGCGGCCCCCAGCTTGTGGAAGGGCAGCACGTCCACCCGGGAGACGTTGCCCAGCGAGGCGGCGAAGCCGGCCACGCCCTCGACGTTCTCGGCCGGGTCGGTCAGCCCGGGCACCAGCACGAAGCGGACCCAGACCTCCTTGCCCAGGTCGGCCAGCCGCCGGGCGAACTCCAGGGTGGGCTCCAACTGCCGCCCGGTGACCTTGCGGTAGAGCTCGCGGTCCCAGGACTTGATGTCCAGCAGGACCAGGTCGACGTCGGCCAGCAGCCCGTCGGTGGCCCGGGCGCCGAGGAAGCCGGAGGTGTCCAGCGCGGTGTGCAGGCCGAGTTCGTGCTTGAAGCGGTGGAACAGCTCACCGGCGAAGGCGGGTTGGAGCAGCGGCTCGCCGCCGCTGACGGTGGCGCCGCCGCCGGCCGCCCGGATGAAGGTGGTGTACTTCGCGGCCTCGGCCACCACCTCGTCGGCGGTGGTGCGCCGGCCGTTGCGCATCTTCATGGTGTCGGGGTTGTGGCAGTAGAGGCAGGTGAGCGGGCACCCGGCCAGGAAGGTGACGAACCGGGTGCCCGGGCCGTCCACGCCGGTGGAGAGGTCCCAGGAGTGCACCGAGCCGGTGGGTGCACCGACGGGGATCTCGGTTCCGAGGAGTACGGCCATGACGGGATCTCCTGCCTAGAGCGAGCCGTGGAACGTGCGGTTGAGCACGTCGAGCTGCTGCTCGCGGCTCAGCCGGACGAAGTTGACGGCGTATCCGCTCACCCGGATGGTCAGCTGCGGGTAGTCCTCCGGGTGCTCCATGGCGTCCAGCAGGGTGTCGCGGTTGAGCACGTTGACGTTCATGTGGAAGCCGTTGGAGGCCGTGTAGCCGTCCAGCACGCCCGCGAGGTTCCTCACCCGCTCCTCGGGGGTGCGGCCGAGCGCGTCGGGGGTGACGGTGTTGGTCAGCGAGATGCCGTCCTCGGCGTGCTCGTACGGCAGCTTGGCGACCGACAGGGCGCTGGCCACGTAGCCGTGGGCGTCCCGGCCGTTCATCGGGTTGGCGCCCGGGGAGAACGGCTCACCGGCCCGGCGGCCGTCGGGGGTGTTGCCGGTCTTCTTGCCGTAGACCACGTTCGAGGTGATGGTCAGCACCGACTGGGTGTGCTCGGCGTTGCGGTAGGTCGGGTGCTTGCGCACCTTCCGCATGAACTCCTCGACCAGCCAGACCGCGATCGAGTCCACCCGGTCGTCGTTGTTGCCGTACGCCGGGTACTCGCCCTCGATCAGGTAGTCGGTGACCAGGCCGCTCCCGTCCCGCACCGGGGTGACCTTGGCGTGCTTGATCGCCGAGAGCGAGTCGGCGGCCACCGAGAGGCCGGCGATGCCGCAGGCCATGGTGCGGCGGACCGCGCGGTCGTGCAGCGCCATCTCGATCCGCTCGTAGGCGTACCTGTCGTGCATGTAGTGGATGACGTTGAGCGCGTGGACGTAGGTCTCGGCCAGCCACTCCATCTGCTGGTCGAAGCGCGCCATCACCTCGTCGTAGTCCAGGACTTCGGAGGTGACGGCCCCGGTCTCCGGGCCGACCTGGGCGCCGGACTTCTCGTCCCGGCCGCCGTTGACCGCGTAGAGCAGGGTCTTGGCGAGGTTCACCCGGGCGCCGAAGAACTGCATCTGCTTGCCGACCGCCATCGCCGAGACGCAGCAGGCGATCGCGGTGTCGTCGCCGAAGCGCGGGCGCATCAGCTCGTCCGACTCGTACTGCACGCTGGAGGTGTCGATCGACACCTGGGCGCAGAACTCCTTGAAGCCCTGCGGCAGTTGCGGGGACCAGAAGACCGTCATGTTCGGCTCGGGGGCCGGGCCGAGGTTGTAGAGGGTCTGCAGGTAGCGGAAGGAGGTCCGGGTCACCAGCGGGCGGCCGTCCTCGCCGATCCCGCCGATCGACTCGGTCACCCAGGTCGGGTCGCCGGAGAACAGCTCGTCGTACTCGGGGGTGCGCAGGAAGCGGACGATCCGCAGCTTGACGATGAAGTCGTCCACCAGCTCCTGGGCCTGCTCCTCCGTCAGCACCCCGGCGTCGATGTCCCGCTGGAGGTAGACGTCCACGAAGGTGGAGGTGCGGCCGAGCGACATGGCCGCGCCGTTCTGCTCCTTCACCGCCGCCAGGTAGGCGAAGTACAGCCACTGGATGGCCTCGCGCCCGCTGGTGGCCGGCCCCGAGATGTCGTGGCCGTAGCCCGCCGCCATCTGCTTGAGCTCGCCCAACGAGCGGATCTGCTCGGAGAGCTCCTCGCGCCCGCGGATGGTCTCCTCCAGCAGCGCCGGGTCGCTCGGCGCGGCGTCCAACTCGGCCTTCTCGGCCAGCTTGGCCTCGACCAGCCGGTCCACGCCGTAGAGCGCGACCCGGCGGTAGTCGCCGATGATCCGGCCGCGGCCGTAGGCGTCCGGCAGTCCGGTGACGACGCCGGCCTTGCGGGCGGCCCGGATGGCGGGGGTGTAGGCGTCGAAGACCCCGGCGTTGTGGGTCTTGCGGTACTCGGTGAAGACCTTCTCCAGCCCCGGGTCGACCGGGTAGCCGTAGGTCTCCAGGGCGCCGGCCACCATCCGCCAGCCGCCGTAGGGCATGATCGCCCGCTTCAGCGGGGCGTCCGTCTGCAGCCCGACGATCAGGTCCTTCTCCCGGTCGATGTACCCCGGGGCGTGCGCGGTGATGGTCGAGGGGATGTCGTACGCGACGTCGTGGACGCCCTTGGCCCGCTCCTCGGGGAACCTGTCCGTGATCGCCTTCCACACGGCGGTGGTGCGCTCGGTCGGGCCGGCCAGGAAGGAGCTGTCGCCCAGGTACGGGGTGTAGTTCTGCTGGATGAAGTCGCGGACGTCGACGCTGTCGCGCCACAGCCCGCCCTTGAAGCCCTGCCAGGCGTCGGCGGTGGCCGTCTTCTCGATGTGCTGGGTGCTCATGTCTGCTGCTCCCGCTCTTGGATTCCGAGCCCTACGCCTACATTGTGAATCCATTCACAAAGTCACATGGGCTCGGAAAGTCCTGATTCGTAGGGACCTTGGACCTCAGAAACGGTCTCCGTAGAACGCCTGCCTCATCAGCTGCTCCATGTCGGCCAGCATCGGCATCCGCGGGTTGGCCGGGGCGCACTGGTCCTCGTAGGCGTACATCGCCTGCCGCGGCAGCGCCGCCAGGAACGACGCCTCGTCAACTCCCGCTCCCTTGAAGGAGTCCGGGATGCCGGCCTTGGCCCGCAGCTCCTCGACCGCCTGCGCCAGCGACTCCACGCCCTGCTCCGGGCTCGCGGCCGGCAGGCCGAGCATCCGCGCGACGGCCTGGAAGCGCTCCGGGGCGATGTAGGCCCGGTACTTGGGCCAGCTGGTCACCTTGGCGGGGGCGGCGCCGTTGTAGCGGATCACGTGCGGCAGCAGGATCGCGTTGGTCCGGCCGTGCGCGACGTGGAAGGTCGCGCCCAGGGTGTGCGCCATCGCGTGCACCACGCCGAGGAAGGCGGAGCCGAAGGCCATGCCGGCGATGGTCCCGGCGTTGTGCATCTTCTCCCGGGCGACGGGGCTGTTCGGGCCGTCGGTGACGGCCTGCTCCAGGTTCTCGAAGATCAGCTTGATGCCCTGGAGGGCCAGGCCGTCGGTGAAGTCGTTGGCGTAGACCGAGACGTAGGTCTCGATGCAGTGCGTCAGCGCGTCGAAGCCGGAGTCGGCGGTGACGTCCTTCGGCAGGTGCGTGGTCAGCGCCGGGTCGCAGATCGCCACGCTCGGGGTGAGCGCGTAGTCCGCCAGCGGATACTTCTGGCCGGTGGCCGAGTCGGTGATCACCGCGAACGGGGTGACCTCCGAACCGGTGCCCGAGGTGGTCGGGATGCAGACCAGCTTGGCCTTCTCACCCAGGTCGGGGAAGGTGAAGGCGCGCTTGCGGATGTCGAAGAACTTCTCCTTCAGGTCCGCGAAGACCGTCTCCGGGTGCTCGTACATCAGCCACATCACCTTGGCCGCGTCCATCGGCGAGCCACCGCCGAGCGCGACGATGGTGTCCGGCTGGAAGCCGCGCATCAGCTCGGCGCCCTTCTCCACCGTCTCGATGCTCGGGTTGGGCTCGACGAAGTCGACCACCCGCACCTCGACCGGCTCCTGACGGCGGCTCAGGACCTGCTGGACCCGCTCCAGGTGCCCGATCTCCACCATGGTCCGGTCGGTGACCACGACGACCTTGCGGACGCCGCGCATGTCGGCCAGGTACTTGACGGAGTTGCGCTCGAAGAAGACCTTCGGCGGGACCTTGAACCACTGCATGTTGGTGTTGCGACGCCCGATCCGCTTGATGTTGACGAGGTTGAGCGCGGTCACGTTCCCGGAGACCGAGTTGGCCCCGTACGAGCCGCAACCCAGGGTCAGCGAGGGTATGAAGGCGTTGTAGACGTCGCCGATCCCGCCCTGCGAGCTGGGCGCGTTCCAGATCACCCGGCAGGCCTTGACGGCGTGTCCGAACTCCTCGGCGAAGGCCTCGTCCTCGGTGTGCACGGCCGCCGAGTGGCCCAGCCCGTGGAACTCCACCATCTCGGTGGCCAGCCTCAGCCCCTGCTCCCGGCTCCCCGCCTTCAGCACCGCCAGCACCGGGCAGAGCTTCTCCCGGGTCAGCGGCTCCTGCGGCCCGACCGAGCCCACCTCGGCCAGGATCACCGAGGTCCCGGCCGGCACCTCGAAGCCCGCCGCCTCGGCGATCTGCTCCGGGGACCGGCCGACCACGGCCGCGTTCAGCTTGGCGCCCGCGCAGTCGCGCCCCTCGCCGACGCCGAAGACGTACGCCTCCAGCAGTGCCTTCTCCGCCTCGGTCGCCACGTACGCCTTGAGCCCGCGGAACTCGGCGATCGCCGGCCCGTAGATCTCCTCGTCGAGGATCACCGCCTGCTCCGAGGCGCAGATCATGCCGTTGTCGAAGGACTTGGAGACCACCACGTCGTTGACGGCCCGCCGCAGGTCCGCGCTCTTCTCGATGTACGCGGGCACGTTCCCGGCCCCGACCCCGAGGGCCGGCTTTCCGCACGAGTACGCCGCCTTGACCATCGCGTTCCCGCCGGTGGCCAGGATGGTGGCCACCCCCGGGTGGTTCATCAGGGCGCCGGTGGCCTCCATCGAGGGCCGCTCGATCCACTGCACGCAGTGGGCCGGCGCCCCGGCCGCGACCGCCGCGTCCCGGACGATCCGGGCCGCCTCGGCGGAGCACCGCTGGGCCGACGGGTGGAAGCCGAAGACGATCGGGTTGCGGGTCTTCAGCGCCACCAGCGCCTTGAAGATGGTGGTCGAGGTCGGGTTGGTGACGGGCGTGACGCCGGCGACCACGCCGACCGGCTCGGCGATCTCCACGATGCCGTCGATCTCGTCCCGGCGGACCACGCCGACGGTCTTCATGCCGGCCATCGAATGGGTGACGTGCTCGCACGCGAAGATGTTCTTCACGGCCTTGTCCTCGAACACCCCGCGCCCGGTCTCCTCCACCGCCATCACGGCCAGCCGGGTGTGCGCGGCCAGCGCCGCCAGCGAGGCCTTCTTCACGATGTGGTCGACCTGCTCCTGGGTGAAGCCCGCGTACTCCCGCAGGGCCTCCTGACCGTTGGTCACCAGGATGTCGACCGCCGTGGCGGCCTCGGACGGAGCAGGGGTCTCGGTCGCTGCGGACTTCTGGCGGGTCATCTCGCTCACCTCGGGGGACGAGTGCTGCGTGGCGGCCCCGGCGGCGCTGCCGGAGGCGGCTGACAGCTCCACCCTCCGTCTGGGGATGATCAGTGGGCTACGGGCCTTGGATCGTTCTTCCGCGGGACCAAGGGCTCCATCTCCGGGAGTCGTTCGGGCAGGTGGCGGCGTACGGTGGCAGTGCGGACCGACCCGAGGAGGACAGCATGGGCATCTTGGACAGGTTCCGGCACAAGGCCCAGGACACCCTGGACCCGAACGAGCGCCAGCGGATCGCCCACGACGAGGCGGCCGACGCGTTCGCCGACACCCCCCAGCGCTCCGCGATGGAGCGGATCGAATCCACCGACGACGACCGCCGCGCCGCCGACCAGATGACCGCCGAAGGCGACCCCTGGGACTGAGCGGCTGACGCCCGCCGGGCAGCGACCTCAGGGGCGCGAGGAACTGCGCGAATCGGAAGGCGGCTCATCTGCAACCGAGGCTCCGTCAGCCAGTTGCACGTGCTGCCGTTCCCCTGCGCGCAGTTCCTCGCGCCCCTGGCATCACCACGTACGTTCCTCGCACCCCCGGCTAGCGAGGGGGAAGCGGTGGGCGGCGGAGGTCGGGGCGTGGGGTGTCCGGTGGTGGGGGTGCGGCGGCCGGGTGTTCGGCCAGCAGGTCGAGGGCCAGCCGGACGGCGGTCTCGAGTTCCGTGTGCAGGTGCGCCGCCCACTCGTGGGGGCCCCGCACCACCGTGACGTCCGGCGCCACCCCGTGGTTCTCCACCGACCACCCGATGCCGCCGGTGAACCACGAGGCGTTCTTCGGCACCGAGATCTGCGTCCCGTCCCCCAGCGTGTGACGCCCGGTCATGCCGACCACCCCGCCCCAGGTCCGGGTCCCGACCACCGGCCCGAGGCCCAGCAGCCGGATCGCGGCGATGATCACGTCCCCGTCCGAGCTGGTCGCGTGGTCGGCCAGCGCCACCAGCGGCCCGCGCGGCGCGTCCCGGGGGTAGCGGACGGGGAGCCGCCCGCGCGCGTGGTCCCAGGCCAGCACCCGGCGGTTCAGCTTCTCCAGCACCAGCTCGGAGACGTTCCCGCCGGCGTTCCCCCGCACGTCCAACACGACCGCCGGATGGTCGAGTTCGCGCCGCAGGTCGCGGTTGAACTGGGCCCAGCCCGAGCCGCCGAGGTCCGGGATGTGCAGGTAGCCGCACCGTCCGTCGCTCAACTCCCGTACCAGCTCACGCCGTTTGGCCACCCAGTCCTGGTAGCGGATCGGCCGCTCGTCGGTCAGCGGGGTGACCGCGATCCGGCGCTCGGAGCCGTCGGCGGCGGTGCGGAAGGTCAGCTCCACGGTGGTGTTCCCGGCCCCGGCCAGCAGCGGGGCCGGGCCGCGCACCGGATCGGGGGCCCGGCCGCCGACGGCGGTGAACTCGTCGCCGTCGCGCAGCCCGTAGCCCGCCAGCGGGGCCCGGGCGCGCGGGTCGGAGGACTCGCCGGGCAGGATGCGGTGGACCAGCCAGCGGCCGTCGGCGGCCCGGCGGATGTCGGCGCCGAGCAGGCCCATCGGCTGCTGGGCGAGGATGGCGCCCTCGCTGCGGCGGGCGGCGGTGACGTACGCGTGCGAGGTGCCGAGCTCGCCGAGCAGCTCCCGGAGCAGGTCGGCGAAGTCGTCCGGGGTGGCCACCCGGTCGACCAGCGGGGCGTACTGCTCGACCAGTTGGGGCCAGTCCAGCCCGCACATGCCCTCGTCCCAGAACTGGTCCGGCACGATCCGGGCCGCCTCCCGGAAGGACTGCCGCCACTCCTCGGCCGGGTGCACGGTGTGCGTGATCCGACGCAGGTCGACCGTCAACGGCTGGCTGCCCGACGGGAGTTGGAGCAGTCGCAGGGTGGAGTTGGAGAACACCAGCACGGACCGGCCGTCCCCGGAGACCGAGTACCCCTCGACCTGCTCGGCCACCGTGGCCCGGGTGCCGTGCGCCAGGTCGAAGTACTCCAGCACCGGGCGGCCCGAGGTGTCGGCCGGGTTGGCGAAGGTCTGCCCCAGCGCGCCCGCGATCGGCCAGCGCAGCCAGAGCACCCCGCCCCGGGCCGAGGCGGTGGCCGAGTACTTCGACGCGGTCACCGGGAACGGCACCAGCCGAGTGGAGAGCCCCTGCTCGTCCACCGTCACCGTGCCGTCCCCGCTGCTCCGCTCCGGATCCAGCCCCACCGGCGGGCGGCCCTCGGCCGGGGCGGCGAACGGTGACGGGGTGTCGGCCGCCAGCGGCACCAGGTACGGGCGGCAGCCCAGCGGGAAGGAGAGGTCCCCGGTGTGCACGTCGTGCACCGGGTCGAAGCCGCGCCAGGACAGGAAGACCAGGAAGCGGCCGTCCCGGGTGAAGACCGGGTGCTCGTCCTCGAACCGGCCGCCGGTCACGTCCACGGTGTGCTCGGGGTCCGCGACCCGGGCCAGCTGGATCGAGCGCAGCGAACGGCCCGCCACCGGCTGCGCCCAGGCCAGCCACTGCGAGTCGGGGGAGAACGCGGGCGTGCCGACCGGCCCGTGCCGCGAGGCGGCCACCTCGGTGACGGTGCCGTCCGCCACCGAGACCAGCAGCAGCCGCCCGTCCGAGGCGACCACCGCCAGGGTGCGGCCGTCCGGCGAACCGGTCAGCTCCAGCACCCGCCCCAGCCGCCCGCCGGCCAGCCGCCGGTTCGGGCCCTCCGCCGCACCCTTCGCAGGGGCGGGCGCGATCTCCACCGCGTCGGCGCCCTCCGCGTCGGTGATCCAGGCGATCCGCCCCTCCGCGCCGAGCACCACCGGCAGCCGGGCCCGCACCCCCGGGGTGTCCGCCAGCACCCGGGCCGGGCCGTCCCGGTGCGCCAGCCAGTACAGACTGCCCCGGATCGTCAGCACGCCGGCCCGCCCGGTGGCGTCGCAGGCCAGGTCCTTGACCTGACCCGCCGTCGGCACCTGGTAGGGGCGGCGCCCGGTCCGCGAACCGCCCAGCGGCACCTGGAGGCGGCGCGGGTGCGGGGCCTCCAGGTCCTCCAACAGCCAGAGGTCACCGGCGTGTTGGTAGACGATCCGGGTGCCGTCGGTGGCCGCCTCCCGGGCGTAGTAGGTGGCGTGGTCGGTGTGGCGGCGCAGGCCGGTGCCGTCGATGCGGCAGGAGTAGAGGTTGCCGACGCCCTCGTGGTCGGAGAGGAAGGCGATCCGGTCGCCCATCGGCATCGGCGAGGCCAGGTGCCCGGGCAGCTCGGGCAGCAGCTGACGGTTCCCCAGCCAGAGCCGCCCGGTGGCCCCGCCCCGGTACCGCTTCCAGGCGGCCGGCTCGTGCGGGGCGGTGGCCGTCAGCAGCACCGTGTGCTCGCCGTCCTGCTGCGCGTCGCCGACCGGGCCCCAGGGCATCCGGCGGCCGGGGGAGCCGTCCGGCGGGAGCGCCCAGGCCCAGGTGTAGTGGGCGAAGGGCTCGTGGTACGAGGTCACCGCGAGCAGCTCCCCGTCCGGCAGCCAGCCGCGCAGCCGGGTGTCCTGACTGGCCCAGTGCGTCAGCCGGGTGGCCGGCTCGCCACCGGCCGAAGGGGTGCTCCACACCTCGGGGGTGAGGGTCAGCCAGCTGGTCCAGGCGATGGTCGCGCCGTCCGGCGAGAGCCGGGGACTGCTCACCCTGGTCCGGTCACAGCTCACCCGCCAGGCCCGGCCGACCTCCCCGTCCGCCGCCAACGGGGCGGCCCAGACGTCGTCCTCGGCGGTGAAGGTGAGCAGGCCGCCGCGCAGGTGGGGGTAGCGGAGGTATCCGGCGGCGGTCATGCCTCTCATGCAACGGTGGCCCCTCCGGGGCCGCAACCCGAAGGCCTGCGCTGCCGGGCGCTGCCCGGTCGGAACCCATTGACACCCGGGCGGCCGAGCCGCTTCAGTGGTCCAGTCCAATTCTGGCTCCCCCGCACCGACTTGGACACCCCCACAGAACGAGGCAGGAGCGTCCCCCACATGCGCACTCCCCGTACCACCAGAAGGCTGGTCGCCGGAGCGACCGCCTGGGCCACCGCGGCGGCCGGAGCCGTCGCCCTCACCTTCTCCCTGGCACCGTCCGCGAGCGCGGGCGAGTACCTGGCCAACGGCGGCTTCGAGTCCGGGAACCTCTCCCCCTGGACCTGCTCGTCCGGCCTCGGAAGCGTCACCAACCAGGCCCGGACCGGCACTTCGGCCCTGGCCGGCGCCACCTCGGCCGGCGACATCGCCAAGTGCGCGCAGACCGTCCAGGTCGCGCCGAACACCACGTACCAGCTGACCGGCTGGGTCAAGGGCTCGTACGTCTACCTCGGCGTGGAGGGCGGCACCACCGCCTCCACCTGGACGCCGGGCACCGGCGGTGCCTACCAGAAGCTCTCGGTCAGCTTCACCACCGGCGCGAGCCAGACCAGCGCCACCGTCTACACCCACGGCTGGTACGGCCAGGGCACCTACTACGCCGACGACCTCTCCCTGGACGGCCCCGGCGCCCCGAGCCCGAGCCCCAGCCCGTCCGTCTCGGTCTCCCCGTCCCCGTCCCCGTCGGCCAGCGCCTCGCCCTCCCCCTCCCCGTCCACCTCCTCCTCGCCGACCGCCCCGCCGCCCGGCGGCCTGCCCAAGCACGCGCTCGTCGGCTACCTGCACGCCAGCTTCGCCAACGGCGCCGGCTACACCAAGGTCGCCGACATCCCGGACTCCTGGGACGTCATCAACCTCTCCTTCGGCGAGCCCACCTCGGTGACCTCCGGCTACATCCGGTTCAACCGCTGCCCGGTCAGCGAGTGCCCCGGCGTCGAGTCGGACGCCGACTTCAAGGCGGCCATCGCCGCGAAGCAGGCCAAGGGCAAGAAGGTCCTGATCTCGATCGGCGGCCAGAACGGCCAGGTGCAGCTCACCACCACCGCCGCCCGCGACGCCTTCGTCAGCTCGGTCTCGGCCATCATCGACAGGTGGGGCCTGAACGGCCTCGACATCGACTTCGAGGGCCACTCGCTCTCGCTGGCCACCGGGGACAACGACTTCAAGAACCCCACCACGCCCGTCGTGGTGAACCTCATCTCCGCACTGAAGACCCTCAAGGCCAGGTACGGCAAGGACTTCGTGCTGACCATGGCCCCGGAGACCTTCTTCGTCCAGCTGGGCTACCAGTACTACGGCTCCGGCCCCTGGGGCGGCCAGGACCCGCGCGCCGGCGCCTACCTGCCCGTCATCCACGCCATGCGGGGCGACCTCACCCTGCTGCACGTCCAGGACTACAACTCGGGCTCGATCATGGGCCTGGACAACCAGTACCACTCCATGGGCGGCGCCGACTTCCACGTCGCGATGACCGACCTGCTGCTCAAGGGCTTCCCGGTCGCGGGCAACGCCAACAACGTCTTCCCGCCGCTGGCCCCCTCCCAGGTCGCCATCGGCATGCCCGCCAACACCTACGCCGGCAACGGCTACGTCGCCCCGGCCGAGGTCAACAAGGCCCTCGACTGCCTCACCAAGGCCACCAACTGCGGCAGCTACGTCCCCCGGAGCGGCCCCCAGCCCGACCTCCGCGGCCTGATGACCTGGTCCATCAACTGGGACCAGTACAACGGCACCCGCGAGTTCTCCAAGAACTTCGACAGCTACTGGCCGTGAGCCCGAGCGGATGAGGTGGCAGGGGGACCCGGCTGATGCTGGGTAACCCTGCACCCTCGGCAGGTGAGTCGTAACGTTTCTAGGGGGACCGTCGGCGGAGGGCCCGATGGAAGTCCTGAGAGATCTCCTGATTGCAGCACTCACTCCGGTCGTTGCTCTGTTGATCGGATGGAGTGGGGAGTGGCGCACCCGCCACAGCGCAGAGCTGCGTCGCCGTAAACAGATCGAGGAGGCGCAGCTCTACGCAGGCTTCCTAGTCGAATGGGTCAAGGCATACGGTGAGGTGCGTCCAGGTGCTCGGCCCGACGTGTTGCACGGCCAGGCCGCACGCTCCCTGGAAATGGTCTTTCGACAGATCCATGCTGTTGGGCCCCGAGCAACTGATCCGGTGGCGAGGGCCCCGTTGGCGCGCAGGCTCCGCAAAGCGGTGCTTCTAGTCCCGTTGCGGTCGTGGAGCGCATCCGCGGTGCGGGTTGTCTTCTACTTCTGGTTGATCGTGGTCACCGGCGTCCTGCCGGACATACTGACGGATCCGACCCGAGCCTGGGGAGATCGAATCGGGTCAGCCTCGGCCTTCGTGTTGTTCAACGCAGCCATCTTGTATGGGTTGTGGTGGCTTGTGCTGAGGCTGGCGGTCCGGTCTGCTGAGCACAGGTCAGCTGCAGAGCAGCCTGAAGACGACGGAAGGCCCCTCACCTGAGTGAAGGGCCTTGCGTCTGTCTGTGCGCCGCCAGGGACTCGAACCCCGGACCCGCTGATTAAGAGTCAGCTGCTCTAACCAACTGAGCTAGCGGCGCCTGCTGACGAAGAGAACATTACCCGGTCAGCAGCCCGGATCGGAAATTCACTCCCCCCAGGGGAGGATGACCGCCTTGCCGCGGACGTGCCCGGCCTCCACCAGGCGGTGGGCCTCGACCGCCCGGGAGAGCGGGAAGGAGGCCGAGACGGTGAGCCGCAGGCAGCCCTCCTCCCAGAGGGCGGTGAGTTCGGCGAGGCGGGCGGCGGACCGGGGGCCGTAGAGCCAGCGGACGCCCAGGCCCTCGGCGGCCGGGTCGGCGATGGTGCCGATCCGGGAGCGGTCGGCGACCAGTTCCAGGGAGGGTTCGAGGGCGCCGCGCCCGGCCGCGTCGAAGGCGGCGTCCACTCCGTCCGGGGCGACGGCGCGGACCCGGTCGGCCAGGCCGTCCCCGTAGGTGACGGGGATCGCGCCGAGCGACCGCAGGTAGTCGTGATTGGGCTCGCTCGCGGTGCCGATCACGGTGGCGCCCCAGGCGCGGGCCAGCTGGACGGCGACCGAGCCGACCCCGCCGGCCGCCGCGTGGATCAGGACGGTGTCGCCCTCGGTGACCCCGAGCCCGGAGAGCGCCACGTGGGCGGTCTGCCCGGAGGCGGAGAGCGAGCCGGCCTCCGCCCAGCCCATCCCGGCCGGCTTGGCCACCAGCTGCTCGGCCGGCACCGCCACGTACTGGGCGTGGCCGCCCAGCAGCCGGAAGCCCAGCACCTCGTCCCCGGCCGACCAGCCGGTGACGCCCGCGCCGAGCCGCGTCACCACGCCCGCGAACTCGTTGCCCGGCGTGGCCGGGTACTCGACCGTCAGGCCCCGGGGCGCCCAGCCCGAGCGGATGGCGGTGTCGGCCGGCTGGATGCCGGCGGCCAGCACCCGCACCAGCACCTCGCCGGGCGCGGGCTCGGGCACCGGCAGCTCGGTCACCTCCAGCACCTCGGGTCCACCGGGCTCGCGGAACAGTGTCGCCAGCATGTGCGTGTCTCCCCTCCGGACGGACGGTCCGTCAGGAGCCACTCTCGGAGATGAAGCGGACTTGAAGTCAAGCCCCGGCCGAGGGGCGCGCCGCGCGCGCCTGTCGCACTGTCAGATTTATGCTGAGCGGCGACCCGTCGCCCGCCCGAGAGGACGCCACCCCCGTGGGACAGCTCAGCCTGCTCTTCCTGGTGCTGCTCGCCTCGGTGGTGACCATCCCGCTGGCCCGGATCACCCGGGTGCCGCAGCCGGTGCTGATGACCGGGATCGGCATCGTGCTCGCCCTGGTGCCGCAGATCCCGGACATCGAGGTCAACCCGGAGCTGATCCTCCCGCTGGTGCTGCCGCC
Organism: Kitasatospora sp. NPDC088742; assembly: GCF_055584905.1. Classification (NCBI taxonomy): domain Bacteria; kingdom Bacillati; phylum Actinomycetota; class Actinomycetes; order Kitasatosporales; family Streptomycetaceae; genus Kitasatospora; species Kitasatospora sp. NPDC088742. The sequence goes on along the minus strand of NZ_JBVJLD010000013.1, from coordinate 47,980 downwards.
GCTGATCTTCGCCGTCGCCCGGCGCTCCTCGGTGCGCTACTTCAAGGCCAACGCCCGCTCCATCCTGCTGCTCGCGGTCGGCCTGGTGGTGGTCACCACCACGGTGGTCGCGGGCACCTTCCACTGGCTGCTGCCCGGCCTGCCGGTGGCCGCCGCCATCGCGCTCGGCGCGCTGGTCTCCCCGCCCGACCCGGTGGCCGCGGTCGCGGTGGCCGGCAGCGTCGGGCTGCCCCGGCGGCTGGTCGCGGTGCTGGAGAGCGAGGGCCTGTTCAACGACGTCACCGCGATCGTCATCTACTCACTGGCGATCGAGGCGGTGACCGAGGGCCACCTCTCCGCCGAGGGGATCGGGCTGCGCTTCGTGCTCTCGGCCGTGGTCGCGGTGGTGGTCGGCGCCGGGCTCGGCTGGCTGAACGCCAGGCTGGCCGGGATGCTCGACGACCCCACCCAGCAGGTCGCGCTCAACCTGCTGGTGCCGTTCGCCGCGTACGTGCTGGCCGAGGAACTGCACGGCTCCGGCGTGCTCTCGGTGGTGGTCTGCGCCCTCTACCTGGCGGACCGGGCCCAGGACGCCGACGACGTCGCGTACCGGCTGGTCGGCAACGCGTTCTGGCAGATCGTCGAGATCCTGGTCACCGGCGTGGCCTTCGGCCTGATCGGACTGGAGCTGGCCCCGCTGCTGGACGAGGTCGGCGGCGCCTGGCGCGGCATGCTCGGCGACGCCACTTGGGTGATCGCCGCCGTGGTGCTGGTGCGGCTGGCCTGGCTGCTGCCCGCCGCCTGGATCTCCAGACGGGTCAGCAACGCGGACGAGGACACCCCGGTCAGCGTCGGCGAGACGGTGGTGCTCTGGTGGTCCGGGATGCGCGGGGTTGCCACCGTGGCCCTCGCGCTCGCCATCCCGCGCGACTTCCCGGGCCGGAACGAGATCGTCATCTGCGCCTTCGCGGTGGTCCTCTTCACCCTGCTGGTCCAGGGCCTGACGCTCCCTCTGATGGTCCGGGTGCTCGGCCTCGGCGGCGGCACGGACGAGCACGAGGAGGCCGTCAAGCACATGTGGTGGCGGGCCGCCAAGGCCGGACTCGTCCGGCTCGGCGAACTGGAGGAGGAGCGCGACCTCCAGCCCGAGGTGGTCGAGGTGCTGAGGGAGCGCCAGCACGACCGGCTGGCCCGGCTCTGCCCCGAGCGCTACGCCGAGGAGGAGGCTGCCGAGGCCCGCGAGCGCTGGGACCAGCTGCGCTCCGCCGCCGACCTGGAGCAGGAGATGATCGCCGCCTCCCGCCGCGAGGTCCTGGTGGCCCGGGGCGAGCCGGGCGGCGACCCGGAGATCGCCGACCAGGTGATGCGCCGTCTGGACCTGCGCTCCCGAAGGACCTAGTGCCGTGCACGGCACTAGACGGAAGTGGGTACACGCCGGGAGGTGGCGGAGTATGCGTCCCGGCCAGTGGCGCGTCACCTGACGGACCGTCGCGCGAAGTAGGCTGACCCGGGCAGGCCGTCAACGGAGTCGGCGCACCACAGAGCTACCGTCGGACCTCGCGCCACCCTCTCGCAGGGCCCTGCCGGTAACCGAGATCCGGATACTCAAGGAGCAAGCGATGACGGCGCAGAACCGCACCCCCCTGGACCGGCTGCCGCAGTGGACGGCGCTGGCCAAGCACCGGGAGGAGTTCGGTCAGACGCACCTGCGCGAGCTGTTCGCCGCCGACCCGGAGCGCGGCTCGGGCTACACCCTGACCGTCGGCGACCTGCTGGTGGACTACTCGAAGCAGCTGGTCGACGACCGGGCCCTGGAGCTGCTGCGGGAGCTGGCCGAGGCCACCGACGTGGCCGGGCTGCGCGACGCGATGTTCCGCGGCGAGAAGATCAACACCACCGAGGACCGGGCCGTCCTGCACACCGCGCTGCGCGCCCCGCGCGGCGCCGAGGTCCTGGTGGACGGCGAGAACGTCGTCCCGGCCGTGCACGCGGTGCTGGACAGGATGGCCGCCTTCTCCGACCGGGTCCGCTCCGGCGAGTGGACCGGCCACACCGGCAAGCGGATCAAGAACGTGGTCAACATCGGCATCGGCGGCTCCGACCTCGGCCCGGCGATGGCCTACGAGGTGCTCCGCCCGTTCACCCAGCGCGATCTGACGGTCCGTTTCGTCTCCAACGTGGACGGCGCCGACCTGCACGAGGCGGTCCGCGACCTGGACGCCGCCGAGACCCTCTTCATCGTGGCCTCCAAGACGTTCACCACGATCGAGACCGTCACCAACGCCACCTCGGCCCGCGGCTGGCTGCTGGAGCAGCTCGGCGCCGGCCAGGAGGCCGTGGCCAAGCACTTCGTGGCGCTCTCCACCAACGCCGCCGGGGTCGCCGACTTCGGCATCGACGTGGCGAACATGTTCGAGTTCTGGGACTGGGTCGGCGGCCGCTACTCCTACGACTCGGCCATCGGCCTCTCGCTGATGATCGCCATCGGCCCGGAGAACTTCCGACAGATGCTGGACGGCTTCCACCTGGTCGACGAGCACTTCCGGACCGCCCCCGCCGCCGAGAACGTCCCGCTGCTGCTCGGCCTGCTGGGCGTCTGGTACGGCGCGTTCTTCGACGCCCAGGCGCACGCGGTGCTGCCCTACTCGCACTACCTCTCCCGCTTCACCGCCTACCTCCAGCAGCTCGACATGGAGTCCAACGGCAAGTCGGTGGACCGCGAGGGCAACCCGGTCACCTGGCAGACCGGCCCGGTGGTCTGGGGCACCCCCGGCACCAACGGCCAGCACGCCTACTACCAGCTGCTGCACCAGGGCACCAAGGTGATCCCGGCCGACTTCATCGGCTTCGCCCGTCCGGTCGCCGAGCTCTCCGGCGCGACCGCCGCCCAGCACGACCTGCTGATGGCCAACTTCTTCGCCCAGACCCAGGCGCTGGCCTTCGGCAAGACCCCGGAGGAGGTCGCCGCCGAGGGGGTCCCGGCCGAGCTGGTCCCGCACAAGACCTTCCAGGGCAACCACCCGACCACCACCCTGCTGGCCGGCGAGCTCACCCCCTCGGTGCTCGGCCAGCTGGTCGCGCTCTACGAGCACAAGGTCTTCGTCCAGGGTGCGGTCTGGAACATCGACTCCTTCGACCAGTGGGGCGTCGAGCTCGGCAAGGTGCTCGCCAAGAAGATCGAGCCCGTGCTGCTGACCGGCGAGGGCACCGACCAGCTGGACAGCTCCACCGCCGGACTGGTCGCCAAGTACCGCTCCCTGCGCGGCCGCTGACGCCTGAGGCAGCACCTGCAACTGGCCCACGGTGGGTCGGTTGCAGGTGCCCCGCGGCCCCGGTGTGACCACATGCGAGAAGGCCCCCCATCCGAAGATGGGAGGCCTTCTGCTGTCTGTGCGCCGCCAGGGACTCGAACCCCGGACCCGCTGATTAAGAGTCAGCTGCTCTAACCAACTGAGCTAGCGGCGCCTGCTGACGTGGAAAACCTTAGCAGCGTGTTCGGGCGGAACCAAAATCCAATTCACCCCTCGTCCGCCTGCGCGGCCCCCCGCACCCGCGAGGCCCGGACGCAGGCCCAGAGCACGGTGGCCGCCCCCGGCAGCCACGGCTCCCGGGAGTCCGGCGCCACCATCCACCGGCCCGCGCCCTGCCCGGGGGAGGCCGGTGCGTCGAGCATGCGCTGGATCGGCGGCACCGTCACCGCGTCCCCCAGCCCGTGGCAGAGCAGCGGCGGCACCTCGCGGGCCCACTCCTCCCAGGCCAGCAGGGTGCGCAGCCGGGGCGCGGCCCCGGGCTGCACGAACAGCAGGGTCCGGCCCCGGTACGAGGCCACCGGGCCGCAGCCCGGGCCGGAGGCCCAGAGTTCGTCCAGCACGGTCCGGCCGAACAGGGCCGGCATGCTGATCACGTCGAAGGCACGGCCGCAGGGCAGCACCGTCGGGGCCCAGGGGCGGGACTCCCACAGGGCACGCATGCTGCGCGGGTACTCGCTCGCCGTGGCCAGCCAGGCCTCGCCGGCGGCCGTGACGTACTCCACGGATTGATACGTCCAGATGTCCACGCACAGCAGGATGGCGCGGGGCGGTCGCCGTACGGAGGGAATGCGGCGTTCGCCGGACAGCGGGCGGGGTGGGGGCGTACCCTTCCCGGCCGCATATGCCACCGGCCTGCAAGTCGGGGCCGCGCACCCGGCTCAGCTCAGCGCCCGGCTCGGCTCAGTGCTCGCCGGACTGCTGGCGGCGGAGCAGCGAGCGGCCGTACTCGACCATCTTGGTCGCGTAGTCAGGCGTCCAGTCCGCGCGCTCCGCGATGTCGGCGGGGGAGAGCGCGTCGAAGCGGCGGGTGTCCGCCAGCTGGGCCGCGGCGATCGCCTGGAAGTCGGCGGCCCGCTCGGCGGCGGTCCGGAACGCCAGCGTCAACTCCGTCGACCGGCGCAGCAGTTCGGCCGGGTCGGCGATGGACTCCAGGTCGAAGAACCGTTCCGGTTCGGGCTCGTCGGCCTGCGGCTCGAAGAGCAGCTGGACCGGGCGCAGCCGACGGGCGGGCGCGGGCACGGCTGGCGGAGCGTCCGGTGCGACGAGGTCGGCAGCGTCGGGGCGGGAAGCACCGGCGTCGGGCATGGTGGGACACCTCCGGGGTGTGGTGGGTGGCTGCCGTCCCATTGTCGCGCGGGGACGGCCGGTAGCGGAACGGTGCGCGTCGGGTTGCTATTCCCCTCCCGTGCGCCCCCGCGCTGCTGCCTTCCGCCGGGGCTCAGCGGAGGCGGACCCGGTGCTCGGCCAGCAGGGCCAGCACCGCGTGGTTGGCCTCCCAGCCGTCCGGGAACTTCATCGTGACGCCCAGCTGCACCGGCTCGGTGGACGGGTGCTCGTCCAGCAGCTCGGGGATGCCCGCCCGGGCCACCACGATGCAGGCGTGCCGGTGCCGGGAGGCCAGCACGCAGAGCCGGCCCGTCTCCAGGTGGAAGGCGGTGGCGTCCGGCCGGCCGGAGAGCGGGTGCAGCACCACCGTGACGTCGTACTCCCGGCCCTGCAGCCGGTTGGCGGTGTCCACCGTGACGGCCGGGCCGGCCGCGTGGTCCACCGGCACGCCGAGCTTCGCCAGCGCGGCCCGTACTGCCGCCGCCTGGTCCCGGTGCGCGGTGCCGACCGCGACCCGGTCCGGGGTGAGCGGGGCCGAGCCCTGCTCCGAGTGCGCCGTCAGCCCCCTGGTCAGCAGGCGGTGCACCACCGCGGCGGTGGCCTGCACCGCCTGCGGGTCGGTCCGCACGGTGTGCCGGGCGGGCAGCTCCAGCAGCGCCCAGCCGTGCTCGGCGGCCTCGTCCACCGCGGCGTCCAGTGCCGAACCGTCCCCGGCGGTGGCGGCGGTCAGCCGCCGGTCGTCCGGGCCGGTGCCCGAGCGGAACGGGGTGTAGGGGTAGAAGGCCTGGGAGATCAGCGGCGCCGCCGAGTACGGCAGCCGCCAGGAGACCGGCAGCCGGTGCGGGCGGATCGCCGGGTTGTGCGCCAGCAGGGTCACCACCGCGCTGCTCGACGGGTCGTACGACAGGCCCGCCCACTGGTCGGTGCCGACCACCGTGAACGGGTCCAGCTGGCCCGGGTCGCCGACGAACAGCGCCCGCTCGAACAGGCCGGCGACGGCCAGCAGCGCGTCCGAGCGCATCTGGTACGCCTCGTCCACGATCGCGTGCCGCCAGGGCTGCTCCGCCTTCACCCACTGCCACTTGGCGGCGGTGGAGATCACCACGTCCTGCTCCAGCAGCTCCGCCACCTTCGAGGAGGCCGTCACGTTCTCCAGCGCCGCCAGCTCCGGGCCGGGCTTGGCGTCGCTCGCGTGCAGCCGGCCGATCGTCAGCTCCGGTGCCTTCTCCGCCAACCGGCCGACCAGGTCGTCCACCTGACCGTTCGTCTGGGCCACGATCATCAGCCGCTCACCGGCGGCGACCAGGTCCTTGGCGGCCCGGACCACCAGCGTCGACTTCCCCGCACCGGGCGGGGAGTCCACCACCACGCCCCGCGGCCCGCCGGGGGCGGGGGTGACGGTGGCGGCCAGGATCGCCGCCACGGCGGAGTCGGCGGCGGCGCCCGGATCGGTGACGGCGGCAGGGGCCTCCGCCGCGGGAGCCGGAAGGTCGATGGTCATGCTGGTGGTCATTCCCACTCTTCGCTCGCGGTAGGCACGGGGTCGGCACTGCCGCCGGGCGGGCCGCCGTGCGTCCACGGGGTGTCCTCCGGCTCGGGGAGCGGGGCGGACTGACGGGCGGTCAGCTCGAAGAGCGTGAAGGTGACCCGCTCGCCCGGCTCGGGAAGGCTGCCCGGCTCGGGCTCCTTCTTCCGGCCCATCCCGTTCAGCACCCGGACGGTGACGCTGCCCTCGGCCGCCGCCACGATCTCCGCCTTCTGGGCCGCGGGCCCGTTCGCCCGGTGCACCTCGCGGCCCACGTCGGCGTGCGGCCGGTCGGTGGTGCGCAGCACCAGCAGGGGGCGGGGCTTCAGCGTCTTGCCCACGGTGGCGTACTCCGGGACCACCTCGACCACCTCGCCGCTGAACGCCTCGCCGGAGAGCCGGTGCCCGGCCATCGCCAGCGGGTCGTCCAGCGCCTCCTGTACGTCCACCTTGGCCTGCTCGCGCTCCCGCTGGGCCAGCTTGCGGGCGGCGGTGACCGCGTCGTCCTGCTTGGGCTGCGGCGGCTCGCCGGCCGCCAGCCTGTCCCGGTGGTTGGTGAAGGACCAGCGGTCGCTCTCCCAACGCTCCGTCAGATGGGCCGCCGGGGGCAGCTCGCGCAGCAGGTCCAGGCCGCGCCAGACGTCGTGCCAGGTGGGGAGGGTGGCGCCGAGCAGCACCGTGTGCAGCTCCTCGGTGGCCCGCTCGAGCGCCGACCGCGCCTCCGGGCCGTCCCGGTGGGCCGGTGCGGCGAGCGCCCGGTCGTACCGGGCGATCGCCGGGGCGAGCACCTTGGCGTCGAAGACCGGATCGGTGGCCGGCCCGGCCGGCGGGTGCACCGGCACGCCCCGGGCGTCCCGCTCGGTCTCCACCCGCTCGGCCAGCTCGGCACCGGACGTCCCGGCCGGCGGCCCGTGCCAGGCCAGCCGGGCGCCGAGGTGCTGGTCCTCCAGCAGGCTCTGGCCGGTCGCCCAGTGCCGGGCCAGCAGCTGGGTGGCCGACAGCAGCAGCGAAGAGCCGGGCACCTGGGCCCGCTCGGTGAAGTGCGTCAGCCAGCGGCCCAGCAGCGGCACCTGGGTCGGCGCGGGGTACGGGCCCGGATCGGGGTCGGAGGCCGTCCGGCGGAACCGGGTGGAGCGGCCGATCAGCGCCAGGTGCTGCACCGCACCCGAGTTCGGCACGATCAACTGCGGTGCGTCAGCGCAGAGTTCGCGGAAGGACTGGGTCTTCTCGCCGGTCTCCGGGTCCTTCTCGGTCCGCTCGACCAGCTCGACCTCACCGGCGTACGACTCCAGGTACGGCAGCAGCTCGGCCGCGAAGCCGGCCAGGAACGCGAAGCGCATGTCCCGGTTGAGCGGCTGCGGCACCAGCAGCAGCCGGGGCCGCTCCCGGTCGGTGCCCAGCAGCACCGCCAGCGGCGCCCCCGCCTCACCGGCGGTGGCCAGCGGCACCAGCACCATCGGACGCTCCGACAGGTGCCGGTGCCGGACGGTGGCGAGCGGCTCGGCATGGCCGCTGCGGACGGCCTCCAGCCGGGCCAGGGTGTCCAACAGGCTCACCGGGACACCCTCGTGCTCGTGCCCGCCCCGGCCGCGCACAGCGCCTCGGCGCGGAGCGCGGCGGCGTGCGCCAGCCTGGCGGCCGCCTCGTCGGTGCCGTCCGGGCTGCCCTTCTCGGCGGCCGCGAGGGCCTCCTCCACCGTGCGCAGGGTGCCCAACTCGCCCCGTACGCCCCGGCCGATCTGCTCCACCGCACCCGAGCCGCGGGCCTGCGCCCGGCAGAGGAAGCCCAACTCGCAGGCAGCCAGGCAGTCCGGGCCGTAACTGGCCGGCACCGCCTCCACCGCGCTGCCCAGCTCGGCCGCCGGCCTGGTCGGCACCCCGGCCCGGTCCGGCGCCAGGTCGAAGCTGGTGCCGGGCGGGAGCGCGTCCAGCAGCTCCTCGATCCTGGTCAGCCGGGCCAGCTGACGCCTGGTCACCGAGAGCTCGCGGCGGACGTCCACGCTGCTCGCGGTCGGCCGGTTGGAGAAGTCCTTCGGGCAGACCAGCAGCACGCTCGGCTCCGGCGAGCCGGGCAAATCCTGCTGCGCGTACGGGGACTGCTCCACCGTCACGCCCGCCAGCTCGGCGGCCGTCTGCTGCAGCGCCAGCACGTACACCGCCGCCTGGCGGGCGGCCGCGCCGACCTTGGCCGGATCGGCGGCGCCGTCGATCACCGGGAAGGACTTGATCTCCACCACCGTGCAGCGGCCGCCGTGCACCAGCACCGCGTCCGGCTCCAGGTAGGCGGGGGTGCCGGCCACGGTGAGGCGGAGCATCGGGTGGTCCAGCAGCGTCCAGCCGTCCAGGTCCGCCGCCTCGGCCAGCACCTGGCGGGTCCGGTCCGCCCGGGTGGCCGGGGCGGAGCGCGGCAGCAGGTCGGGGACGTTCAGCGGGCTCCCCTCGGGCGGCAGCCCGAGCCTGGCCCGCAGCGGTGCCAGCAGCGCGGCGTAGCCGTCGTCCTTGAGACGGGCCTCGAAGACGTTCCCCCGGGTGATCGCGAACGGCGACTGCCCGAACGGCGCCGGCCGCCCCAACCGCTCCGCCACCGCCCGCTTGTCCACCCCCGCCGCATCGAGCACAGCCCGCCGCCGACACCCCGGATTGGCCGCGAGCGCGGCCAGCGCCCGGGCGTCGAGGCTGCGCTGCGGCGCCGGGCCGCGCAGTTCACGGAGCCGCCGCGCGACCGGCTCCGCCTGCCCTTGGATCGAGACGTTCATGGTGCGGCCCAGTCTCGCACTCCCCGCCGACACTCCGGGGCAGGACGGGCAACCCGGACTACTGCGTGGCCGGCGGTCGCTGGTCCGGGGTGACACCCGCGGCCACGGCGAGGACGGCGAGGCGGATGCGGTTGTCCCGGCCGGTCTTCGCCATCAGGTTCGCGACGTGCGTCTTGACCGTGGTGACGCCCAGGTGCAGGCGCTCGGCGATCTCCCGGTTGGACAGGCCGCTGCCGACCAGGCCGAGCACCTCCCGCTCGCGCGGGGTGATGTGTGGGGTGAGGTGCGGGGTGCTGTCGGCCGCCTCCGGGGTGCCCGTGCCGGGCGGCCCGGCGGCCCGGGCGCCCACGGCGTGGCTGACCAGCCGGTCGAGCGCGGCCCGGCTGAACGGGGCCTCGCCGTCCGCGGCCCGGCGCACGGCCTCGACCAGCTCGGCCGGCCGGGTGTCCTTCACCAGGAAGCCGCAGGCCCCGGCGGCGAGCGCCGGGTACAGGTGCTCGTCGTCGTCGAAGGTGGTGAGCGCGACGACACGGGTGGCGGGGCGGGCGGCCAGGATGCGGCGGGTGGCGGCGATGCCGTCCAGGACGGGCATCCGAAGGTCCATCAGGACGACCTCCGGGCGCAGGCGTTCGGCCAGCCGGACCGCCTCCGCGCCGTTCTCCGCCTCGCCGAGGACCTCGATGTCCGGGGCCTGCTCGAAGAGCATCCGCAGGCCCATCCGGACGAGCTGTTGGTCGTCGGCCACCAGGATCTGGATCACGGGGTCTGCTCCGGGACTCGTACGGGGGCGGGCGGGGTGGGTGAGACGGCCGGGACGACCGGTGCGGGCAGGGTGGCGGTGAGCAGCCAGCCCCGGGCGGCCGGGCCCGCCGTCAGGCGGCCGCCGAACAGGGCCACCCGCTCGCGCATGCCGATCAGTCCGTGCCCGGACGGGCCCGGGGCGGACCGGCCGGGACGGCCCGCACCGTCGTCCTGGAGCGTCAGGTGCACGGCGTCGTCCTCGGCCGTCCGGACGGTCAACTCGGCCCGGGCGCCGGTGCCGGCGTGCCGGGCGGCGTTCGCCAGGCCCTCCTGGGCCAGCCTGAGCACGGTGAGGGCGCGGACCGCGTCGAGGTGGGCGAGGGCCGGGTCCACGGCGGCGGTGACGGTCAGTCCGGTGCGGCGGCCGCTCTCGAGGACGGACTCCAGCGCGGCCGGCAGGGCCCCCGGCGTGACCAGGGCGGAGGCCGCACCGGCGCCGGCGAGGCTGTCCGGGTCGCGCAGGACGGCCACCAGGCGGCGCAGGTCGGCCAGCGCCTCGCTGCCGCTGGCGTGCAGGTCGTCGAAGACCTCGGTCACCCGGGCGTCGACGGTGGCGGGGATGACGTGCCGGGCGATGCCGACCCGCAGCACCATCGACGAGACGTGATGGGCCACCAGATCGTGCAACTCGCGGGCGACGGCCGCGCGTTCGGCGGCCCGGGCGGCCAGCACCCGCTGCCCGGCGCCGGCCGCCTGCTGCGCCGCGTGCGCACGGGCGGTACGGGCGGCGTCCCGGACGGTCCGTACGTACCCGCCCAGGAGCAGCGGCAGGCCGGCCACGATGCCCATCTTGTAGAGCACGGACGGGAGTTCGGCGGGCAGGTCGGCGAGCCGGTTCACGGCGACGGCGAGCGCCAGCACCGCCGACCCGGCTGCCGGGCGGCGGCCTTGCTCCCGGACGGTCAGCTCGAAGAGGGTGACGGCCGCCAGCACCTTGAGGGCGGGGACGATGTCCGAGCCGAGCGCGTGCGCGGCGACGAGCAGGCCGCAGAGCACGAGCAGCGAGCCGAAGGCCCACCGCGCGGCGGCCGCGCACAGGGCGACCCCGGCGGCGGCGAGGGCCAGGTCCCGGGGCCCGGAGGGCCGGTGCACCAGCAGGAGGTCGCCGATCAGGACACCGACCAGCGCCAACGCCCGCAGCGCGGCGAACCGTTGGTCGAACACGAGCTCAACGCCTGATCGATTCACCCGCCTCACGATAGGCGGGTGGCGGTGCGCCCGGGGTCCTGCCGTGGGAGGAGGGCAGCTCCTCCCACCGGCCGCGAGGTCCGGCCCGTGGGCCGAGCCGGACACCCGGTCCGGACTGCGAGCGTGGTCGCCATGGAGACGAACTCGAACGACAGCGGCACCGGTGGGAACGAGGATTCGAAGGGTGGCGCCCTGGGGCGGCGGTCTCTGCTCGGGGGCGCGGCCGTCCTGGGCGCGGCGGGCGCGGTCCTCGGCACGGGCGCCCGGCCGGCGGGCGCCGCGCCGGCCGGGGCGCGCCTGCGGGACGGGCGGTTCCAGGGCCGGTCGGTGCTCGTCACGGGCGGTACCTCGGGCATCGGCAGGGCCACCGCCCGGGCCTTCGCGGCGGCGGGTGCGCACGTCGGATTCTGCGGCCGGCGGGCCGAGTTGGGGCGGCAGGTGGAGCGGGAGATCCGGGAGGCGGGCGGCGAGGCCAGCTACGTCCAGGCCGACGTGCGGGTGGCCGAGCAGGTGCAGGGCTTCGTGGACCGGATCGCGAGCCGGTACGGCGGCATCGACGTGGCCTTCAACAACGCGGGGATCGGCAGCGGCAAGGTGCCGCACGAGCTGAGCCTCGAGGAGTGGGAGGACGTCCAGGCCACCAATGCCCGGGGCGTCTTCCTCTCCGTCAAGTACCAGGTCCCGCACATGCTGCGGGCCGGGCGGGGCGTCATCATCTGCACCTCCTCCTCGGCGGCCGAACAGGCCCGGCCGACCAGCGCCGCGTACACCGCGAGCAAGCGGGCGGTGCAGGGCATCGTGAAGGCCGCCGCACTCGCCTACGGCCCCTGCGGGATCCGGGTCAACGCCCTGCTGCCCGGCACCACCGACACCCCCTTCGTCCGCCCGCCGGGCATCCCCGACGAGGGGTGGGCGGCGTACAAGAAGGCGTTCGGCCCGCTGAACATCGACGGGCTGGAGCGGATGGCCGAGGCCGAGGAGATCGCGGGCGCGGTGCTCGGGCTCGCCTCCGACGACTTCCCCTACATGACGGGTGCCTCGGTCGCGGTGGACGGTGGCAGCACGGCCGGCCGGAAGATGGTCCAGCCGGGCCGGGGCTGAGCCGGCGGTGGACGGGCCCGGCGGCCGCGCCGGATCCGGTGGTGGGGGATCATGGGGTGCCGGCGACTCGATGGCGAGGCCGGCCGGCGCCCGTCTTGGCCGGGGAGAATGCCAACGAGTCTGTGAGGAGCCGCTCATGCCCGCCCGTATCGTGCTCGTCCGCCACGGTGAGACCGCCTGGTCCGTCACCGGCCAGCACACCGGCCGCACCGACGTGCCGCTCACCGAGGAGGGCCGCGAGATGGCCCGTGCCCTCGGGGTCCGGCTGGCCGCCGCGCCGTGGAACGGACTGCCGGACGCGACCGTGTACACCAGCCCGCTCTCCCGGGCCAGGGAGACCTGCGAGCTGGCCGGCTTCGGTGCCCGCGCGGTGGACCGCGAGGAGCTGCTGGAGTGGGACTACGGCCAGTACGAGGGCCGGACCGGTCCGGACATCCGGGCCACCGACCAGCCCGGTTGGCTGATCTGGCGGGACGGCGTGCCCGGCGGCGAGAAGCTGTCCGAGGTGGCGGCCCGGGTGGACGCCTTCCTGGCGAGCCTGCACGAGGAGCACGGCACCCCGCACCCGGACACCACCACCATGCACTGCGCCGACCACGACGTGGTGGTCTTCGCCCACGGTCACCTGCTCCGCATCATGACGGCCCGTTGGCTCGGCCTGCCGCCCGAGTACGCGCAGCGGTTCAAGCTCGGCACCGCCGCCCTCTCGGTCCTCTCCTGGGAGTACGGCGCCCCGGCGGTCGAACTCTGGAACGACCAGTCCCACCTCGGGAAGTAGCGGAACCGACCCGCCGTCAGGCGGCCTCGTACGCGGCCAGGAAGGCCGCCACCTCCGGGACGGCCCGGTGCGACCGCAGCCGCCGCGCCGTCCCGGAGAGCATGGCCCGGATCCGGGCCGAACGGACCTCGCCCAGCAGCGCGGTGGCCTCGGAGGCGTGTGCGGCGGCCCCGGCCAGGTCGCCGAGCCCGAGCCGGTCGTGCGCCAACTCGGCGGTGTAGAGCACCCGGTTGCGGACGAAGTGCGGCTCCTGGAGGTCCACCGCCTGACGGGCCAGCAGCCCGGCCCGGTCCCAGACCTCCAGCGCGGACCAGCACTGGGACTCCAGCCCGGCGATCTCGGCCTCGCCGAAGAAGGTCATCCACTCCGGGTCGGCCTCTGCCTCGCCCTGGTCGAAGAGCGTGTACGCGCGGCCGAGCGCCCGCTCGCACGCCCCCCGGTCGCGGAGCAGCGCCCACGCCCCGGCCTCCCGCATGGCCAGCAGCGAGAGCAGCCGGGCCGAGTCGAGCCGGCGGGCCGCGGACTGCCCGGCCTGGGCGGCCCGCAGGGCCTCGCGGGCCCGGCCGGTGTCCCGGGCCAGGAAGGCGCTGTTGCAGAAGACGTGCGCCTCCAGGGCCGGGTCGTTGGCCATCCGGGCGGTGGCCAGCGCCTCGGCGTAGAAGGAGCGGGCCTCCACGGTGCGGTCCGAGTCGTGCGCCAGCCAGCCCACCGAGATGGCCAACTCGCCCGCGCCGGACTGGAGTCGGCGTTCGGTGGCGGCGCCGTAGTCGCCGTCGTTGAGCAGCACGTACGCGCTGCGCAGGGACTGGCCGGCCAGCTCGAACAGGGTGTCGGCGCCGTGCACGTCGTCCAGCAGCCGGATGTCCCGGACGGCCTGCTCGACGCCGCGCAGCTCGGCGGCGCCGACCCGGCGCGGGGGCGGCACGGTGTGGCCGGGGGCGGCGGAGCGCGGGGCCGCCAGGGCGGGGCGGTCCAGGCCGAGGGCGGCGGCCAGCGAGGTGGGCGCCAGTGCGGTGGGGGCCGGCACGGTGGGGGCCAGGACGGCGGCCGGTCCGCCGGTCAGGAAGGTTCGGCGACGCAAGTCGTCGTTCTCCTCGTCGGGAAGGTACGAGTCGTCCAGCGGCGGCAGCCCGCCGGGACGAAGCCTCGGACCCGGGACTGACGGCGGGTCGGCCGCGCGGCGGCGGACCGCCGTACGCGGGATGAACCCGAGCTCGGCCGGCGTGCGGTCGGGCCACATGTGCCGGAACACCCGCTCGTACGCGTAGTTGGGGCAGCGGATCTCGCCGGACTCCACCCGGCCGACGTAGCGGGCGTCGCAGGAGACGTGCTCGCCGATCTCCCGGGCGGCCCGTCGGACCGCGAGCGCGAACTCGCCGGGCGAGAGGTCACCCCGGAGCGCTCGCATGGTGGCGTTGGGGACGGGTGGTCTCGTGGCTGCCATCGTGCTGCGCTCCGAGCTGGGGGGTCTCGATCCAGCGCAGAGAGTACCGACTGTCACGGACCGGACACGTCCGGTTGTGGGGTGATGTACGGTCAATTAGCCACAAACCGGACAGAGTTGCTCTGAAATGCCATGAAGCGCCATCGGTTGCTGTACGTCAGCCCGTGGCCTTTCGGCACCCTTTCGCGTTGTCCTGATACATGGCGGCCCCTGGCCGACCCCACGCCGTCCGGCGCATCCGGGCGAGCGGCCGGGGCCGCCGAGTTGACGAGGAGACAGGAGGGCCCATGGCCGCCGGACTTCCGCAGTACCGTCACATCACCGTCCCGGCCACCCCCAGGGCCCGCCGGCCGCTGCTGGCGGCCGCGCCCGCGGTGCCCGTCCTGCCCTCCTCCCAGGCCGGCTTCGACACCGTCACGGTGGCGGTCCGGCACGGTCTGGAGACGGTGGACATCCTGCGCCTGCGCCGCGCCTGCGGCACGGTCCTGCAGAGCGACGGCGGCACCGCCATCGCGTTCCTCGTCCCCGCGGGGGTGGCCGGGCAGTGGCACCTGCCCGGCACCTCCTGTACCCCGGGAGCCCGGCTGCTCCCCGCCACCGACCCGCGCTGGGTGATGCCGCCCTCCGGCCCCACCGCGCTGGCCCGTCCGACCGACCCCTGGGTGCTCCGCTCGGCCCTCTGCGAGGCCGCCTGCACCCTGGCCGCCGGGGGCCTCGGGCCGTTCTGAGCCCGCTTTCCTCCTCCCTGCCCGGCCGCTGACCTGCGGCTCCGCACTGCGCGCCCGCCGGGCCGGTGCCGGGCCGCCGCCGAGCCGGTGCCCGTCTCCGCCCCGCCGTCCGGCGATAATGGCCGGCATGGGACGCAACCGGGCCGGTCGGGCTCGCACCGAGACCGAGCCGGCCGCCGCCGGCCCCGCGAGCAGCACCGGCGCCGAGGGCCGTACCCACGCCCAGGGGCCGCTGGCCCGCAAGGTCGCCTCCGGCCTGGCCGAGCTGGTGCCCGACCGGGACCGCGCCCGGGCCTGGACGCTGCTGCTGGACGGCGCTCCGCAGTCCCTGGTCGACCTGGCCGACCCGACCCACCTCGGCTTCGAGTACCAGCGCCGCCTGGGCCACCTGATCGACCTGGCGGCCCCGCCCGGCCGCCCGGTCACCGTGCTCCACCTCGGCGGCGGCGCGCTCACCCTGGCCCGCTACACCGCCGCCACCCGCCCGAGGTCCCGCCAGCAGGTCGCCGAGATCGACCCCGAGCTGACCGAACTGGTGCGCACTGAACTGCCGTTGGAGCGCGGCTGGCAGATCAAGGTGCGCGGGTCGGACGCCCGTGCGGTGTTGGAACGCACCCCCGAGGGCTCGGTGGACCTGGTGATCGCCGACGTCTTCTCCGGCGCCCGGACCCCGGCCCACTGCGCCACCGTGGAGTTTGCCACCCTGGCGGCCGCCGCGCTGGCCCCCGGCGGGCGGTACGCGGTGAACATCGCCGACGGCGGTGCTCTGCCCTTCGCCCGCTCCCAGGTGGCCACCCTGCTGGCGGCCTTCCCGGAGGTCTGCCTGATCGCCGACCCGGCGGTGCTGCGCGGCAAGCGCTTCGGCAACCTGATCCTGGCGGCCGCCCAGCAGCCGCTCCCGCTGGACGACCTGGGCCGCCGGGTGGCCTCCGACTCCTACCTCGGCCGGATCGAACACGGCCGCGGGCTGGCCGACTTCACGGCCGGGGCGCTCCCGGCCACGGACGCCACGGCGGCGCCGTCCCCGACCCCGCCGCCCGGCGTCTTCCGCTGACCCCCGGCGCTGCGCCCTCGGCCCGTGGTCAGTGGCCGCGCGGCAGGCCCTTGTGCTTGTACATCGCCGCCCCGGTGAGCAGCATCCCGGCCGCGATCGGCACCAGCACGGCGGTCAGTTCACCCTCGGTCTCCACCGGAGTGGCGGCGGCCAGCGTGACCTCCTCCTCCGGTACGGCGAGGCCCCAACCGCCCTGCGGCAGCTGGACGGTGGCCGTCCGGACGACGGGCGCCGCCGGGCCGCCGCTGCCGGCCGGGGCCCGCACCGCCCCGGCGGCGGGGCCCGGAGCGGCGGGGGTCTCGATCCTGGGCCGGGCCCCGGGCGCCTGAGCCCCCGGCTGGTCCTCGGCGGCG
Organism: Kitasatospora sp. NPDC088742; assembly: GCF_055584905.1. Lineage (NCBI taxonomy): Bacteria > Bacillati > Actinomycetota > Actinomycetes > Kitasatosporales > Streptomycetaceae > Kitasatospora > Kitasatospora sp. NPDC088742. The sequence goes on along the minus strand of NZ_JBVJLD010000013.1, from coordinate 31,637 downwards.
GAGCGGGAGGCCCGCGGCTGGTCGCCGCGCGGCTGCGGCGGCACCGTGGGGAGCAGCACCGCCGCGATGGCGAACGCGTCCGGCACGGTGGTGGCCTGGCCGGGCAGCGGCAGTCCGTCGGTCTTGATCCGCTCCTGCAACGCCTTGGCCACCGAGGCGGTCTGCTGCTCCAGCACCGGGGTCGCTACCCCGGTCAGCTGGCCCAACAGGGCCGGGGCGTCCGCCCGTTGGACCAGGTCGGGGCCGAGCAGCCCCGCCACCGCCGAGCCGTCCGCGGCGTACGCGGTGCCCACCCCGAGCCCGAGGCCCCAGACGTGGGCGAGCACCGCGCCACCGGCCGCCAGGGTCCGGGTGCGGGGCCGGGGCAGCCGCCCCCGCCCCGCACCGGCACCGGCGCCCGCCCCGCCACCCGCTCCGGCCTCCGCCCCGGAGTCCGTACACTCGCCGTCCGGTCCCTCGACTCGCGGCTGCGCCACGTGGTTTGCTCGCACGTCAACAGAGAACGACGCCCCACCCGCGAAGGTCACGCCCCGTCAGGTCACTGCTGCTCGCGCGCCGGGAGCGTTCCGGTACGGATCACCTCGGCGTACCAGCGCGCGCTGGCCTTCGGGGTGCGGGCCAGCGTCGCGTAGTCCACGTGCACGGCGCCGAAGCGCTTCGCGTACCCGTACGCCCACTCGAAGTTGTCCAGCAGCGACCAGAGGTAGTAGCCGCGCACGTCCGCGCCGAGCTCCACCGCCCGGGCCACGGCGGCCAGGTGGCCGTGCAGGTAGGCGATCCGGTCCTGGTCGTCCACGGTGCCGTCGGGGCCGACCCGGTCCTCGAAGGCGGCGCCGTTCTCGGTCACCAGCATCGGCAGGCCGGGGTGGGCCCGGTGGACCGCGAGCAGCAGGTCGGTCAGACCACTCGGGTCGATCGGCCAGCCCATCGCGGTGACCTCGCCGGGGGCGAGGTGGAAGGCCACCTCCTCGGCGCCGGGCCAGGGGGAGTGCTCGCTGGCCCCGTGGCCGTCGTGGCGCGGCAGGTGCGCGGCGTTGGCGGTGCTCGAAACCACCGTCGGGGTGTAGTAGTTGATGCCCAGCAGGTCGATCGGCCGGGCGATCTCGGCCAGGTCGTCCGGCTTCACCAGGGTGTCCCAGTCCACCAGGTGCGCGGTGTCGGCCAGCAGGTCGTCGGGGTAGGCGCCGTTCAGCATGGGGCCGGTGAAGATCCGGTTCCCGACGGCGTCGATCCGGCGGGCCGCGTCCAGGTCGGCGGGGTCCTGGCTGAGCGGGCGGATCTGGTGCAGGTTCAGCGAGACGGCGAGCTGCGCGGTGCGGGGGAGGACGGAGCGCAGGGCGCCGACGGCCAGGCCGTGGCCGAGGTTGAGGTGGTGGGCCGCCCGGAGCGCGTCGGCGGGGTCGGTGCGCCCGGGGGCGTGCACGCCGGAGCCGTAGCCGAGGTAGGCGCTGCACCAGGGCTCGTTGAGGGTGGTCCAGGTGGTGACCCGGTCGCCGAGCGCCTCGGCGGCCAGTGCGGCGTAGTCGGCGAAGCGGTAAGCCGTCTCCCGGGCGGGCCAGCCGCCCCCCGCGGCGGAGCCGCTGGTGGACGGGGTCTCGAGGTGCTGGGGGAGGTCCCAGTGGTAGAGGGTGGCGACGGGGGTGATGTCGTTCGCCAGCAGCTCGTCCACCAGTGCGCGGTAGAAGTCCAGGCCGCGTTCGACCGCGGGGCCCCGGCCGGTGGGCTGGATGCGCGGCCAGGAGAGCGAGAACCGGTAGGTGGTGAGGCCGAGTTCGGCCATCAGCCGGACGTCCTCGCGGAAGCGGTGGTAGTGGTCGACGGCGATGTCGCCGGTGTCGCCGCCGGCCACCTTGCCGGGGGTGTGGCTGAAGGTGTCCCAGATCGAGGGGGTGCGGCCGTCCTCGGCGGCGGCCCCCTCGATCTGGTAGGCGGCGGTGGCGGCGCCCCAGGCGAAGCCGGGCGGGAAGGCCGGGCCGGTGCTGAGCGGACTGGGTTCGGTCACGGTCATGGCGGGAGCGCTCCCAAGTTGGAGGGAGCTGACGGTGGTCAGCTCTTGACGGCGCCGGCGGTGATGCCGCCGACGATGTGCTTGCCCAGTACGGCGAAGATCAGCAGCAGTGGCAGGGTGCCGACCAGGGCTCCGGTCATGATGACCGCCTGGTTGATGTCGTACGCGCTGCCGCCGCCGATCGCGGAGAGCGCGACCTGCACGGTGGGGTTCTGCTGGGTGAGCACCACGAAGGGCCAGAAGAAGTCGTTCCAGGACTGCACGAAGACCAGCATGCCGAGCACCGCCATCGCCGGGCGGGCGATCGGGAACACCACGTGCCAGACGATCCGCAGGCTGTGCGCGCCGTCCACCCGGGCGGCCTCGATCAGCTCCACCGGCAGGGCCTCGGCCAGGAACTGACGCATGAAGAAGACCCCGAAGGCGGCCACCAGGGAGGGCAGGATGACGGACTGGAGCTGGTTGCCCCACTGCAGGTCGGTGATGATCCGGTAGAGCGGGATCACGCTCAGCTGGGGCGGGATGGTCATGGTCGCCACCACCAGGGTGAGCAGCGCGTTCCGGCCCCGGAACGGCAGCTTGGCGAAGGCGAATCCGGCCAGGGTGGAGAAGGCCACCGTGGAGAGCGAGACCAGCCCGGCCACGATGGTCGAGTTGAGCAGCGCCTGCCCCATCGCGGCTTGGTCCCAGACGGTGGAGATGTTGGCCCAGAGCGAGCCGCCGGGCAGCAGCGGGGGCGGGGACTGGGCGACCCGCTCACCGGTGTGACTGGCCGCCACGAAGGTCCAGTAGAGCGGGAAGAGGGAGACGGCCGCGGCCAGGCCGAGCAGCAGGTAGGAGATCGGCCCCGCCCGGTCGTGGTCCCCGGCCCCGGCCCGGAAGCGCCGCTTGGCGGCGGGGGCCGGCCGGGATGTGTTGGTGGGTGCGGCGGAGGGGGTGGTCAGGGTGCTCATCGCTCAGCCTCCCAGCTTGGCGCGGTTGCGGCGGGCGATCAGCAGGTTGACCGCGCCGACCAGCAGCAGGATCAGCAGCATCGTCCAGGCCACCGCCGAGGCGCGGCCCAACTGGCGGTTGGGCCAGCCGAGTTCGTACAGGTAGAGGCTCAGCGTCTGGAACTGGTGCGCGGAGCCGCCGCTCACCCCGACCCCGCCGCCGAACAGCATCGGCTCACCGAACAGCTGGGTGGCGCCGATGGTCGAGACGATGACGGTGAACAGGATGGTCGGCCGGATCGAGGGGATGGTGATCCGGGTGAACTGCTGCCAGCGGGACGCCCCGTCCAGGCTGGCCGCCTCGTAGAGGTCCTTCGGAACGGCCTGCATCGCGGCCAGGTAGATCAGCGCGTTGTAGCCCGTCCAGCGCCAGGTCACGATGGTGGCGATGGCGATCTGGGAGGGCCAGGTGTCGGCGAACCAGTCGGTGCGGTCGAAGCCGAGCGAGGTGAGCGCCCAGTTGACGATCCCGTAGTCCGGGTTGAACAGCTGGACGAACACCAGGGTGGCCGCCGCGATCGAGGTCGCGTACGGGGCCAGCACCGCGACCCGGAGGAAACTCCGGCCGCGCAGACGGTAGTTGAGCAGATGGGCCAGGCCCAGGGCCATCAGCAGCTGCGGGACGGTGGACAGGACGCCGATGGTGAAGGTGTTCCGCAGCACGGTCCAGAACTGCTCGCTCGACCAGAGCCGGGTGTAGTTGCCCAGGCCGCGCCACTCCATGACGTCCGGGGTGAGCAGGTCCACCTGGTGCAGGGAGAGCCAGCCGGTCCAGATCAGCGGGACGAGGCCGAAGGCGGCGAAGCAGAGGAAGAACGGGGCGATGTAGGCGTAGGGCGCGGCCTTGATGTCGAGCCGGTACAACCGGGAGCGCCAACTCGACGTCGCCGGCGGCCGGTTGCTGCTTCGTTGGGTACGGGGTGGGGCAGGGGTGGCCACGGGGCGTCCTCCCGGGGTGGTGGCTGGGGCACCACCCCGGCCGGCGGGCCGTCAGGCGCCGGCCGGCCGGGGTGGCAGCTCGGAACGGGTGGGCGTCGGGCGTCAGTTGGTGATCTTGTCGTCGATCGCCTTCAGCACGTTCTGCCAGGCCTTGGCCGGGTCGGTGCCGTGCTCCTCGATGTCGAGGACGCCGTTGTCGGTGATGATGGTCTTCGCGGTGCCGTCGTCCGGGCCGATCTTGGCGGGCTGGATGGCACCGGCCGCGGCCGCGTAGATCTGGCCGGTCGGGGTGTCGCCGAAGTAGTCCAGCTTGGCCGACTGAACGGCCGGGAGCTGGAGGCCGGCGGAGGTCGAGGGCAGGTTGCCGACCTTGGTGAAGACCTTGGCCTGCTGCTCCGGCGCGGTCAGCCAGGCGGCCAGTGCGGCGGCCTCCTTGGTGTGCTTGCCCGCCTTCGGCACGGTCAGGAAGGCCCCGCCCCAGTTGGCGGCGACCGGCGCCTTGGCGATGTCCCACTTGCCCTTGCCGGCCTCGCCGGACTGCTTGCTGACGATGCCGGTCATCCAGGACGGGCAGACCACGGTGGCGAACTTCGCGTTGGCGAAGGCCGACTCCCAGGGCTTCTGGAACTGCCGCAGCCCGGCGCTGATCTTGGCCTGCGAGGCGGAGACCGAGAGGTCCCAGGCCTTCTTCACGGTGGCGCTGTCCTTGACGGCCAGCTTGCCGGAGGTGTCCGAGTACTGCTGGGTGTTGCTGGAGATCACCGCGTTGAACAGGCCGCTGGCCGAGTCGGTGAAGAAGGTCCCGGCCGGGGCCTTGGCCTGGTACTCCTTGCCCTTGTCGACGAACTTCGACCAGTCCCCGGCCCAGAGCGCGCCGACCGCCTCCCGGTCCGAGGGCAGCCCGGCCTGCTGGAACAGGTCCTTGCGGTAGCAGATCGCCATCGGGCCGATGTCGGTGCCGAGGCCGATCAGCGCGCCCTGGGCGGTGGTCGCCTGCTGCGACTTCCACGGCAGCCAGGCCCCCGCGCTCACCCCGTCGGTCTTGCCGAGGTCGACGAACTTGTCCGCCAACTTGCCGGTGGCCTGGGCGATGTAGCCGACCTCGACGGCCTGGACGTCGGCCAGGCCGCTGCCGGCGGCGAGGTGGGTGGTCAGCGCGTCCCAGTACTTCTGGCCGTCCTGCGCGGTCTCGTACTTGATGGTGATGTTCGGGTGCGCCGCCATGTACTCCTCGTAGAGCCCGGCCTCCTGGTAGCCGAAGGTGCCGAAGTCGCCCAGGCTGAGAGTGATCTTCGCGTTGGCATCACCGCCGCCCTGGGTGTCACTGGCGGAGCTGGAGCAGCCGGTCAGCAGCAGGGCGGTGGCGGCGAGGGTGGCGGTGGTCGCGGTGAGCGCGGCGCTTCTGCGGGGGCGGGAGGTGGTGGGGCGCATGACGTTCTCCTTGGTCCGGGTGGGGCAGGGTGCTGTATTGCGCGGAATTGGCCGGTAGAGTCTGGGAGTCGCTGCATGGGAGCGCTCCCACGGAAGGCATGCCGGAAGGTTGCTGGCTGGCAGGGGCGGGTGTCAAGAGCAGGTGTCACAACCGTTGCCGGAGCGTGTCCCGGGCCCCGGCGGGGCGGCAGGGGCCGACCACCCGGTACCGGGCGGTCGGGAAGGGACGTCCACCGGCCACAATGAGCAGCAGAGACCCCCGATCACGTACGCGTCCCACGAGGTGAGCGATGAGCCAGACCACCGCACAGCGCCCGACGGGGCCCCAAGGGGAACCGGGGGCCGGCCGGACCACGGCCCGCCCCACCCTGGAGGAGGTCGCGGCCCTCGCCGGCGTCGGCCGGGGCACCGTCTCCCGGGTGGTCAACGGCTCCCCCCGGGTCAGCGAGAAGGCCCGCGAGGCCGTCAACGCGGCCATCGCCGAGCTCGGCTACGTCCCCAACCGGGCCGCCCGCACCCTGGTCACCTCGCGGACCGACTCGATCGCCCTGGTGGTGCCGGAGGCGGAGACCAGGCTGTTCTCGGAGCCGTACTTCTCCGACATCATCAGCGGGGTCTCCGCCGAGCTCGCCGAGACCGACATGCAGCTGCTGCTGATCCTGGTCCGCAACCAGCGCGAGCGGGAACGACTTTCGGCCTATCTGACCGCGCAACGGGTGGACGGCGTACTCGTGGTGTCGGTGCATCAGGACGACCCGCTGCCGGCCCTGTTGGAGAGCCTGGAGATCCCCTCGGTGCTGGCCGGGCGCCGCGGCGACCTGGAGCCGCTCAGCTACGTCCACGCGGACAACGCGGGCGGCGCCAGGATGGCCGTCCGGCACCTGCTGCGGCGTGGCTGCGAACAGGTCGCCACCATCACCGGCCCGATGGACATGGAGGTGGCCCGGGCCCGGCTGGCCGGGTACCGGGGGGCGCTGGAGGAGGCCGGCCGCCCGTTCCGGGAGGAGCTGGTGGTGCTCGGCGACTTCACCGAGGAGGGCGGGCGGCTGGCGATGCGCGAACTGCTGACGCGCCGTCCGGAGGTGGACGGGGTGTTCTGCGCCTCGGACGTGATGGCGGCGGGGGCGATGCAGGTGCTCCGGGCCGCCGGGCGGCGGGTGCCGGACGACGTGGCGGTGATCGGCTTCGACGACTCGATCGTGGCCCGGCACACCGAGCCGGCCATGACCAGCGTGCGGCAGCCGATCGAGGAGATGGGCCGGACGATGGCACGGCTGCTGCTCGACGAGATCGCCGAGCGGGGGCGGGCGCGGCGGCAGGTGGTGCTGGCGACCGAGCTGGTGGTGCGGGACTCGGCGTGACGTCTTGGGCTCGGGCTCAGGCACCTGCGTGGGCTCGGGCTCGGCTCGGGCTCAGCTCGGGCTCGGGCTCGGGCTCGGGCTCGGGCTCGGGTGAGTGTGAGGTGGCTCACCCGGGCCCGGCCTGACTCCGGGTCAGGAGTTCGGGCGCAGCGTCCAGGAGATCTTCATGGTGCTGGTGACGTCGCCGTCCTCGCGGGTGACGTCCACGGTGACCTCGAACTCCGGGCGCTCGCCCTTGTCCAGCTCGGCGACCACGTCGGCGACCGGGCGGCCGAGGGTCGCGGTGGCGGTGAGCGGGCCCTTGGCCAGCTTGAGGTAGGCGGTCTCGGTCTTCACGACCAGTGGCACGGCCCGGCCCAGCTGGTCGCCGAAGGCGGCCAGCACGATGCAGCCGCTGGCGGTCTCGGCCAGCGTGAACATCGCACCGGCGTGCGGGCCGCCGACGTGGTTGCGGTACTCGGGCCGGTCCGGGAGGCGGAGCACGGCGCGCTCGGGGGTGGTCTCCAGGTACTCCAGGCCGAGGGTGTGGGCCATGGGGACGGTGGAGTCGAGCAGCTGGCCGATCTGGGTCATGGTCATGGACGCGATGTTACTAGCCGGTAGGAAATGAGGGTAGTACTTCCCCCCGTCGACGGAACGCGAAAAGCCTTCAGGCCCTGGTCCGTTGAGACCAGGGCCTGAAGGCGATGGGGTGAGTGACGGGACTCGAACCCGCGGCCACCTGGACCACAACCAGGTGCTCTACCAACTGAGCTACACCCACCATCTGCCGGGGCGTTCCCGCTCCGACAGGAAGAACTCTACAGGATCGGAGAGGGTGCTCGCGCCAGGGTTTCGCTGACGGATGTTCGAGGACCGCTGGTCAGGCCGTCGGACCGTCAGGTCGTCGGGAGTTGGTACTTGGCGGCGATCGTCCGGGCGGCGTCGGTGTCCGGACCGGGCTGGGGGACGAACACCGCCTCGCGGTAGTAGCGGAGTTCGGCGATGCTCTCCCGGATGTCCGCCAGGGCGCGGTGGTTACCGCCCTTCTGCGGGCTGTTGTAGTAGGCCCGAGGGAACCAGCGACGGGCCAGCTCCTTGATCGAGGACACGTCGACGATCCGGTAGTGGAGGTGTCCCTCCAGAGCCGGCATGTCCCGGGAGAGGAAGCCCCGGTCGGTGGCCACGGAGTTGCCGCAGAGCGGGGTCTTGCCGGCCTCGGGCGCGTGTTCGCGGACGTAGGCGAGCACCATGGCCTCGGCCTCGGCCAGGGTCACGCCGTTCTCCAGTTCGTCGAGCAGGCCGGAGGACGTGTGCATGGTGCGCACCACGTCCGGCATGCTCTCGAGCGCGGCGGCGGGTGGACGGATGATGACGTCCACGCCCTCGCCGAGGATGTTGAGTTCGGAGTCGGTCACCAACGCGGCGACCTCGACCAGGGCGTCCCGGTCGAGGTCGAGCCCCGTCATTTCACAGTCGATCCATACCAGGCGGTCATTCACGCCCTCAGCCTACGGCGCGATCCCTCGACCCGGACAGTTGTCGCCCCGGAGCGGGTTCGGCGCCGCTGCCCGCAGCGGGGCGTTCGGCGTGTTGGGCGTGCTCGGGGTGCTCCTGGTACGCCCGGTCGGAGCGCGGCGCGGACGCCGGTGCGCCGTCCGGGCGGTGACCCTGCGCCAGGTCACGGGCCGTCGGCTGGCCGTGGCCCGGGCTGGTGTAACCCTCCTCGGCGGCGGCCGCGTGGGCGTGCTCGACCCCGGACGCCTGGCCGGACGCGTGGCCCGGCGCCTGGCCCTGCGCGGACCCGGATCCGACTCCGGACCCGGCGGCGGGCGCGGTCGGTGCGTGCGGCCTGGCACCGGGGCCGCCGCCGGGGCGCGGGTGGCCGTGCTGCGGGGCCTGGTTGCCCTGGCCGCCCTGGGCCGGGACCAGGGGACGCATCGGACCGTTCGTCAGATGCTGCGCTCCGTGCGGGCTCATGGCGGAACGGTCCGCAGGGTGGGCCTGCGGCGGCACCGTCATGGGGACGGCGGCCTGGCCCGGCGCAGCGCCGGTGGTCCCGGGCCCCATGCCCCCGGCCGCGTTGCCGCCGGTCGGGATCGGACGCCTGGCCCGGTAACTGGTCCGGTAGGCGGCCGGCGAGACTCCGAGCTGGCGCCGGAAGTGCCCGCGCAGCGCGACCGGGGAACGGAAGCCGCAGCGGCGCGCGACATCGTCCACCGAGAGCTCGGACGCCTCCAGCAACCGCTGGGCCTGGAGCACCCGTTGGGTGATCAGCCACTGCAGCGGGGCGCTGCCGGTGAGCGTGCGGAACCGTCGGTCGAAGGTGCGACGGCTCATGTAGGCGCGGGCGGCCAGGACCTCGACGTCGAACTGCTGGTTGAGGTTCTCCAGGGCCCAGGTCACGACCTCGGCGAGCGGGTCGTTGCCGATCTCTTCAGGTAAAGACTGATCGATGTACTGGGCCTGCCCTCCGCCGCTGCGGCGGTTGGGCACCACCAGGCGGCGGGCCAGGGCGTTGGCCGCCTCGGCGCCGTGGTCGCTGCGCACCACGTGCAGGCAGAGGTCTATCCCGGCGGCGGTCCCGGCGGAGGTGAGGACGTCGCCGTCGTCGACGAAGAGCTCGCGCGGATCGACGTGGACCTTCGGGTAGCGCTTGGCCAGCGTCGGCGCGTACATCCAGTGGGTGGTGGCCGGGCGGCCGTCCAGCAGACCCGCGGCGGCCAGCACGAACGCGCCGGTGCAGAGGCCGATGATCCGGGCGCCCTCGTGGTGGGCCTTGCGCAGCGCGGCGATCGCCTCCGGCGGGGGCGGCTGCGAGATCGAGCGCCAGGCCGGGACGACGATGGTGCCGGCCCGGGCGAGCGCCTCCAGGCCGTACGGGGCGGTGAGGGTGAGACCGCCGGTGGTGGCGAGCGGCCCGTCCTCACCGGCGCAGACCAGCAGGCGGTACCGGGGGACCCCGGCGTCCTGGCGGTCCACACCGAAGACCGAGAGCGGGATCGAGCTCTCGAAGATCGGGGCCCCGCCGAAGATCAGGACGGCGACCGTCTCGCGGCGCCGACGGCCGGAGAGCTTGCGCGGGGCGGTGCTGTGGCCGAGCAGTCCGGTGCCGGACTGGGTGGCGGGCGGTGCGACGGCGACGGCGGTTCCGGTGGCGCCGATCGAGCCGGAGGATCCGTGGGCGGTGTGACCGCCGTGGCCGCCATGGCTTCCGGGGCCCTGCTGGAACTGGCTGTGCGTCAGCTGGGCTGCTCCGTGCGGAGACTGACTGACCGCTAGGGGAGCAAGGGCGGAAGCCGGGCGCCGGGCAGCGGAGTTGGTGTGCTGCGGGGGCGGGAGCGGCTGGTCCGGGGCGGCGGCGGGGGCAGGGGGGCCCTGCTGGGAGCCGGCCGGCGGGCCGTACTGCTGTCCGTGCGGGTGCCCGAACTGCTGTCCGTGCGGCGGTCCGTACTGCGGGCCGGGGTGCGAACCCGGATACGGCGGGTGCGCTTGGTGGGGCTGGTGCGACGCGGTGTCTCTCGACGAGCGGATCGTGAAGCCGGCCGACGGCTGGCCGCCGCCAGGACCCGTGTCGCTCCTGCTCACCCTGCTCAAGGCGCTCCAGCCCCCTCGGTGGTGTGGTGTGGTGGTGCCGTGGTGCCGTGGTGCCCAACTGCTCGCCCTGCACGCCTTGCTCGCCAAGATCGAATCTACTGGGTGGACCGTCACCGTTGTGACAAGTTCACCATCCGACGCTATGTCGACATGGCAATTTGGCGTGATGCATTCGATCACGAAGCGTGGCAGGCGTCGACCCCCCTGTGAAGAGGGCGGGGAGTTCGATGGCTGGTTGCCGCACGACCGACCGCCTGGCGGAGCCGGAGAACGCGCCGCGTCGTGCGGTCTGGTCTGCGACTTTGCCGAACGGTGCTCGCCGGTAACGAGATTGACTGAAAACCGCCGGTCCGTGAAGGGGGCGTGCGTCGTCAGCTTGTGCGCCGGTGGGCGCTGGGTGGCGCGGATGCGTCGGTGGGGTGGAGGGCGGCCGAGCCGGCCCTGAGCGGGGTGTGACCTGGTGTTCCGTTTGGGCCACGGGGCGGCGGGTCGTGATCGTATGGTCGGAACATGACGGAGATCGGTCGACTCGAACAGGCCAACGACAACGCCGCCGCCTTCTGGTCGGCCCAAGCCCGCGCCCACGGTTGGGAGGCCGAGCGGAGGCAGGGCTTCGCCGCCGTTCGGTGCACCAGGAATCCGACCGACCCCCACCGCGTGGTGGTCACCCGCCCCTACGGGTCCGCGGGCGCGGACGGGGCGGGTATGGACGGGGCGGTTGCGGACGGGGCGGTTGCGGATGGGACGGCTGTGACTGACGGGCTGTCAGCCGGGGCGGCGGGCCTGCACGCTGAGCTGGCCGAGCTGTTCGAGAAGTGGGGCACCACGCGGATGGTGGTGGAGGACCCGTACGACGGTCTCGACTTCACCGCGGGCGGGCAGACACCCACCCGTCCGATGAAGGTCATGGTCCGTGAGCCGGAGCTGCCCGCGGTGGAGGTGGATCCGGCGCGGCTGCGTCCGGGAGTGACGGTCGAGGAGATCGGCACCGCGGCCGAACTCGCCGAGCTGGAGCGGGTGGTGGTGGACGGCTTTCCGCTGGAGGACCACCAGCCGTGGCGCGCCGGTGTGGTGCTGCCGAGCACGATCCTGGCCGAGTCGGGGTGCCGGGCCTGGCTGGCACGGGCCGAGGGCACACCGGCCGCGGCCTGTATGACGTACGACGACGGCGAGACGGTGGGCGTCTACTGGGTCGCGACCCTGGCGTCCCACCGCTCGATGGGACTGGGACGGGCCGTCCTCTCGTCAGCCCTCGCGGCGCAGCCGGGGCGGGTCTTCACCCTGGTGGCCACCCTGCTCGGTGAACCCCTGTACCAGCAGCTGGGGTTCGTGGAGTGCGGCACTACGCGCTGGTGGCGCTAGCGTTCGGCAGCCCGATAGGGGCGGGGGCGTTCGGCCGGCTCGGTACGTTCGGCGCGGTGGGTGCACGGAGCGGGGTGACGTCGGCTGCCCCGGCCCGACTCCTGGACCGGACCTCGTGACGGACCTCGTGGCGGGCCTCGTGGCGGGCCCGGGCGGCCGAGGCGGTGGCGGCGCGGCGTGCGGCGGCCGCGGGGCCCGGGGCGGACCGGGCGGAGAGGATCAGCCCGACGGCCTCCGGGAGGCCGGCCGCACTGAGGGTCGGGCGGTAGCCGGGCTCGGACCACGGGCGGCCGTGGTGGAGCCAGACGCTGCGCAGGCCGGTCAGTTCGGCGCCGGCGATGTCGGCGGGAGCGTGGTCGCCGACCATCCAGGTCTGCTCGGTCCAGTCGCCGGCGGGCGTCACGCCGCAGCGCTGGGCGGCGATCTCGAAGATCCGTGGGTCCGGCTTGAGACAGCGGGCCTCCTCGGAGATCACCCAACCGTCGACCAGGGCGTTCAGCCCGGCCCGCCGGATCTTCTCCAACTGGGGGTCGGTGCCTCCGTTGCTCACGATGCCGATCAGCCAGCCCGCGGACCTGGCGGCGTTGAGCGCGGAGAGGTGGGAGGACGGGCAGTGGATGTGTGAGTTGATGCCCCGTCGGTAGTGGCCGAGCAGGAAGTCCATCGAGCGGTCCAAACCGTAGCGGCGCTTGGCGGCCCCGAGTACGGTGCTCCGCGGCACGTAGCCGCCGCCGTCGAGGGTGGTGAGCCAGCCCAGGTCGTTGGCGGGCAGCCGGTGCTCGGCCAGGAAGTCCCGGGCCCAGGCGCGGAAGGCGGCGTCCCGGGGCAGCAGGGTGTTGTCGAGGTCGAGCAGCAGCAGCGGCATGCGGTGCATGCTGCCAGCAGGCCGGAGTATGCAGCAGGCAATTGCCGCGTTACCCTCCGTGCCGACTCGAATTGGCCGGAAGCGGTTGCCCGGTGGACGTCCGGCGAGGACGGAGGTTTGGCCGGGGGCGGGGGCTGGAACGTGCCGCCGTTTCCGTCGCCGGAGGGTCGGGGCACGTGACGTGCACGTATATAGGGGAGAGCCGGGCGGAGGTGGCGGGACCGCCGCACTACCGGTGCGCCAATCGGACGGTGACAGTCGGATCACGGTGTACCGGGGCCCTGTTGCGTCCAGGGGCTTCCTCGGCGAAGCTCCAGGGAACCTTCCCCGAAGGCCCTGGCGCACGGGCTCGAAGGTGGGGCGTGAAGAACCGGAAACGCGCGACTCCGTTCGCGGGATTCCTTGCCGTTCACGGGCTCTGCCGCTGGGCGGGGCCCGGGGCCAGTCGTACTCTGAGAGGAACAGGTCACATTCGGTGGTGCTCGGCGGAGACCGGTTCGGTGTCTCGGGTGGACCTGTCGCCCGGGCATCAGTGCCCCCTTCTGTCGGCCCATCTCACTCGAAGAGCTTTGAGCCATGGTCGATTTTGAGCTCCCCGAACCGGCGGACGCCGCTCTCGGTGCCCGGATCGAGAGGGAGCTGCACCCTGGGAACCCGAATGCGCCCGGTGGTTCGGGTACGTCGAGGATGTCGGGGATGTCGGATGAACTGGACACCTACGAGGCCGAACGGTCCGGAGGGACCGCAGGCCTTCGGGCCGCGGCCGTCCCGGGCCGGGACGTCGTGCGCCGGGGCTGGCTGTGGCCGCGCCAGCGGTGGCTCGGCCGGCGGGGCGGGGGTCGTGGTGGAAGCAGTGAGGGGACTGCGGTGACGGACGGAACGATCGCGGGTGGTACCGGTGCGGCAGGAGCCGTCCCGGGGCGGACCAGTGGACCGGAGCTCGCGGCTCAGCCCGCGCGGACCTGCGACCCGGTCTTCCAGCACGGTGTGGTGGTCGGCTTCGACGGCTCGCTCTCCAGCGAGCGCGCGCTCGCGTACGCGGTCGGCATGGCCCGCCGGTCCCAGTGCGGGCTGGTGATCGTGCACGTCGCCAACCGGCTCCCCGCGACCGTCTGGGCCGGGTGCGAACCGCCGGTGTTCGTGGACCTGCCCGACCACCGCACGGAGATCCTCGGCCTGGAGCTCGCGTGCGCGGACTACCTCAACGGCGTGCCCTGGATCCTGGTCGAGCGGGGCGGGGACATCTGCCACGAGATCGAGGAGGTCGGTAGGGAGTACGCCGCCGACGCGATCGTGGTCGGGACCACGCACGGGCTGCTGGGCAAGCTGTTCGGATCCGTCTCGGGTCGGCTGGCGCGCCGGGCGAACCGGCCTGTGATCGTCATTCCCTGAGCCCTGGCCCCGGCGGGTTTCCTTCCTGGCTGGGTGGTGTAGGTGGGCCGATCGAGTCAATCTGCTTGCTGACACGGCGTCGGCATGTAGTGCGACGGGCCGGACCGGGGCAAGCATGGCGGAGTGATCATTCGACCCTGGCCCGACCCTGTCGCCCCGCGCAGCTGTCCGTCCGATCGGCGGCGACTGCGGAAGCGGCAGTGGCTGCGCGGGGGTGTGGCCTCCTCCTCGTTGGTGGTGGCTGTGGTCGGCTCGGCCTTGCTGGGCTGTCCGGCCGCCGGTGTTGATACCAGTGTTGGCGCGGATGGGGGCCGGCGAGGTGGCGAGGCCCGGAACGCCCTGTCGCTCGCCGTGCGCACCAACGGGGCGGAGGGCGTGTCGGTCAGAGTCAGGGCCGGAGAAACGATTCTGAGGGTCTATCGGATCGTGAACCGTGCCGAGTACGGCCTGACCGCTCGGATCGACGATCCCCAGGTGCCCGGTGGGCGCCCGGCCTGCGGTGGGAGTGGTGCGGTGGCGGTGCCGCCGCTCGGAACGGTCGAGTGCAGTGTCCGGTTCGTGGCCGGAGCCGGGGTGCAGGAGTCGTCCGTGCGGATGGAGGGGGTGGCTCCGGCCGGGTTGCCCGCAGCGGAGGCGACGGCCCGTGCCGGATACCGGGGCGTGGAGTCGGGGATGGCCCTCGTGCCGGCCGGAGGGCCCGTCGGGTCGGGAGTGGTCTCGCGGTCACGGGCGGTGCGGCCGACCCGTGGATCTGTCGAACTGCGCTACCGGCTGGAGGTGTTGGGGGAGTCGTCGGTGGAAGGGATCAGGCTCTCCTCCGATCTCCCCGGTGTCGGGGCGGTTTCGTGCGCGGACGGTGCGGTGCTGGACTCACTCGCGCCGGGGCATGCGGTGGAGTGCGTGGTCCGTGGGACGGCCAGCCCCGGACGGCAGGCGGGGACGGTCCGGGCCGAGGGCGTGGTGGACGACGGCGCGGTGGGGGAGGACGGCCGTCCGCTGGGGGTGCGGCGGGTGACGGCCGTGGCGGCGGGTGGATATGACGGTGTGTCGGCTCCTTCGGGGGGTGGCTCGGCAGGGTCGGGTGGCTCTGGCAGTTCTGGCGGCTCAGGTGGTGCCGGAGGAGCGGGTGGAGCGGGTGGAGCGGGTGGCGGCCAGTCCGGCACCCAAGGTGGTTCGGGTGGTGGCGCCTTGGGCGGTGGCGGTCAGGTAGGTGGCAGCGCCGCCACCGCCGGGCAGGGCGGAGGCGCGGCGAGCGGGGTCGATGGGCAAGGGCGGGACGGAGCCCAGGCGGGCCATGCGGTCGGTGGCGTGGCCGGCGCGGGCGGAACGGGCGGGGCCGGAGGGGTGAGTGCCGACGGGGTGCCGGGGAGGCCGGGGCAGTTCGGCTTCCTCGCGCCTTACCTTCCGGGAGCCGACCGGTATCCATGGCTCGGCAGTCCGTTCCGGGCGGACCTCGGGGGCGGTACGGCTGTGGCGGGGGGCTCCTCACCGGCGGCGGCCCCGGGCCAGGCGGGTGCTGCCTCCGGCGGTGCCCCTGCCCCCGCCGCCCCTTCCGGGCCGGGGGCTGGGGCAACTCCCGCCGGAGCAGCGGTGGTTGCAGGTCAGGCGACGGTGGCGGGCCTCGACCTGGGGGCGGAGACCGCAGTGGTGCCGGAGGACGAGGACGACTGGGACATGGACGAGGTGATGGTGCTGCTGTTGGCGATCCTCCTACCGGTGCTGTGCGTGCTGGCGGCAGCGTTCGGGACCCGGTCACCGCAACGCTGACGGGTCGTCGGCCCGGCGGCGGCCCGGCGTAGCCGGAGACTCTCCCGGTCGGCGCGGTGATTGGCGGAGGACGAGAAGAAGGGGAAGGTTGTCGGATGTGGACGGTGGCACTGGTCTCGCTGGCGGGTGCGCTCCTGGCGCTGGTGCTGGGTCTGCTGCTCGGCCGGACCGAGCGCTCCAGGGCGGGTGAGACCTCGCCGCAGGCCCTCTCCTTCGCGGGTGCGGCGGTGCTCGGCTTCTTCGCGCTGTTCACCGGGTTCAGCATCGCCGGCGCCTGGCAGCAGCTGAACACGGCTCGTCAGCACACCTTCGCGGAGTCCAGGGCACTGACCGAGACGTACTGGACCGCGAAGAGCCTGGCGGACGTCGACCGGGCCGAGGTGAGGAAGCAGCTGCGGGCCTACACCGGGCTGGTCGTGAGGGACGAGTGGGACGAGATGCAGCACGGCCGGGGGAGCGCGGAGGCTTGGCACGCCATCGACCGGGCCCGGGTGGCTGCCGAGCACGCCGAGGCCACCACGGCGGCCGAAGTGGCCGCCCGCGCGGACGTGGTGAAGAACCTGACCGATGTGTACGCGCGGCGGACGGCACGCCTGGCGGACACCAAGGCCGTCGTGCCGGACGTGGTGTTGGGTGGACTGTTCGTCGGGGCGGTCTTCGTCCTGGCGACACCGCCGGTGATCGGGCTCACCGCCAACGGTCGCAACCTGGTCCTGATGTGCTTCGTCGGCGCCTCGGTCGCCTTCGGGGTGAGTCTGGTGGTGGAGCTGAGCGGCCCCTACTCGGGTGTGATCCAGGTGCCGCCGACCGCCTTCGACCTGGCTCTGCTCCGTTACGGTCAGATCGACGTGGGTCTCGTACCGAGCTGACGGGTGCGGCACGGACGGTGGCACGATCGGCGGGGTCGGTGGCGGGGTGGGGCCGGCCGGGCGTTCGGCCCCACCCGTGCAGCCGGGTCAGGAGTTGATGCCCAACTCCCTTGCGATCAGCATCCGCTGGACCTCGGAGGTGCCCTCCCCGATCTCCAGGATCTTGCAGTCGCGCCACATGCGGGCGACCGGGTACTCGTTCATGAAGCCGTAGCCGCCGTGGATCTGCGTGGCCTCCCGGGCGTTGTCGACGGCCGCTTCCGAGGAGTACAGCTTCGCGATGGCCGCCTCCTTCTTGAACGGTTCGGAGTGCAGCAGCCGGGAGGCGGCGTCCCGCCAGGCCAGGCGGGAGGTGTGTGCGCGCATCTCCATGTCGGCGAGCTTGAACTGGATGACCTGGTTGGCGCCGATCGTGCGCCCGAAGGCGCGGCGGGTGCCGGCGTAGCTGATGGACTGGTCGACGCAGCCCTGGGCCAGGCCGGTGGCCAGGGCGGCGATGGCGATGCGCCCCTCGTCGAGGATGCGCAGGAACTGGGCGTAGCCGCGGCCGCGGGCGCCGAGCAGGTTGGCCGCGGGGACCCGGCAGTCGGTGAAGGAGAGTTCACGGGTGTCGGATGCGTTCCACCCGACCTTGGAGTACTTGCGGGAGACGGTGAACCCAGGGGTACCGGTGGGAACGATGATGGAGGAGATCTCGCGAGTTGACGAGGGGCCAGCCGAGTCTTCACTCGAACGAGCGATCGGTTCCGTCAGGGCGGTCACGGTGACCAGACCGGTCATCTCGGTACCGGAGTTGGTGATGAAGCACTTGGTGCCGTTGATCACCCACTCGTCCGTCTCCGCGTCGTAGCGGGCCGTGGTGCGGGTCGCGCCCGCGTCCGAGCCGCCCTCCGGCTCGGTCAGGCCGAAGGCGCCCAGCAGCTCGCCCGAGGTCAGCCGGGGCAGCCACTCCCGCTTCTGCTCCTCGGTGCCGAAGCGGTAGATCGGCATCGCACCGAGCGAGACGGCGGCCTCCAGGGTGATCGCCACCGAGGAGTCGACCCGGGCCAGCTCCTCCAGGGCCAGGCCGAGGGCGAAGTAGTCGCCGCCCATGCCGCCGTACTCCTCCGGGAAGGGCAGGCCGAACAGTCCCATCTGGGCCATCTCGCGGATGATCTCGTACGGGAACTCGTTCTGCTCGTAGTACTCCCCGATCTTCGGGGCCACCACGTCGTTGGCGAACTGCTCTACGGTGCGGCGCAGTTCCTCGTGCTCGCGGTCCAAGCGGTGGTCGAGCATGGTGATCCTCCTGGATCGGGGCCGCAGGGCCCGGAGTTGGGGTCGGTCGGGGCCGGGGCGGCCGGGTGACGTGGCGAGGGAGCGGTGCTCAGGCGGAGGGAGTGCCGGCGGAGTCGGCCGCCACGCTGCCCGCGAGGGCCTGGACGGCCCGGGACGGGCTCGGCCGGCCGAGCTGCCGCGCCATCCAGGCGCTGGTGGTGACCAGCGAGCGCAGGTCCACGCCGGTCTCGATGCCGAGGCCGTGCAGCATCCAGACCAGGTCCTCGGTGGCCAGGTTCCCGGTGGCGCTCTTGGCGTACGGGCAGCCGCCCAGGCCGCCGGCCGAGGCGTCCACGGTGGTGACGCCGGAGCGCAGCGCGGCCAGGGTGTTGGCCAGGGCCTGGCCGTAGGTGTCGTGGAAGTGGACGGCCAGCTTGTCCGCCCCCACCCCGGCCCGGTCGAACGCCTCCAGCAGCGCGGTGACCTGGCCCGGGGTGGCCACGCCGATGGTGTCGCCGAGGCTGAGCTCGGTGCAGCCGAGCTCCAGCAGCCGGACGCCGAACCCGACCACCTGCTCCTGGGGCACCGGCCCTTCCCAGGGGTCGCCGAAGCACATCGAGAGGTAGCCGCGGGTCGGCACCCCGGCCTCGGCGGCGCGCTCGACCACCGGCTTGAACATCTCCAGGGCCTCCGCCGCCGAGCGGTTGAGGTTGCGCCGGGCGAAGGTCTCGGTGGCGCTGGCGAAGACCGCGACCTCGGTGGCGTGGTGGGCGAGCGCGCGGTCCAGGCCGCGCTCGTTCGGCACCAGCACCGGCAGCCGCAGGCCCGGGTGACGGTCGGTCAGCCCGGCCAGCCGGGGCATCAGTTCCTCGGCGTCGGCCAGCTGGGGCACCCACTTGGGGTGGACGAAGCTGGTCGCCTCGACCCGGCCGAGCCCGGCGGCCGCGAGCCGGGCGATGAACTCGGCCTTCACCGTCACCGGTACGAGTGAACTCTCGTTCTGAAGGCCGTCACGTGGCCCGACCTCGTGGATACTGACCCGAACGGGCAGGCCGGGGGCCGGGACGACGGTGGGCAGGCCCAGATCGAGCGCGTCGGGCTCGCGCTCACCCGGGGCGGAGGCCGCCGAGGTGTCGGCGGCCGACGAGCTGTCGGCGGTGCGGCCGGGCTCCGTGGTCACGACGCCTCCCCGGTGGTGAGGGCGTCCGCCGAGTCGGAGGGCTCGACCACGACCAGTAGCTCGTCCATGGCGACGGTGCTGCCGGCGCCGGCCCGCAGCTCGCTGACGGTGCCGTCGTGCGGCGCGGTGATCACGTGCTCCATCTTCATCGCCTCCAGGACGAGCAGGGGTTGGCCGCGGCGGACCTGTTCGCCCAGCGAGGTCTTCACCACGGTGACGGTGCCGGGCATGGGCGCCGTCAGAGCGCCGTGGTGGGAGTCGCCGCCACGGGAGTGGTCGGCCACCGGGTCGTACGGGTGCACGGCCCAGGCGTCGCCGTCCAGGCCGAGCCACTGGATCGTTCCGGCGGCGGAGTTGTCGGTGGTGTGCGCGAAGGTCGTCTGCAGACCGTCGACGGTGAGGTGGAGCCGCTCGGGGGCCAGGGCGGCACGGACGGTCCGGATCGGGCCGCCGTCGAGGCGGGCGTCCCAGGCGGCGGGCGCGCCGGCGGAGGCGGCCGCGGGCCGGAGCCGCACGGTCACCGGCTCCTGGCCGGGCAGCCGGAGCCGGTGGGCGGTCCAGGCGGGGGTGCCGCCGAGCCGCCAGCCGGAGGCCTCGGCGAACGGGTCGGTCCAGCCCGTGGCGGAGGTGGCCGGGGTGAGGCCCAACTGCCGTGCCAGCGCGGCCGCGTGGAAGAGCGGTTCGGCGGGGGAGCGGTCCGCCGCCGGGCCGGCCGAGGTGGCGTCGGCGCCAGGGCCGGACACACCGTCAGAATCCGTACCCACACCGGTGCCAGCACCGTTGTCAGCACCGGTACCCCCACCGGCGTCGCCCGGAGCGGCCGAGAAGGAGGAGGCCAGCAGCTCCGGTGTCTGCTCCACCGTGCGCTCGACCAGTCCGGTGTCCAGGCGTCCGGCCACCACGTCCGGGTGGGCCAGCAGCCGCCGGAGGAAGCCGGCGTTGGTGGTGACGCCGAGCACCCGGGTGTCGGCCAGGGCCGCCCGCAGGCGGCGGAGGGCGGTCGCCCGGTCCGGGCCGTAGGCGATCACCTTGGCGAGCATCGGGTCGTACAGGCTGCCGACCTCGGTGCCCCGCTGGATGCCGGAGTCCACCCGGACGCCCTCGCCCTGCGGGTCCTCCAGCAGCAGGACCTGACCGCCCGTCGGGAGGAAGTCGCGCTCGGGGTCCTCGGCGCAGATCCGGGCCTCGATCGCGTGGCCCAGGAAGGAGATGTCCGACTGATCGAACGTCAACCGCTCGCCGGAGGCGACCCGCACCTGCCACTCGACCAGGTCCAGCCGCGCCGGGGCCGGGGTGTCGGCCCCCACCGCGATGGCCAGTTCGGTGACGGGGTGCTCCACCTGGAGCCGGGTGTTCATCTCCATGAAGAAGAAGTCCATGACGCCCTCGGGCGCGGGCCCGTCGGGGTCCAGGCCCGGGACGATGAACTCGACCGTGCCGGCCCCCGTGTAGCCGCAGGCCTCGGCCGCGCGGACGGCCGCCTGGCCCATCGCCGCCCGGGTCTCCGGGTTCAGCAGGACGGAGGGAGCCTCCTCGATCAGCTTCTGGTGCCGGCGCTGCAGGCTGCACTCGCGCTCGCCCAGGTGCACGGTCCGGCCGTGGGTGTCGGCCAGGACCTGCACCTCGATGTGGCGCGGCCGGTCCACCCAGCGCTCCAGCAGCAGGGTGTCGTCGCCGAAGGCGGTCCGGGCGATCCGGCGGGCGGCGGCCAGCTCGGTGGCCAGGTCGGCCGGGTCGCGGACCAGCCGCATGCCCTTGCCGCCGCCGCCGGCCGAGGGCTTGAGCAGCACGGGGTAGCCGATCTCGGCCGCGGCGGCGGTGAGTTCGGCGTCGCTCGGGGCCCCGTCGCCGCGCCCGACGCTGCCGGGAACCACGGGCACCCCGGCGGCCCGGACGGCCTCCTTGGCGTTGATCTTGTCGCCCATCAGTTCCACCGCACCCGGCGGCGGGCCGATGAAGACGACCCCGGCCTCGGCGCAGGCCCGGGCGAAGGCCGGGTTCTCCGCGAGGAAGCCGTAGCCGGGGTGGACCGCCTGGGCCCCGGTCCGGCGGGCGGCCGCCAGGATCAGGTCGCCCCGCAGGTAGGTCTCGGTGGCGGAGCTGTCGCTCTGCCCCTCCGGGCCGAGCCGGACGGCCAGGTCGGCCTCCCGGACGTGCGGTGCGTCGGCGTCCGCGTCGCTGAACACCGCCACCGAACGCACGCCGAGGCGGCGGAGCGTGCGGATCACCCGGACCGCGATCTCGCCTCGGTTGGCGACCAGAACTGTGTCGAACATGGGAGGCGTTCCTCCGGGTCTTGAGCGGGTCGTGAGCGGGTCTTGAGCGATTCGTGAGCGGGTCGGGAGTGCGACGGTCCGATGCGTCAGGACGGACACCGGGTGTCCCCGGCACCCACCCTGACGGAGCGTCACATGCGGAAGACGCCGTACGGCCGGGCCGGGGCGAGCGGGGCGTTGGCGCAGGCGGTCAGGGCCAGGCCGAGCGCGGCCCGGGTGTCCATCGGGTCGATCACGCCGTCGTCCCAGAGCCGGGCGGTCGAGTAGTAGGAGTTGCCCTGCCGCTCGTACTGCTCGCGGACCGGCCGCTTGAACTCCTCCTCGGCCTCACCGGGCCACTCCTCGCCCTGCGCCTCCAGCTGGTCGTGGCGCACGGTGGCCAGCACCGAGGCGGCCTGCTCACCGCCCATCACCGAGATCTTCGCGCCCGGCCACATCCACAGGAAGCGAGGGGAGTAGGCCCGCCCGCACATCGAGTAGTTCCCGGCGCCGTACGAGCCGCCGATCACCACCGTCAGCTTGGGCACCCGGGTGCAGGCCACGGCCGTGACCATCTTGGCGCCGTGCTTGGCGATGCCGCCGGCCTCGTACTGCCGCCCGACCATGAAGCCGGTGATGTTCTGGAGGAAGAGCAACGGGATGCCGCGCTGGTCGCAGAGCTCGATGAAGTGCGCGCCCTTGAGGGCCGATTCGGCGAACAGCACGCCGTTGTTGGCGACGATGCCGACCGGGTGGCCGTGGATGTGGGCGAAGCCGGTGACCAGGGTGGTCCCGTACTCGGCCTTGAACTCGGCGAAGCGGCTGCCGTCCACCAGACGGGCAATCACCTCGCGGACGTCGTACGGCGTGCGCGGGTCCACCGGCACCGCGCCGTACAGCCCGGCCGGGTCCACGGCGGGGGGCTCGACCGGGGTGAGCGGCCAGGGCTTGGCGGCACGCGGGCCCAGGCCGGAGACGATGTTCCGGACGATGGCCAGCGCGTGCGCGTCGTCCTCGGCCAGATGGTCCGTCACGCCCGAGGTGCGGGAGTGGAGTTCGCCACCGCCCAGCTCCTCGGCGGTGACCACCTCGCCGGTCGCGGCCTTCACCAGCGGGGGGCCGCCGAGGAAGATGGTGCCCTGGTTCCGGACGATCACGGCCTGGTCGCTCATCGCCGGGACGTACGCGCCGCCGGCCGTGCAGGAGCCGAGCACCGCCGCGATCTGCGGGATGCCGGCCGCCGACAGCCGGGCCTGGTTGTAGAAGATCCGGCCGAAGTGGTCGCGGTCCGGGAAGACCTCGTCCTGCATCGGGAGGAAGGCGCCGCCCGAGTCCACCAGGTAGACGCAGGGGAGCTGGTTCTCCAGCGCCACCTCCTGCGCCCGCAGGTGCTTCTTCACCGTCATCGGGTAGTAGGTGCCGCCCTTGACGGTGGCGTCGTTGGCGACCACCACCACCTCGCGCCCGGCGACCCGGCCGATCCCGGCGATCACGCCGGCCGCCGGGGCGGCGCCGTCGTAGAGGCCGTCCGCCGCGAGCGGGGCCAGCTCCAGGAAGGGGGAGCCCGGGTCGAGCAGGGTGTCGACGCGGTCGCGCGGCAGCAGCTTGCCGCGTGCGGTGTGCCGGGCACGGGCCTTGGCGCCGCCGCCCTCGGCGGCCGCCGCGAGCTTCGTCCGCAGTTCGGCGACCAGTGCCTGGTGCGCGGTGGTGTTCGCCCGGTACGTGGCCGAGCCCGGGTCGGCCGAGCTCTCCAGCCGGGGCGCGGGCGCGGCGGCCGGGTCGAACGTCGGCATCGCGCTGCTGTCCCGGCCGGTCTGCAGTCCATGCAGTCCATGCAGCCCGGCAGTAGAGAGGACCATCCCCAGAGCTCCCTTGCCCTCGGAGAGCGGACGGGCCCGGGCCGACGGTGCGGGTAGCCCGAGGCCCGGAGCCGCCCCAGGTTAATGAGCGTTAACTCCTGGCCTCAGGTTAACCACGGATAACCCCACTGTCTACGATGGGTGTCATGTCGAATGTCCCCGCAGCCTCCGCAGCCCCCGCTGTCCCGCGCCGGGACCAGATCCGCCGCGAGGCGGCCCGGCTGTTCGCCGCCCGGGGTTTCCTCGGCGTCGGGGTGGACGAGATCGGCAAGGCGGTCGGCATCAGCGGCCCCGCGCTCTACCGCCACTTCTCCGGCAAGGACGCGATGCTCGCCGACCTCCTCATCGGCATCAGCGAGCGACTGCTGGAGGAGGGCCGCCGCCGGGCGGGTGACGCCGGTACGCCGGACGGCGCCCTGGACGCCCTGATCGACGGCCACGTCGAGTTCGCCCTCGACGACCGCGACCTGATCACCCTGCACGACCGCGAGCTGCTGCACCTCAAGGAGGAGGACCGCCGCAAGGTCCGCCGCCTCCAGCGCTCCTACGTCGAGCTCTGGGTGGACACCGTCCGGCGCACCCACCCCGCGCTGGCCGAGCCCGCCGCCGAGCCGACCGCCCGCACCGTGGTGCACGCCGTCTTCGGCCTGCTCAACTCCACCCCGCACAGCGCCGACCGCACCGGCCTGTCCCGCACCGCCATGGCCGCCCTGCTGCACGGCCTGGCCCAGGGGGCCTTCACCGCCGCCGCCGAGCAGTCGGCCCACTGACCTAGGTCCAACGGCGGTCCGTACGGAGTACGTCCGACCGGTCCGCCGCGCCGCGCCGGGGAGTGATGCTGGTCGGGCCGGGAAGCAGTCCGGTCGCCGGGCTGTTCGCACCGAGGGGCCCGCCGGATAAGCACTGGGGGGCGAGCGATGAAATGGTTAGTATCCCTAAATATGCGTGAGACTCACGGATCTGCATCCGAAGACCAGGCGCCCGGCTGGCTGCGCCGCCTGGCGGGCTACAGCTGGCGCCACCGCCGCGGCGTGCTGCTCGCCTTCGGCGCCTCGCTGGTCGGCATGGCCGTCACCTCCACCATCCCGCTGATCACCAAGGTGATCATCGACGACGTCATCACCTCCCACAGCCGCCCGCTCACCCCGTGGGCGGTCCTGCTGCTGGTGGCCGCCGCGGTGGTCTTCCTCTGCACTCAGGTCCGCCGCTACTTCGGCGGGCAGCTCGCCATCGACGTCCAGCACGACATGCGGTCCGACCTGTTCCGCTCGCTCACCCGGCTCGACGGGGACCGGCAGGACGAGCTCGACACCGGCCAGGTGGTCGGCCGGGCCACCTCCGACCTCCAGCTGGTCGTCGGCCTGCTCTTCATGCTCCCGATGATGACGGGGAACGTGCTGATGTTCGGCATGTCCCTGGGCGTCATGTTCTGGCTCTCCCCGCCGCTCACCCTGATCGCGCTGCTGATGGGTCCGGCCCTCTGGTGGACCGCCACCCTCAGCCGCAAGCGCCTCTTCCCCGCCACCTGGGCCGCGCAGCAGGAAGCAGCCGCCGTGGCCGGAGTGGTGGACGGCGCGGTCGGCGGCGTCCGGGTGGTCAAGGGCTTCGGGCAGGAGGCCCAGGAGCGGGCCAAGCTGGAGGCGGCCTCCCGCAAGCTGTTCGCCGCCCGGCTCCGTTCCATCCGGCTGAGCAGCCGTTACAACCCGGCCATGCAGGCCGTCCCGGCGCTCGGCCAGGTCGCGGTGCTGGCGCTCGGCGGCTGGCTGGCCGTCAGGGGCGAGGTCACCCTCGGCACCTTCGTGGCCTTCTCGACCTACCTGGCCCAGCTCACCGGTCCGGTCCGGATGCTCACCATGGTCATCACCGTCGGCCAGCAGGCCCGGGCCGGCGTCGAGCGGGTGCTCGAACTGGTCGACCTGCGCCCGAAGGTCCAGGAGACCCCGGACGCCCTCGACCTCACCGCGCTGCCCCGCACCGCCGGGGTGCCCGCCATCGAGTTCGACCGGGTCGACTTCTCCTACGGCGCCCACGAGGAGGGCGGCAGCGGCCACGTCCTGCGCGGCCTGAGCTTCCGGCTGGCCGAGGGCGAGACGCTCGCCCTGGTCGGCGCCTCCGGCTCTGGCAAGTCCACCGTGGCCCAGCTGGTGCCGCGCTTCTACGACGCCGCGTCAGGTGCCGTCCGCCTCTACGGGCACGACGTCCGCGAGCTGACGCTCGACTCCGTCCGGGCCAGCGTCGGCATCGTCCCGGAGGACAGCTTCCTCTTCTCCGAGAGCGTCCGGGACAACATCGCCTACGGCCGCCCCGACGCCACCGACGAGCAGGTCGAGGCCGCGGCCCTGGCCGCCCAGGCCGACGGCTTCATCCGGGAGCTGCCGGACGGCTACGCCACCAAGGTCGGCGAGCAGGGCCTCACCCTCTCCGGCGGCCAGCGCCAGCGGATCGCACTCGCCCGGGCCATCCTCAGCGACCCGGCCGTGCTCCTCCTCGACGACGCCACCTCCGCGGTGGACCCGCAGGTCGAGGCCGAGATCCACCAGGCGCTGCACGGCGTCACGGCCGGCCGCACCACCCTCCTGATCGCGCACCGCCGCTCCACCCTCCAACTCGCCGACCGGATCGCCGTCCTGGACGGCGGCAGCCTGGCCGACCTCGGCACGCACGAGGAGCTCGAGGCCCGATGTCCCCTCTACCGGGCCCTGATCAGCAACCCCGACGAGGTCCTCGACACGCCCCGCCCGCCGGCGGAGCCCACCCGGGCCGTCCTCACCGAGAAGTCCGAGAAGCCCGGCAAGCCCGAGTCGGACAGGGCCGAGAAGGCCGACAAGGCCGAGTCCGACAAGGCCGAGAAGGCGGAGAAGAAGCCCGGCGCCGACCCCGAGCTGCTGGCCAAGGTCGCCGCACTGCCCCCCGCCACCGACACCCCCGCGATCCCGGTCGAGCAGGCCGAAGCCGGTGACCCGGACTTCAACCTGCGCCGGATGCTCGCCCCGTTCCGCCTCCCGCTGCTGCTCGCCCTGCTGCTGGTCGCGCTGGACGCGGCCGCCGGCCTCAGCCTGCCGGTCCTGATCCGGCACGGCATCGACGACGGCGTCAGCAAGGCCGCGATGTCCGGGGTGGCGGTCGCCTCGCTCGCCGCGCTGGCCATCGTGCTGCTCGACTGGCTGGTGCAGAGCACCGAGACCAAGGTCAGCGGCCGCACCGGCGAGCGGATGCTCTACAGCCTGCGGTTGAAGATCTTCGCCCACCTCAACCGGCTCGGCCTGGACTACTACGAGCGCGAGCTGTCCGGCCGGATCATGACCCGGATGACCACCGACGTCGACTCGATCAGCTCCTTCCTGCAGACCGGCGTGGTCACCGCCGTGGTCAGCCTGCTGACCTTCTTCGGCATCTTCGGCGCGCTGCTGGTGATCGACGCGGGCCTGGCCCTGGTGGTGTTCGCCGTGCTGCCGCTGCTGGCGGTCGCGACCTGGATCTTCCGCCGCAAGTCCAGCACCCAGTACCAGCGCTCCCGCGAGCTGATCAGCACGGTCAACGCCGAGCTCCAGGAGAACGTCGCGGGCATGCGGATCGTCCAGGCGTTCCGTCGGCAGACCGTCAACACCGGGCGCTTCGAGGCCAGCGGGCTCGCCTACCGGGACTCGCGCAACCGCGCGCAGTTCTACATCTCGCTGTACTTCCCGTTCGTGCAGTTCCTCTCCGGCACGGCCGCCGCGCTGGTGCTGATCGTCGGTGCGGCCCGGGTCGAGTCGGGCACCCTGACCATCGGCGCGCTGGTCGCGTACCTGCTCTACATCGACCTCTTCTTCGCCCCGGTCAACCAGCTCTCGCAGATCTTCGACGGCTACCAGCAGGCCGCCGTCGGCCTCGGCCGGATCCGCGAGCTGCTGCGCACCCCGACCAGCACCCCGCCCGCCGAGGACCCGGTCCCGGTCGGCAAGCTGCGCGGCGAGATCACCTTCCAGGACGTCAGCTTCGCCTACAACGGCTCCGCCGAGGGACGGCCGGACGTGCTCAGCGGCATCGACCTGCACGTCCCGGCGGGGCAGACCGTGGCGCTGGTCGGGGAGACCGGCGCGGGCAAGTCCACGCTGGTCAAGCTGGTGGCGCGGTTCTACGACGTCACCGGCGGCCGGGTGCTGGTGGACGGCACCGACGTGTCCGCGTTCGACCTGGCCGAGTACCGGCACCGGCTCGGCGTGGTGCCGCAGGAGGCGTACCTGTTCGCGGGCACGGTGCGCGAGGCGATCGCGTACGGGCGGCCGGAGGCCACCGAGGCCGAGGTGGAGGCGGCGGCCAAGGCGGTCGGCGCGCACCGGATGATCACCGGGCTCTCCGACGGCTACGACCACAGGGTCTCCGCCCGGGGTCGCAACCTCTCGGCCGGCCAGCGCCAGCTGATAGCACTGGCCCGGGCCGAACTGGTCGACCCGGACATCCTGTTGCTGGACGAGGCCACCGCCGCGCTCGACCTGGCCACCGAGGCCGCCGTCAACCGCGCCGCCGACCGCTTGGCCGGCGGCCGCACCACCCTGGTGATCGCCCACCGCCTGACCACCGCGGAGCGGGCCGACCGGGTGGTCGTCCTGGACCGCGGCCGGGTGGTGGAGGACGGCACCCACGAGTCCCTGCTCGCGCTCGACGGCGCCTACGCCCGCCTGTGGCGCGCCTTCGTCGCCGACCACCACGGGCAGCAGGAGGAGTTCGAGGAGTACGAGAAGGAGCGGGTGTAGGAGCAGGGGCAAGGTCGTTCGATCACGGAGCGATCTCGGGCGGACCACAACTGTGCAGCCCGGCGGTTGCGGGACGGTTCTGACGGGCCGTCACCCGGGGGAGGGCTGGTAGACAGGGCGGGCGACCGCGCGAGAGGCCGGGAGCACCACCCCGGTCCGCCCTGGTCGAGAGGCCACGCCCATGGTTCCGCGCGCCCGCGAGGCACGGTCCACCACCCTCCGCCCCTCCTCCGGGGCGGCCACCACCGCGCTGGTGGCGCTGTTCTCCGCCGGGTACCTGCCCGCCTACCTGCTGCCGACCGTGGTGGGCCGCTTGGTCGGCTCCTTCGGGCTGAGCACCCCTCAGGCCGGGGCGGTGGGCAGCGCGCTGCTGCTCGCCTCGGCCTCGGCCGGGCTGCTGCTGGCCGGCCGAGTGCGACGCCTCGGCCCCGTCCGGCTGGCCCGGGCCGGGGTCGGGCTGCTGGTGCTCGGCGGCACCGCGGCCGCGCTCGCCGACCACCTGCCGCTGCTGCTCGCCGGCTGCCTGCTCGCCGGTCTCGGTGCGGGCACCGCGACGGCGGTGGCCTCCACCGGCATCGCCGCCACGGCCGACCCCCAGCGCGGCTCGGCACTCGGACTGCTCACCACCTCGGCGGTGGCCGCCGTGCTCTTCGTGGCGCTGCCCCGGCTCGGAGCCGGGCACGGAATGCCGTTCGCGGCCGTCGCGGGCTGGGCGCTGCTGGCCGGTCTGACGACGGGTCGGCTGACGGTCGGTCAGCCGGCGATCGGCCCGCGGCCGGGGAGCCTCGGGGCCTCGCGCACGTCGACCACCAGCGGCCTGCCCCGGAAGGGGGCGGGCTGCGTGCTGGCCGGCGGGATGCTGCTCTGGTCGATGGGGCAGAACGCGCTCTGGGGCGTGAGCGGCCAGATCGGCACCGCCCGGGTCGGCCTGGACGAGCAGACCCTCGGCCTGGTCTTCGCCGCCGCGCTGGGTGGCGGGCTGCTCGGGGTGACGGTGGCGAGCGCGGTGGGCTCCCGCTTCGGGAGGGCGCTGCCGATCGGGGCGGGTACGGCGGTGATCGCGCTCTGCATGGTGCTGGCGGGCGGCGCCGGATCGGTGCTGCCGTTCGCGGTCGGCGAGGTGCTCTGGAACACCTGCTACCCGCTGGTGCTCAGTCACCTGATCGCGCTGGCCGCCGGGTTGGACCGGGCCGGACGGTGGGCCGTGCTGGCCGGGGCGGGCTCCTCGCTCGGGGTGGCGGCCGGCCCGGTGGCCGGGGCCGCCCTGGCGGCGACCGCCGGGTACCCGGGGATGGGGCTGGTGCTCGGCGGCCTGCTCGCGGGGGTGGGCGTCCCGCTGGTGCTGGTCGCCCGCCGGAGCACGGCACCGACGGCCGGCCGGGTGTTCGTCCCGGCGCAGCGGACGGCGGCACAGCGGACGGCGGCACGGCGCACGGCGGAGGTCCAGACGGAGCTGGCCGGGGCCGGGCGCTGACCACCTCCGGACCGGATGCCCGGATTCCGTTGGTGCGGGCGGTAGTTCGTACCCCGGTGCCCGTCCGGCCGGTGCTAGCCTGGCCGGATGGCCAAGACCTCCTCGGGTGGGCGGCCGGACCTGGTCAGCACCCTGGTGCGGTCCGCCTTCCTGGTGAACGAGGTGTACGCCGAGTCCGCCCGCGGGCTCGGCCTGACCCCGCAACAGGGGCAGCTGCTCTGCGTGCTGATGGCCCGGCCGCACGGGATGGGTGAGCTGGGCGGAGTGCTCGGTCTGGCCCGGTCCAGCCTGACCGGGCTGGTGGACCGCACCTCGCAGCGCGGACTGGTCCGCCGGGAACCGGCACCGGACGACGCCCGCGCCGTCCGGGTCGTGCTCACGCCCGAGGGCACCGGGCTCGCGGAGCTCTTCTACGCCGAGGCCCGCCGCCGGATCGGCGCGCTGGTGAACGGGGTCGGCGCGCCCGGGCGGGAGGCGCTCGCGGAACTCCTCGACCGCATGGTGGAGCAGAACGGCGCCCCCGTGGTCTTCCTCTCCTGCGGTCACCACCTGCCCGAGGACCGAACCCCCGCCCCGTCCCGGGCCCCTGCCGTCTCCAGGGCCCCGGCCACCGGCTGAGCTGAGCCCCCGTCAGCCGCCGGTGCGGGAGAGCAACGCCGTCAGCAGCCGCCCCAGGTCCGCCCCGCGCGGCAGCTCGCTCACCTGCCCGTCACCCACCTCCACCACCCGCCACGCCCCGTCCCCCGCCGACTGCGCCAGATCGGTGGTGACGAAGCGGCAGCCCAGCGACCGCACCAGCGGCTGCACCCCGCCGAGCTCCGGCCGGACCAGCGCGTCCGGCTGGTCCGGGTGCGGGCCGACCAGCACCGGATCGCCGTCCAGCCACCACACCCGGGCCTCCACCGCCCGGCCGTCCGCACCCCGCCGGTACTCCTCGAACCGTCGCAGCACCACACCCCCGGCCAGGAACTCCCCCTGGAGTTCCTCGAACCGCCGCACCACCCGCAGCAGCCCGGCCGTGTCCGCCAGCTCCGGCACGTAGCAGGCCTCGTCCCACTCGTGCTTGCGGGACTTCACGTAGTCCTTCACCACGGCCGGCCCGCGCCCGCCCAGCCGCTGCGCCGCCTCCGCCAGCACGTCCCCGTCGACCGCTCCGCCACGGTCCGGGCCGCCCGGCAGCCAGACGCTCTCCGGCGTGGATCCCTCGAACACCGGGTACCAGCCCGGCAGTTCGTGGGCATCGGCGTAGGAGGCGCCACTGGTCAGCAGCGGCCGCCCGCGCGCGGTGAGCGCCTCCGCCAGCTCGGCGTACCGGGCCGTCGGGATCATCCACCCCCGGTACCAGAGCGGACCGCCGCCCGCCGGGACCTGCCGGACCGCCTCCCGGACGTCCCCGGCCAGCAGGGCGTCGTGGTCCAACAGGACGGTGCCGCCGCCGAGTTCGGTGACCCGGCGGGCCTCCAGCAGGAAGTGCGGATCGGGGCGGCGGGGGGTGAGCGGATCGACGGGGAAGAGGATCATGCGCTCAGGGTAGGGCCGGGAGCGGGCGGTGCAACGGAAATGCCGTGGTCACGGTCGGAGCGGTCTGCCAGGGTGACCTGATGCGAACCCCACGACGCGCGGCCCGGACCGCCGTACTGGAACCGGGCGGCGCGGTCTTCCTGCTCCGCTCGGACAACAGCGAGGTCGGCGTCCACTGGACCATGCCGGGCGGCGGCATCGAGCAGGGCGAGTCCCCGGTCACCGGGGCCCGCCGGGAGCTCTGGGAGGAGACCGGCTGGACCGACCTGGCCCCCGGCCCGCTGCTCTGCACCTGGGAGCACGACTTCACCTGGCACGGCATCCCGGTCCGCCAGCACGAGCACGTCTACCTCAGCAGGGGCCCTCGCCGCGGCACCGTCGGGGACGTCAGCGCGGTGCACGCCACCGACCGCATCCTCGACTCGCGCTGGTGGTCCCCGGACGAGCTGGCCGACCCGGCCGCCGACGCCCTCTGGCCCCCGCAACTGCCCGAGCTGCTGGCCGCGGTCCGCCAGGACTGGCTGGCCGGGCGCGGCACCGTGACCCCGGTCGACCTCGGGTACGTGCCCAACCGCTGATCCGGGCACCGCAGTCGGCCGCAGCTCGGGACACCGGGCGGAAAGTCCCTGTCCGGGCCCGGGCCACCGGGGTAGCCTGGACCGCATGAAGCTTCAGCCGTGCCTCAACTGGTGGCCGTCCTAGGGCCTGTTTCAGAAGTGGATCAAGGTCATGCGATGATCTTGATCCATGGCTCGGGGAGATCTGACGGACGCCCAGTGGGCAGTGCTGGAAC